>NZ_JBQJIM010000064.1:0-12921 GCF_052078295.1 Crossiella sp. CA198
ACCTTCCGAGATGGCGAGCCTCCGGCTGAAACCTCCGGGGACGCCGTCTCATTTCAGTCCTCGCAGGACAAGCGAGCAGAGCGTTCCCCGGAGGTCCCGGCCATGAATGAAGGTAGCCCTATCAGCGGATACCGGGAGTACCGCCCGGCCGCCGCCCTGCGCGCGCACGCGAGCTGCCTGTGGACCGACCGCAGCCCGGGGCCGCGCGTCCAGCGGGTGGTGCCGGACGGCTGCCTCGACCTGCTGTGGCTGGCCGGTCGCCTGGTGGTGACCGGTCCGGACACCGGCCCGCGAGAGGCCCGGCTGCCACCGGGTGGACTGCTGGTGGGGTTGCGGTTGCGGCCGGGGGCGGGTTCGCTGCTGCTCGGGAAAACTCCGGCCGAACGGTTGCGCGACCGGACCGTGGACGTCGAGGATCTGTGGGGAGTCCGGGGGCTGGCCGAACAGTTCGACGGATCACCCGATGTGCCGACCATCGGCGCATTGGTGCACCGCGTCGCCGCCGGACGGCTCGCCGTCTCCGGCGAACTGGATCCGGTTGTGATGACAGCCAGCCGGGCTCTTGACGTGCCCGCGCCATTATCGGTAATGGCGCTGGCCGACCGGCTCGGCGTGTCCGAACGAAGCCTGCGGCGACGGATCACCGGCGCGGTCGGATACGGTCCGAAAACACTCGCGCGAATCCTGCGCTTCCAGCGCGTACTGCGCGACAACCAGGGCAACCTGGCCGATCTGGCCGCCGCGCACGGGTACGCCGACCAGGCCCACCTCAGCCGCGAGTTCCGCCGGCTGGCCGGACATCCGCCCAGCTCAGGCCGGACGGTAGCGTGATCGACACCCGGTGTGCCCGAAGTGCGCGCGACCCTGCCGGAAATGCCCTATCGGGCAACAAGTTTCGCGTCACATCGGTGAATCGGCGTGCCGTTCGTGGCAGCCCCGGTGTGGTTTCTGCCAGAATGGTGTCATCTCCCCGATCTCGGGAGCACCTGCCCGCAGGTGGGAACGGTAACTGAGAGAGTTGATCCAGTGACCTTTGATGCCGAGACCGTTGTGGCATGGGCTGAACTGCCCACCGCGGAACTCCGTGTGAATGCCCAGCGCCTCGCCGCGGCCCGTCTTCCGGCGAACCATCCGCTGTGGACGGTCATCCGGGAGCGCCCCGCCCTGGCGGCCAAGCTGCGCAGCGCCTTCTCCGGTCTGCTAGTCACGATCAAGGGCAGCCGGGACGAGCACATGCTGCGACTGTGGATCACCGCCGCGCGCAACGCGATCGACGCGAAATCCGCTCCGGCGCCGGAGAAGAAGCCGGTCGCGGAGAAGAAGCCGGTGGCGGACAAGCCGGTCGTGGTCGCGCCGGTGCTGACCGAGTCCGCTCCGGTGGAACGGCCGCGGCAGTCCATGGTGTCCCAGCCGCAGTTCGCGCCGCCGCCCCCGGCCACGTCCTCCCGCTCGGCCGCGCCGATCCCCCAGGTCGTCTTCCAGGAGCCCTAAACCCCGCAGTATCCACTGTGGACGGTTGGCACGACTCGATCGGGCGTAACCTGCCGCGACACGCCCCCGCAGATCGGGAACCCGCGAGTCGCGGTTGAGGATCGTGATCATGCCGAGTCGTCGTCGCTGGATCGCCCGCCTGGCCCAGGCCGCCGTGGTCGGGCTGCTCGCCGCCGACACCGCGCAACTGCGCCGCCGCCTGGCCGCGCTGCCGGTGCTCCGGGACCAGCCCGCCACCCCGGCCGCCGACGGGCGGGCGGCGGTCGCGCACGGGGTGCGACTGGACCAGTCGACCCTGGCCGCCGCCGAGGCGTACCGGCAGCGGGAACAACTCGCCGCGCTGGACCTGGTGCCCGCCGACCTGACCCTGGCGCAGGCCCTCGACCTGCTCCGGGACGTCGATCCGGCGACCTACCGCGGCAACCGCCTGGCTGGTGGGCGCACCGCGGCGCACGCCATCGCCGCCGACCCCGGCCTGCTCGACCAGGTGGGCGTGCCCGCCCGGCCGGACGGCGCCGACCTGGCCGCCGCCGCACTGGAGATCAAACTGCGCGCCCCGGCCGACACCGCCTTCGCGGTCGCCCCCGGCCTGGCCGCCAGTGCCGCGGTGCGCGAGCAGGACCCGGCGATCCAGCACGCCGTGCACGGCGCGGGCCTGGAACTGCACGTCATCCTGCGCGCCGCGGTGCTCGCCGCGCTGGCCGCCACCGCGCTGACCGGCCGCAAGTGGGCCGCCGGACTGCTGCTGGCCTGGTCCGCGCAACCACTGGCCGTCTTCGCGGGCAGTCGCACGCTCAAGCCCGCCGACCTGGTGCGCGGCAGCCTGACCAGGGTGATCGCCGAGCCCGGCAGGCTGGTGCGCACGCTGACCGGCACCGCGGGGGTCCGCGCCGAACGCGCCGCCGCGATCGAGACCAGCCGGATCGCCTACCGCGAGGACATGGCCGCCGGACTCGGCCGGTTCTTCGAACCGCCGCGCCGGGACTGTCCGTGGTGCGGCGGGACCGAGTTGCGGCGGCGGCTGCTGGCCACCGACCTGCACACGCACAAACCCGGCCAGTTCGTGCTGGACGACTGCGTCTCCTGCGGGCACGTCTTCCAGAACCCGCGGCTCAACGCGGCCGGGCTGGAGTTCTACTACCGGGACGCCTACGACGGGCTCAACGAGCACGCCGTGCAGTCGGTCTTCGCCACCCGCCGGGCCTACTTCCTCAGCCAGGCCCGCGCGCTGTCCGGGCACGCCAAACCCGAGCGCTGGCTGGACGTGGGCACCGGGCACGCGCACTTCTGCAACCAGGCCAAGGAGATCTGGCCGCAGACCAGCTTCGACGGCATCGACCTGAGCAGCGGGGTGGAACTGGCCCAGCGGCGCGGCCGGATCGACCGCGCCTACCGCGGCTTCTTCCCCGACCTCGCGCCCAGCATGGCAGGCGCCTACGACGCGGTCAGCATGTTCCACTACCTGGAACACGTCACCGACCCGGTGGCCGAACTGCGGGCCGCGCACACCGCGCTCAAACCCGGCGGCCACCTGGTGATCGAGGTGCCCGACCCGGAATGCCGGTTCAGCACCCTGCTCGGCCGGTACTGGGGCGGCTGGCTGCAGCCGCAGCACCTGAACATGTACCCGGTGGACAACCTGCGCGGCAAGCTCGGTGAACTCGGTTTCACCGTGGTTGGCACCCAGCACCGCGAGGCGGGCGCGCCGGACCTGACGGTGGCCGCCTGGCTGCTGGCCAACCGGTTCGCGCCGCGCTCCAACCAGCCCTGGCACCACCGCGCGCCCGGCCTGCTCCAGCGGGCGGCCAGGGGCGCGGCGCTGACCGCGGCCGCCCCGCTGCTGCTGGCCGCGGTGATCGGCGACCGGCTGATCGAGCCGGCCACCGAGAACCTGCGGCTGTGCAACGCCTATCGCGTGATCGCCCGACGGGACTGACCACAATGGACAGACGGGCGGCCTACACCGTCGAGCTGGCGCAGGGCCTGGCCCGGTTCTTCGAACCGCGCCGGGCCACCTGCCCGTGGTGCGGCTCCACCCGGATCCCGGTGCTGCTGCGCACCCCGGATCTGGTGCAGGGCAAGCCCGGCGAGTTCGAGCTGGATCGCTGCGCCGACTGCCGCCACGTCTTCCAGAACCCCTGCTTGTCCCCGGACGGACTGGCCTTCTACTACCGCGATTTCTACGACGGCCTCGGCGAGAAGACCATGGACGCCGTCTTCGCCAAGCAGAGCCGCTCCTACCGGGAAAGGGCCGGGATCGTGGCCGCGCACGCCAACCCGGCCGACTGGCTGGACGTCGGCTGCGGGCATGGCCATTTCTGCCACACCGCCCGGCAGACATTGCCGGAGACCGGCTTCGACGGCCTGGACTTCGGCGCGGGCGTGGGCATCGCGCAGCGGCACGGCCGGATCCGGCGGGCCTACCGCGGCGAGTTCGCCGCACTGGCCCCAGACCTGCTGGAAAGCTATGACGTGGTGAGCATGCACCACTACCTGGAACACAGCACCGATCCGCGACTGGAACTGGCCACCGCGCTCAAGGTGCTGCGGCCAGGCGGCCTGCTGCTGATCGAGGTGCCCGACCCGGAATCGCGCTGGGGCAGGCTGGCCGGCCGGTGGTGGATCGGCTGGATGCAGCCCCAGCACCTGCACTTCGTGCCCCGGGACAACCTGCGGACCGCGCTGACCGACCTTGGTTTCACCGTGCTCGCAGACACCAGCGACCGCCCGGCGGCCACCCACGCCCTGGTGGGCGTCCTCGTCCAGTTCACCTTCCGGCTGCTGCCCCGCCCGGACCGCCCCTGGCTGCCCCCACCCGGCTGGTTCCGCCGAGTGGCCCGCGCCGCCGGACTGGCCCTGGCCATCCCGGTGATCGCCGCGGCCGCGCTGGTGTCCTGGCTGCTCGGCCCGCTCACCCGGTTCCGCGGCCTGCACAGCGCCTACCGGATGCTGGCCCGAAAGAACTGAACTACTCCAGTCAGCCCTGTCGCGATTGGACTAGACCAGACAGCATGGCAATCGTTGTCTCCCTGCCCTTCCGTCGCCGCGGGGGACCTTCGAGCATTCCTGAGATCGAAGGACGAGACCATGACGAGAACACCCAGGCGCGGGCTGGTCCTGCTGGCCCTGCTGCCCATGCTGCTCACCCTGTTCGGCGCCCTGCCCGCCTCGGCGCACGGCACCATGCTCTCCCCGGTCAGCCGCGCCTACCAGTGCCGCTGGCACGAGAACCCGGAAAACCCCACCTCGGCCGCGTGCAAGGCCGCGGTCGCCACCGGAGGCACCCAGGCCTTCTACGACTGGCACGAGGTCAATCTGGCCAACGCGGCGGGCAACCACCGCTTCCTCATCCCCAACGGCAAACTCTGCAGCGCGGGCCGCGACAAGTACCGCGGTCTGGACCTGACCCGCTCCGACTGGGCCACCACCCAGCTGACCGCGGGCGCCGCGGTGACCTGGCAGTACCGGGCCGCCGTGCCGCACCGCGGCCAGTTCGAGTTGTACGTGACCCGCAACGGCTACAACCCCGCCTCGCCCCTGCAGTGGTCGGACCTGGAACGCTTCCACACCCAGGCCGATCCGCCCCTGGTCAACGGCAGCTACCAGCTCAACCCGAAACTGCCGGCGGGCAAGTCGGGACGGCACCTGATCTACTCGATCTGGCAGCGCTCGGACAGCCCGGAGGCCTTCTACACCTGCTCGGACGTGAACTTCCGCTAGTGCGGTAGGTCACGGAGCTGGCAGCGAGAGCGGGAAACCTGGAGAAACCGCTGTGCCTTCCCTCGCACCCCGGGCACAGCGGTTCCTTCCCCAGAACCAGCGAACCACGGTGTCGGACGCGGTCGCTGCACTGCCGCGGGATCGCCGTGAACAGAGAAGACCCCCAGGTACCCCTCGTTCTCCCGCTATCCGCTGAAGCGGATGTCCGTGCGGCATTAGCGTACGCTCTCCAACGGGCGGGTTGTCAACCCTGGCGGACATGTGAACAATCGAGACGTACTCTTGATTCGCCATGGCGGACACTCGGACGTCGTATCCGCCACCGACATCGAGGAACGTTTCGTATGGATCCCGGCCAGACCGAAGGGCTCGAACCCGAGGCGGGGCAGCTCGCGCGCAAGATCAACCACTTGATCGCGACGCTGTACCCGGACAAGCGCACGCGTCCTGGCTTTGCCAAGCTGGCGCAGGAGATCCGTGAGAAAACCCGGTCCTCCATCTCCAACACCTACCTGTGGGAGCTGGCCACCGGGAAGAAGCGCAACCTCACCCAGGGCACCCTGGCCACGCTGGCCGAGTTCTTCGGCGTGCCCAGTGAGTACTTCCTCAACGACGAGGTCGCCGCGCGCATCGACACCCAGCTCGAACTGGCCCTGGCGCTGCGCAACCAGAAGGTGCGCTCCATAGCGCTGCGCGCGGAGGGCCTCTCCGACGCCACGCTGGACTCGATCCTGACCATGCTCACCCAGGCCCGCAAGATCGAGCGGCTGCCGCCACTGGACACCGGCCGCGACCGGCGACCAGAATCAGACGGATAGCCGCCCGGGTATGAGGCATGTCTGCTCGTTCCGCAGGTGTCCCATCGGAAAATATGGCGAGGCGATGACCACTCGGCAGATCCGCAAGAGATGCCAGGCGCTGGTCGACGGGCTGACCCTGCCGGTGCCGTTCTCGGTGGACGCGCTGGTGGAGGAGCTGGCCGCGCAGCGCGGGCGGCCGATCCACCTGCTCGCGCTGCCCAACGGCATGGTGGTCAACGCCTGCGGGCTGTGGATCGCCACCGAGGACCACGACGAGATCTACGTCGAGGAGAAGACCACCCCGCTGCACCGGGAACACATCATCCTGCACGAGATCGGGCACATCCTCTGCGACCACGAGGCCGCCGAGGAGGGGGGCCAGGTGTCGCTGGCGAAGTTCCTGCCCGACCTGAGCCCGGAACTGATCGAACGACTGCTCGCGCGGACCAACTACACCAGCCAGCAGGAGCAGGAGGCCGAACTGGTGGCCAGCCTGATCCGCACCGCCGCGGGCACGCGCACCGCCTCGTCCGCCACGAGCGGGGCCTTGGGGGAACTCGAAGCCGCACTGGGGATCCGCAACAAGGGGCGTGGAGACAATTTCGGTCTATGAACTGGGCACCCAGATCCAGCTGTACGGCGTGCTGGCGATGTGGGTGGTCATCCTGCTGCGCATCCCAGCGGCCAGGAGGTCCCGGCAGCAGCGGATGCTGTTGCTCGCCGTGGTGGGCATGGCGGGCTCCATCACCATCTATCTCGCGCCGGTGCTCTCCGCGCTGAACGCGTTGCCGGGCATCGTGATCGCGGGTTGCGGGCTGTTCACCAACCTGTGGGGCGTGTTCAGCTCCGCGCTGGTGCTGGACTTCGTGCTGGCCGCGATCGGGGTGCGCCGGGCCAAGCTGGTCTACGGCGGCACCGCGGCGGTGCTGCTGGTCCTGGTGGCGCTCAACCTGACCGTCTTCCCCAACGACGAGGGCTGCGTCACCACGAACCAGGCGCAGTGGTACTCCACGTTCTGGTGGATCATCATCGCCGCGCATCTGGCGGCCAAGATCCCGTGCCTGCTGCTGTGCCTGCGCTACGCCCACCAGGCCAAGCAGGACCGCTCGCTGCGGATCGGGCTCGGACTCTTCGCCGCGGCCTTCGCGGTCTCCGCGTTCTTCTGGCTGACCATGCTCTACGTGCTGCTCACCGGCGCGCGCTGGCTGGGCCAGTACTCCGCACTCAACATCGGCATCACCGGGGTGCTGATGACCGCGGGCGCGGCGCTGCCGCTGGTGCTGGACACCGGGCAGATGCTGCGCAACATGCGCTGGCTGTGGCGGTTGTGGCCGCTGTGGCGGGACCTCATCGAGGAGGTGCCGCACGTGGCGCTGTCCCGCCCGCAGGCCCGGATCCGCGACCTCGTCGGCACCCCGCACTCGACCTACCTGCGGCTGTACCGGCGGGTGATCGAGATCCGGGACGCCATGCTGATCCTGCGCGACTACGTCAGCCCGGAGACCGTGCAGCGGGCGCGGGCGCACGTGATCGCCAACGGGGTGCCGGAGGACGAGCGGCAGGCCGCGGTCACCGCCTGCTGGCTGGCCGCCGCCCGGCGGGCCAAGAACGCCGGCGTGGAACCGGATCCGAACCCCCTGGACGCGGCCCAGCTGCCGGGTGACGGCCTGCCCGGCGAGATCGACTTCCTGCTGTCGGTGGCCCAGGCGCGGGAACAGCCGTGGGTGGCCACCTTCGAGGTGGCCGGCGCCGAGCAGGACGCGGGGAAGCGGGCATGACGCGGTACACCGACAGCGCGCTGGGCAAGGACTCGCCCACCGAACATGGTCGGCTCACCTCGATCCAGCACGCCGCCGACGCGGGCACCATCGCGGTCATCGAGGCCCTGGACCCGCGGCCGGACTGGGACTGCCTGGACCTGGGCGCGGGCGCCGGGTCCATCGCGCGCTGGCTCACCCAGCGCTGCCCGCTCGGGCGGGTGCTGGCCAACGACATCGACACCCGCCACCTCACCGACCTGGGCGCGGCGGCCCAGCAGGCCGACCTGACCGATCCGGCCTACGCGCCGGGCCGGTTCGACCTGGTGCACGCCCGCTACGTGCTCTGCCACCTGCCCGAACGCGAGGAGATCGTGCGCCGCGCGGCGAGCTGGCTCAAACCGGGCGGCTGCCTCGTGGTCACCGACCCCTACCAGCTGCCCGCGGAGACCTCGCCGTTCCCGGTGGTGCGCCGGATCATGGCCGCCTACGAACAGGTCTACGCCGGGCACGGGGCCGATCTGCACTGGGCCCGCGGCCTGCCCGCGCTGCTGGCGGCGAGCGGTCTCGGCGAGATCGGCTACACCGGAACGCTGGGCCGCATGGGCAATCTGGACCAGGACCGGTGGCGGCCGCTGGTGGCACAGGTCAAGCCCAAGATGCTAGCCGAAGGACTGATCGAGCAGTCCGAAATGGACGAATTTGAGAGATTGTTGAACAGCTCTACCTTCATTGACATCCCACAGTTCACGATCTCCGCATGGGGGCGCGCGCTCGGCTGACCCCCGCGGCACCGTTTCACGCACTGGGGAGTCAGCAGATGGGTCACCACCACCACGGTCACGGGCACGGCCATGGTCACGGTCACGCGCACGATCATGACCACGGGCACGATCACGACCATGAGCACGAGGCCGCCGGGCCGGACCTGGCCGTGGACACCTCGATCCCGGACACCGAACTCAGCCCCGGCCAGCTCTCCCGCCGCACCATGCTGCGCGGCGCGGGCCTGCTCGGCGCCGGCCTGGCCGGCTCCTCGGTGCTGGCCGGAACCGCCGCGGCCGACCCGGATCGCGCCCAGCCCCGTCAGCCGCGCGCCGGATACCAGTGGCTGGCAGGCGACCACCACATCCACACCCAGTACAGCCTGGACGGCCGTTACCGGGTGATCGACCAGGTCCGGCACGGCCGCAACTACGGCCTGGACTGGATGGTGATCACCGACCACGGCGGCACCACGCACGCCCGGATCGGCGTGGAGAAGATCCACCCGGACATCCTGGCCGCCCGCAAGGACGTGCCGGACGCGCTGGTCTTCCACGGCATGGAGTGGAACGTCCCCGCGGCCGAGCACGGCACGGTGATCGTGCACCCCGGCGGCGACGGCGAGGTGGCCGTGCTCAAGGAGTTCGTCAACAACTACGACGGCATCCTCAAGAACGCGCTCAGCAGCACCCCGGCGAATGAGACCCTGGCCATCGCGGGGGTCAACTTCCTCGCTGACGCGGTCAAGCGCAAGCGGGTCGAGGACATCCTGTTCCTGGCCAACCACCCCGCGCGCAAGGGCTGGGACTCCCCGCACGAGCTGCGCAACTGGCGGGACGCCGCCCCGCACATCGCGGTCGGCATGGAAGGCGCGCCCGGCCACCAGGCCGCGGGCATCCCGAAGCCGCACGGCCCCGGCCTGTTCCGCGGCTACTACGACGCCTCCCCCGGCCCGGACTCCTGGCCCGGCTACCCCCTGGAATCCTTCCGCACCTTCGGCGGCTTCGACTGGATGACCGCCACCGTCGGCGGCGTCTGGGACAGCCTCCTGGCCGAGGGCAAACCGTGGTGGATCACCGCGAACTCCGACTCGCACACCATCTACGCCGACGCCGCCGTGCGCGGCCCCGGCGGCGACTTCGACCGCGACGGCAGGTGGCCGGACCCGGTGCACGGCGGTGCGCCCGACCTCAACGAGGTCGACTTCTTCCCCGGCTACTACAGCCGCACCCACGTCGGGGCCACCGACTTCAGCTACGGCGCGGTGATGAACGGCATCCGGGCCGGGCGGGTCTGGGTCGACCACGGCGCGCTGATCGCCGGACTGGACATCCAGCTGCGCACCACCGGCCACGGCCTCCAGCACCAGGCCACCCTCGGCGGCACCCTCACCGCCCCCGCCGCGGCACCCCCCTGGAACTGGTGATCACCGTCGACCAGGCGCGGCTGCCGAACTGGGCGCACTTCGTGCCCAAGCTGGCCCGCGTCGACGTCATCCAGGGCAAGGTCACCGGGCCGGTCACCGACCGGGACGCCTCCACCGCCCCGGACACCAAGGTGGTCAAGGCGTTCGAGGTCGGCGGCCAGCCCGGCAAGGTGCACTTCGTCTACCGGATCGGCGCCCTGGACGGGCCGCTCTACCTGCGGGTGCGCGGCACCGACGGCAACCGGCAGGCAGTGGGCCTGCGCGGGGCGGCGGTCGACCCGCACGGACCGGCCATGGACGTGCCGCACGACGCGGATCCGTGGCGGGATTTGTGGTTCTACACCAACCCGATCTGGGCGGTGCCGGTGTGAGTGCCGAAGCGGGACCGCGCGGCCACCTCCCGGCCCGTGATCGTTTGCCTGGCGTTCACCACCCGCGCTGAAGCTGTGCGCTCATGGGCCATGGACATCACCACCATCCACATGTTCACCAGCATGAACACGCTCACACCGAGGGTCCGGCCGACGCGGCGGCGGTGCTCGACCGGGAGGTCCCGGACGAGGCGCTGAGCCCGGCCGAGCTGTCCCGGCGCTCGATGCTGCGCCGCACCGGACTGCTCGGCGCGGGCCTGGCCGCGAGTTCGACCGTGCTGGGGGCCGCCGCGGGCAGCGCGGCGGCCTCGCCGGCGCCGCCACGCGGCGGCTACCGGTGGCTGGCCGGGGACCACCACATCCACACCCAGTACAGCGACGACGGCAAGTACCGGGTGATCGACCAGGTCCGGCACGCCGGCGCACACGGCCTGGACTGGGTGGTGATCACCGACCACGGCGGGCCGGTGCACGCCAAACTGGGCGTGGACAAGGTCAACCCGGACATCGTGGCCGCCCGCCGCGACGCCGGTGGCACCCTGGTGTTCCAGGGCCTGGAGTGGAACATCCCGGCCGCCGAGCACGGCACCGTGATCGTGCACCCCGGCCGCAACGAGGTCGCGGTGCTCAAGGAGTTCGAGACCACCTTCGACGGCCGCACCCGCAACGCCGGCGCCCCCACTCCCGCCAACGAGGCCCTGGCCATCTCCGGCCTCAACTTCCTGGCCGATGCCATGGGGCGCAAGCGAATCGAGGACGTGCTCTTCCTCGCCAACCACCCCGCGCGCAAGGGCCTGGACTCCCCGCACGAGATCCGCGGCTGGCGCGACGCCCAACCCCGCATCGCGGTCGGCATGGAAGGCGCCCCCGGCCACCAGGCCGCGGGAATCCCCAAGCCACACGGGCCGGGCGGCGCGCGCGGCTACTACGATTCCAGCCCCGGCGCGGACTCCTGGCCCGGCTATCCCCTGGAGTCCTACCGGACCTTCGGCGGCTTCGACTGGATGACCGCCACCGTCGGCGGCCTCTGGGACAGCCTCCTGGCCGAGGGCAAACCCTGGTGGATCACCGCCAACTCCGACTCGCACAGCGTGTACGCCGACACCGCGGTCCGCGGCCCCAACACCGACTACAACACCCACGGCAAGCACGCCGACCCCGTGCACGGCGGCAATCCCGACCTCAACTCCGGCGACTTCTTCCCCGGCTATTACAGCCGCACCCACGTCGGCGCCCGCGAGAACTCCTACGGCGCGGTGATGGACGCGATCCGGGCAGGCAGGGTCTGGGTCGACCACGGCGGCCTGATCGCCGGCCTGGACGTCCAGCTGCGCACCACCGACCGCTGGGGCAGGCAAACCCAGTCCCTGGGCGGGGTTCTGCACGCCCGCCGCGGCACCACACTCGAACTGGTCATCACCATCGACCAGGCCCGCCTGCCGAACTGGGCCTCCTTCGTGCCGAAGCTGGCCAGGGTGGACGTCATCCAGGGCAAGGTCACCGGCCCCGCCACCGACCGGGACACCTTCACCGCCCCCGAGGCCAAGGTGACCCGGTCGTTCGAGGTCAAGACGGACGGCACCCTGCGTTTCACCCACCAGCTGGGACGCTTGGACCAGCCGTTCTACCTGCGCCTGCGCGGCACCGACGGCAACCGGCAGGCAGTAGGGCCGCGTGGGGCGGCGGTAGACCCACACGGCCCGGCCATGGACGTCATCGGCGACGCCGACCCCTGGAGGGACCTGTGGTTCTACACCAACCCGATCTGGGCACTGCCATGGTGACCGGCGTCGACCGCGGCAGCCCCGACCTGGCCGCCGCCGACCACCTGGCCCGCGACCTGGTCGCCGAGTACGCCCTGCCCGACACGGTCACGGTGTGCACCCACCTCATCCGCACCGGCACCCCACACGTGGCCCTGTCCTTCGAGGCACCCCCCGACTTCACCGGCCCACTCCCCAGCGACAACTCTCCCGGCGCGGAGTCAGCGGCGACCGAACACCGATCCCGCCGCTCCGGCCGCGCCGTCCTGTTCCCCGGCTCAACCCACCTCACCGGCACAGTCCCGATCGCGGCGGTCCTGGCCACCGCCATCAACCGCCTCACCGTCCTCGGCGGCACCCCCGCCACCGGCAACGCGGTCCTACACACCCGCGACCACGTCCGCCCGGAATGGCACGAAGGCCACCTCACCCTCACCATCACCCCCGCCGGCGACAACACCTACGCCCCCTTCGAGGTCCCCAACCCCACCCCCTGCTGCGCCGACCACTAACCCCCGTACCACAACGGCCAACACTCAACACACACCGAGTGTTGGCCGTTGTCGTACACCGAGTTGGCCGTTATGGACGGTGAGTTGGCCGAACTCGTACGCCACGTTGGCCGTTGTGGGACGCCGTAGGTCGCTGCGGTCGGGCGAAGCCCGGAGAACAGGCGGCGGGGGTGGCTTTTCAAACTCCATCCGAGCGGTTCCCCATCCCCGTCAGCCTGGAGAGGACACACCGCATCCTGGGCAAGCGGCCTGCAACCTGCTTGGCCCTAGCCTCCCAACCGCAACGGGCCGCTTGCCCAGGATGTGGTTTGGTATC
>NZ_JBQJIM010000065.1:0-3062 GCF_052078295.1 Crossiella sp. CA198
GGTGGGAGACCTCATCTCGAAACAGGCTTCCCGCTTAGATGCCTTCAGCGGTTATCCCTTCCGAACGTAGCCAACCAGCCATGCCCTTGGCAGAACAACTGGCACACCAGAGGTTCGTCCGTCCCGGTCCTCTCGTACTAGGGACAGCCTTCCTCAAGTCTCCAACGCGCGCGGCGGATAGGGACCGAACTGTCTCACGACGTTCTAAACCCAGCTCGCGTGCCGCTTTAATGGGCGAACAGCCCAACCCTTGGGACCTACTCCAGCCCCAGGATGCGACGAGCCGACATCGAGGTGCCAAACCATGCCGTCGATATGGACTCTTGGGCAAGATCAGCCTGTTATCCCCGGGGTACCTTTTATCCGTTGAGCGACACCGCTTCCACAAGCCAGTGCCGGATCACTAGTCCCGACTTTCGTCCCTGCTCGACCCGTCAGTCTCACAGTCAAGCTCCCTTGTGCACTTACACTCAACACCTGATTGCCAACCAGGCTGAGGGAACCTTTGGGCGCCTCCGTTACCCTTTGGGAGGCAACCGCCCCAGTTAAACTACCCACCAGGCACTGTCCCTGAACCGGATCACGGTCCGAGGTTAGATATCCAGTACGACCAGAGTGGTATTTCAACGATGACTCCACCACAACTAGCGTCGCAGCTTCACAGTCTCCCACCTATCCTACACAAGCCGAACCAAACACCAATACCAAGCTATAGTAAAGGTCCCGGGGTCTTTCCGTCCTGCCGCGCGTAACGAGCATCTTTACTCGTAATGCAATTTCACCGGGCCTGTGGTTGAGACAGCGGAGAAGTCGTTACGCCATTCGTGCAGGTCGGAACTTACCCGACAAGGAATTTCGCTACCTTAGGATGGTTATAGTTACCACCGCCGTTTACTGGCGCTTAAGTTCTCAGCTTCGCCACACAAGTGTGACTAACCGGTCCCCTTAACGTTCCAGCACCGGGCAGGCGTCAGTCCGTATACATCGTCTTGCGACTTCGCACGGACCTGTGTTTTTAGTAAACAGTCGCTTCTCCCTGGTCTCTGCGGCCAACCAACCCTAACCCGCAAGGGGTTTCAAGTCAGCGGGCCCCCCTTCTCCCGAAGTTACGGGGGCATTTTGCCGAGTTCCTTAACCACAGTTCACCCGAACGCCTCGGTATTCTCTACCTGACCACCTGTGTCGGTTTGGGGTACGGGCCACGTGAACACTCACTAGAGGCTTTTCTCGGCAGCATAGGATCACTCTACTTCGCCTCAATCGGCTACGCATCACGTCTCAGCCTTTATGGGTGACGGATTTGCCTATCACCCGGCCTACACGCTTACACCAGTACTACCACTCACTGGCGGAGCTACCTTCCTGCGTCACCCCATCGCTTGACTACTACCAGATCAGATCCCACGCTCACTCAACTCCGTCCGAAGACTCGGCATCGCTCGGGTGGTTAGTATCCCTGGCCTCACCATGGGCGCATTCACACGGGTACGGGAATATCAACCCGTTGTCCATCGACTACGCCTGTCGGCCTCGCCTTAGGTCCCGACTTACCCTGGGCGGATTAACCTGGCCCAGGAACCCTTGGTCATCCGGCGGCAGAGGTTCTCACTCTGCAATCGCTACTCATGCCTGCATTCTCACTCGCACACCCTCCACAACTCGCTCACGCGGCTGCTTCCCTGGATGCACGACGCTCCCCTACCCATCCACACGACTAGACACCTGGTTCAAGACCAGGAGCCGATCTATAGTGTGAATGACACGGCTTCGGCGGTACGCTTAAGCCCCGCTACATTGTCGGCGCGGAACCACTTGACCAGTGAGCTATTACGCACTCTTTAAAGGGTGGCTGCTTCTAAGCCAACCTCCTGGTTGTCTAAGCGACCCCACATCCTTTCCCACTTAGCGCACACTTAGGGGCCTTAGCCGGTGTTCTGGGCTGTTTCCCTCTCGACTACGAAGCTTATCCCCCGCAGTCTCACTGCCACACTTCACACACCGGCATTCGGAGTTTGGCTGATTTCAGTAAGCTTGTAGGCCCCCTAGACCATCCAGTAGCTCTACCTCCGGCGTGAAACATGTGACGCTGCACCTAAATGCATTTCGGGGAGAACCAGCTATCACGGAGTTTGATTGGCCTTTCACCCCTACCCACAGCTCATCCCCCAGGTTTTCAACCCTGGTGGGTTCGGGCCTCCACGACGTCTTACCGTCGCTTCACCCTGGCCATGGGTAGATCACTCCGCTTCGGGTCTAGAGCACGCGACTATTTCGCCCTATTCAGACTCGCTTTCGCTACGGCTACCCCACACGGGTTAACCTCGCCACGCACCACTAACTCGCAGGCTCATTCTTCAAAAGGCACGCCATCACCCGAAGGCTCTGACGGATTGTAAGCACACGGTTTCAGGTACTCTTTCACTCCCCTCCCGGGGTACTTTTCACCTTTCCCTCACGGTACTAGTCCGCTATCGGTCACCAGGGAGTATTTAGGCTTAGCGGGTGGTCCCGCCAGATTCACAGCAAATTCCACGAGCTCGCTGCTACTTGGGAACACCATCAGAAGACCATCACGTTTTCGCCTACAGGACTCTCACCCTCTACGGTCGCCCTTCCCAGAGCGTTCAACTAACGCGATGCTTTCTTACTTCTTGCCAGACCGGCAGATCTGACCGATAGGTCCCACGACCCCAGTAACGCAACCCCTGCCGGGTATCACACGAAACTGGTTTAGCCTCTTCCGCTTTCGCTCGCCACTACTCACGGAATCACGGTTGTTTTCTCTTCCTGCGGGTACTGAGATGTTTCACTTCCCCGCGTTCCCTCCACACACCCTATACATTCAGGTGCAGGTGACCCCACATGACTGGGGCCGGGTTTCCCCATTCGGAAATCCTCGGATCTCAGCTCGGTTGACAGCTCCCCGAGGCTTATCGCAGCCTCCTACGTCCTTCATCGGCTCCTGGTGCCAAGGCATCCACCGTATGCTCTTAACAACTTGACCACAAAGATGCTCGCGTCCACTGTGTAGTTCTCAAAGAACAACCAGACACCACCACACC
>NZ_JBQJIM010000066.1:0-4322 GCF_052078295.1 Crossiella sp. CA198
TCGACCTTGGTGATGGTCAGCCCGCACAACGTGGTGGAGCTGCCGTTCCACCAGGAGCGGGTGGCTTCGATGTGGATGGTCCAGTTCGACATGAGGTACTCCTGTGGCGAAGGTGGTCAGCGGGTGCGGCGGGTGCGGCGCAGGTAGTTCCACGCCTTGCGTCCGGCGCGGAGCTGCAAGCCGGTGGCCTTGCAGGCGGTGCAAAGGCGGATGCCGCCGAAGACGCCGCGGCTGAGGTGGCGGCCCATGCCCCGACAGGCCCGGCAGGGCCGGAACGGGAAGGCCGCGCAGGCCAGCACGTAGCCACCGCCGAGTGCGCCCAGCGCGGCCCCGGTGTAGCCGGAGACCTGCGGCGCGATATCACTGAACGTGACAATGGTGAGAGTGGTAGTCAGGACTAGGGCGGGGGTATTGCGGGGTTTCATCGGCCCTCCGGGGCGGTTTTGGGCGTGTTTGCCCAGGCCAGCCCTAGGAACTAGGTCGCTGGTCACTGACGGTTTGGGTGTCTAGAGGGGGCTCTAGGTCTAGAGGGCGGTGGCTCTAGACCTAGAGCCGTCGGCGACCCCGGGTCGCCCCTCGGATTCAGTTACGCTCAGTGAGCGCCTTGGTGATCCAGTCGCGGTGCAGGCCCATGCGGTTCGCGCCCTTGCCGGTCTCGGCCTCGGTGATCCAGACCTGCTTGGTGGTGATGCCGAAGGGCTTGAGCGCGGTGGCGAGCTGGGTGGCCTTGGCCGCGCCGGTGGGCAGTTCGCCCCACGGCCCGTAGGCCGCCGGCCGAAGTTCGGCCAGCCGGTCCACCAAGGCTTCCGACCACACCTTGTCCGCTTCGCCGAAGACCGCGGTGAGGTCTTCCAGCAGCGAGCTGGATTCCTGGTCCTCCACCTCGATGTCCAGCCCAGCGGCGTAGCCGCTCAACCGGCCAGCGACTACCCGGGCGGCGCGGGCACGGGCGGCGATCTTGTCCGCGCCGGGGGCATCGATGTAGACCCCGCGCGTGGTCTTGGGCTCGTCGCCGTCGCCCTTGAGGATGCCGATCCCCTTGTCGGAGAAGGCAAAGGTGGTCGCCCGCTGCCCGTTCTGGTAGCTGGAGGTGCCCAGCACCATGTCGTTGGGCACCTGCCCGGCCACCTTGAGGCAGAACCGCCAGATGGCGTTGTCGCTGATCTGGGTGGGGATGGACTTGGAGTCCGGCCGCTGGGTGGCCAGCAGCAGCACGATCCCGGTTGCCGGGCCGCGCTTGGCCAGGTCGGTGCAGATCTCCTCGATCTCCTTGCCGTGGTCGGGGTGCTCGAACCACACCTGGCACTCATCCACCCCGATCACGATGGGGTGCAGGCCCAGCTTCTTGTTGTTGGCCAGCTCCGGGGTGACCTTGGACTCCGGGCACAGGTCGCGCGGAAGTTCGCGGATCACCTTGGTACGGCGGCGCATCTCCTCACGCAGCGCCCGCAGGTCGACCAAGGCGTAGTCGATGTCCTCCGGGTCGTCCCCGGCCCGGTAGCGGTGGCTCACCGGCCCGAGCGGGGCCAGGTCACCGGTGCCCTTGAGGTCATAGGGGTGCAGCTCCGCCCGCGGGTCCAGGGCCGCGATGAGCAGCAGTTCCCGCAGGGTGAACGTCTTTCCCATGCGCGGGACCGCGCCGATGATCCCGGAGATGAACATCAGGGTGACGTTGACCCACTGGCCGCGCTGGTCGGTGCCGAAGGGCTGCGGCTTGAACAGGTCGATCTGGGTGGCCTTGTGCAGCGGCCACACCGGCTGGCGGGCCTTGGACATGTCCTGATCGCCAACCCAGAGCACCAACCGTCCCGGGTGGACAGCCGGGTTGCCCTCCGGCCACACGCAGCCCAGCGGGCGGCCCAGGCCGGAAGCGAGCTTGGCGCGCTTGTCGGCGACCTCGGTGGCAGTCACCCCGGGCGGCAGGTCGATGTCAGCGCGCCAACCGGGGCCGTCCCGGGTGATCGGGGCGGCGAAGGTGATGGCGTTGGGGTTCTTCGACAGCGCGGAGGTGATGCCGCCGAGGCCCAGCACGGTCAGCGCGCGAACGATGACCTCGCTGGTCAGCTTGGCGACCTGGGTGGAGACCACCGCGCGGGTGGCGATCGGCTTGTCCGCGGGCGAACCGGCCACGCCGAGTCCCAGCAGGGCGGCCAAGGTCAGCCCCCAGATCTCCCACCGCGTCCACAGTGGAGCGTCGCCGGGCAGCAGGAACCAGCCGATGAACACCGCGGCCAGCGCCGCGCCGGTGACCAGCAGGCGGGTGCCCACCCGGGTGTTGCGCTGGGCGGACAGCCGCAGGTAGGTCTGGGCGTCGGCGGCGTGCACCGCGGCCAGGCGCAACGGCTTGGCCTCGGCATCGGCCAGCCAGCGCCACCACCCGCGCAGCACCTTGCCCAGCCCGCGCGGGGCGCGGGAGAGCAGGTGCAGGGCATACAGCGGCACTCGCAGCGCGTGGTAGGCGGCGGTGTGCAGGTAATGCCGGCAGGTGAAGGCGACGGTGCTGCGGAAGGTCTCCCACGAGCGCAGCCACGGCGCGATCAGCGGCCGCCGGTCGGCGCTGCGGAAGCCCTCCCAGATGGCTGGTTTGGCGGGCTCGGGCTGGTCAACGGCGACGGTGTCGGCGACCAGCTCGCCTTCCAGCACCTCTACTTCGGCCGGTTCCGCGGGCGCCGGGTTCCGGCGCAGCGGCACCACGTTGGAGCTGGCCGCAGCCTGTTCGTCGGCGGGAACCGTCGTGGTGTCTGGGGACGTGACGGTGTCATTGGGGGTGCTCACTGGTTGTCCCCTTCCTCGTCGTGGTGGAGCAGGTGGGCCAGGGCCGCGCCGCAGCCGAGAACGACCACGGGCAGGCAGGAGACGAATGCGGTGATCTGCCAGGGGGCCTGGGTCATTCCGGCGGCGGTCATCAGGTGGTAGGCACCCTGTCCGGCCATGCCCAGCAGCAGCGAGCCCACCGCCGAGACCTTGGCGAAGCGGCGGGCCTTGGCGCTGCGGGTGGCACCGGAGAGCCAGACCCGCAGGGCGAACGCGGCGTACGCCTCGACCCCGATGGGCAGCGTGATCGCGGTGTTGAGGACGAACCCGCCCGCGATCCCCGGGAGCAGGTCCACCGGGCCGAACCCGGTGAGCTTGCCCAGGCCAACCCAGCCGCCCCAGATGGCGACGAAGGCGGGCAGGGCCAGCAGCAGCACCGGCCAGGACCGGACCCGCCGGACCGGACGCGTGCCCGGGGCCGGGGTCACCGGAGTGGCCGGGGTGGTGCGGGCGAACCAGCCGCGGACACGCTGGCCCAGGGTCGGCGCGACCGGCGCGGCCACCGGCCGGACCGGGGCGGTCGGCTCCGGGTTCACGACCGTGCTGACCAGCGTGGTCGCCTTCGCCTGGTGATCGGACGTGGGCTCGCTGTCCTCAGTCGGCTCTGCCTCGGACTCGGGGGTGCGCAAGGCGTAGAGCCGGGGTGCCGGGTCCGGGGTGGCGGGTCCGGCGGTCCGCTGACCGGGCTCGGTGGCCAGCGCGGCGCGGAGCGCGTTGGCCTTCTTCGCACCGATGCCGAGTTCGCGCATGAGCTGGTTGCGGGAAGGGATCTGGCCGGACTCGGCGGCCATCTGCTGTGCCCGGGGCAGCAGGTCATCGATGGGGGCGGGGTAGGCGCTGGTCATCGCACAACCTCCAGGGTCACGGGCTCGGCGGTGGTGGTGCCGGTGGTGCAGCGGGGCAGGCGGGTGAGGTAGTGCACCCAGTAGCCGACCTGGCCCGGCTGGAGGAACTCGGCGAGGTCGCCGCCGCAGTGGCGGCAGGTGCCGGTGGTGGTCAGGGCGAGTGGCATCACTGCTCACCCGCTTCGCGGCACTCCGCGGCCATCTCCCGGGCACGGTCGGCCCGCTCGGAGATGAAGGCGGCGTCGGGCCGGTCGGTGGCCGCGATCAGGTCGAGCACGCGGGCCTTCTCGTCGTACCAGTCGGCCTTGACCACGTTGGGCGCGTCCGGTGCGGGCTGGTTGTTGAGCAGGTGGCACATCTCCCGCAGCAGGCTGCGGCTGGTGGGGATGGTGTCGGTGAACATGGCGGTCACCACCCCGCGGTGCTGGTCGCGACGGCCAGCGTGGCCGTGGTCGGGCTGGTGCGGGTGTGGGTGCGTCCGCGGGCGGATGCCTGGGCAATCCCGTCCAGGACGGTGGCGAGCAGTCCGGCGGTGATGGCCAGGGTCTTTGCCAGCGGGGTCAGGATGGTGAGCAGCAGCCACACGAGGATGGCGGGCGCGCTCATCTTGTTGAGCCGTAGCATTTGGAGTCTCCTGAGTGATCATGAATCGGTTGGGAGACC
>NZ_JBQJIM010000067.1:0-1724 GCF_052078295.1 Crossiella sp. CA198
AAGATCAAGGGCGTCCTCGCCGGACGCTGGTGTTTTAACCCTGGGGTGGCCGGATTTTGACATGGGCACGACCACCACTTGATCATCTTCGGGTTCCTACCACAGAGCACGAAGACGAAAGCGATGGCCGTGCCCCACAGTCTGCCCGAACACCACCGACACGCTCAACTCCACACGCTGCAACACCTCCGGCAAGCCATCTACAACACCTTCACCACCTGGCCGGACACACTCTTCGAGCTCACCGACGCCCTGCTGGCCACCCCGCACCGAGTCCCGTCACTGCCCTGGCTGACACTGGAAACACCCCTGCGCCGCGGACACGGCAGCATCTACCGCGCACTCCAGCACGGCCGCATCGACACCACCGCACTGGCCAGGACTTTGACCGGCCTGATCACCCACTTCACCGAAGCGGGCCTGCCACCGGTCTTCGCCCTGGACGCATCCCACTGGCCCCGCCCCGACGCAGCCACCAGCCCGGGACGCACCTTCAACTACGACGCAGCCAAAAACCGCCACCACGACGACCGGCCCCCCGTGACCGCGGGCTGGTGGTATCAGTGGATGGCCGCGACCACCTGGGGACATTCCTCCTGGGCACTACCAATCGATCTAGCCCAGATCACCCCCGCCGACAACCACCACGCCGTGGCGGTATCCCAGATCCGCGCCCTGCTCGACCGCCTGCCCACCCCCACCACCACACCCGCGGAAACGCCGATCGTGTGTCTGGACGGCGACTACAGCATCGCCTGGATCAGCCGGCAACTGTCCGGGACACCAGTGCAACTACTCGGGCGCCTGCGCTGTGACGGGACCATGTTCACCGACCCGCCACCCCGACCACCCGGCACCCGCGGCCGAATACCGGTCCACGGGGCGAAAATGAAGTTCTCCGACCCGGCCAGCTGGCCGCAACCCGACGAGCACGTAATCGCACCCGCCCGACCCGACCGCGGCCGCACCCACGAACTGTCGATCCTGGCCTGGCACGGACTGCACCCCCGCCACTCCCGCAAACTCCCCGAACCCCACCCCGGCACAGGCCGTTTCCGGCAGGCCCTGCGCGGCACTGTGATCCGCATCCACTCCGCCCAACCAGGACAGAAACCGATCTGGCTGTTCTGGCACGGCCCGCCCGGCTCCTTCACCCTGGACACCGCCTGGCGGGCCTACCTGCACCGCTTCGACATCGAACACCTCTACCGCTTCCTCAAGCAGTACTTGGGCTGGACCATGCCCCGGCCGCGCACACCCGGGCAGGCCACCCGCTGGAGCTGGTTGATCGCCGCCGCCTACGCCCAGCTCGTCGCAGCCCGCGACCTAGTCACCGACACGCGGCTGCCCTGGGAACAACCCGGGCCGCTGTCACCGCTACGGGTCAAACGAGGTTTTAGGGCACTTCACCGCATACTCGGCACACCAGCACAGGACCGCGCAAACGCCACACCCGGCCCCGGCCGGCCATCCGGGCGCACTTCCCTGCCCGCGCCACGACATCCCGTCATCCGCAAACGCCGCAGGTCAGCAAAACCCAAGGCCCGCAACAAGACACGAACCACCGCTACCTCCACAGCCCGACCAACACCACAAACGGGTTAAAACACCAGCGGACGGGCAGGAATCAAAGGATAGGGGGAAGAGCTGAAGAGCGAAGAGCAGTGCTCGTGTGCGGTTCCCCATCCTCGTCAGCCCTCCGATACCAAACCACATCCCGGGCA
>NZ_JBQJIM010000068.1:0-1612 GCF_052078295.1 Crossiella sp. CA198
GGCGGTTTCAAGGGGTCGTTGCAACACCGCTGTGGTTTAGGCGGTGAGTAGATCACGCAGACGCTCGGCTGGGGTGGCCCAGCCGAGCGTTTTGCGTGGACGGCCGTTGAGTTCCTGAGCGACGTGCTCCAAGTCCTCGGGACCGTGGACGGACAGGTCGGTGCCCTTGGGAAAGTATTGGCGTAGCAGGCCGTTGGTGTTCTCATTCGAGCCGCGCTGCCAGGGACTGGCCGGGTCGCAGAAGTAGACGGCCATGTCGGTGGCCATCGTGAACTGCTTGTGCCGCGCCATTTCGCAGCCTTGGTCCCAGGTCAGCGAGCCCCGCAGATGCCCGGGCAGCGTCGAGACGACCTTGATCAGCCCGTCCCGGACCGCTTCGGCGTTGTGCCCCTCGGGCAGGTGGACGAGCATCGTGTAGCGGGTGGCCCGTTCGACCAGGGTGGCGATGGCCGACCGGTTGCCTTCTCCCATGACCAGATCACCCTCCCAGTGACCGGAGACTGCCCTGTCCTCCGCCTCGGCGGGCCGGTCGCTGATCATGACCATCTCGTCGATGAACCGGTGGGTGCGCTGCCCGGGTTGCTTCTGGGGTTTGCGGCGGGTCCGCCCGCTGCGCAATGCCTGCGCGACCTCGCGTTTGAGTCCGCCCCGGGCCTGGAAATACAGGGCTTGGTAGATCGTCTCGTGACTCACGCGCATGTCCTCGTCGTCGGGGAAGTCCAGCACGAGCCTGTTCGAGATCTGTTCCGGGGACAACTTGCGTTCCAGGCCCGCCTCGACCTGGGCGCGCAGCGCGGTGTCGGTGGCCAGCTTGGAGGTCTTGGGCCGGGTGCGGGCGGCCGCGGCGTCCCGGTGTGCTTGGTGGGGGAGGTAGACCCCTTCGACGCTGTGGGCGGCGACCTCGCGGGAGACGGTGGAGGTGTTGCGGCCGATCCCGGCCGCGATCCGGGACTGGGTGTGCTTGTTGATGAGTCCATCGGCGATGGCCAGCCGGTCATCCAGGGACAGATAGCGTTGGCTGATCACCGTCTCGGCTGTGGAGGTCACGGAGGTGACGTACCGGGTTCCGGTGTCAGAGTCCACGACCACACCGCTGGGATAGACCCGTGTGTTGCCGCTCTTGCGGACCCTGTGACGCCAGTCCCGGGCTGTGCGGGGATGCACGCCCACTTCCCGGGCCGCACGGGCACTGGACCAGCCTGCCTCGATCAACTCCAGGAAACGTGCCTTGGCCTGGGGCTTGCTGATCGAGGTGGTTGCCTCTGTGAGCAGCCCGGCCGCGACGAGGATCCGCCGTGCCGTGCTGTGGCTGAGCCCGGCGGTCCTCGCGGCCCGGTTGACGTTGCCCGACTCGGTGAACACCGTCATGACCTGGTCGCGGTGCCATTGGGTGATCACTGTTTTGCTGGTGCCCGTGCCCCGGCCGCAGGCACGCAGGATGGCGTAGCAGCGTGAGCGTGTGATCCCCAGTGCCTGGCCGGCGGAGGCCACTGGCACGCCAGCGTCGATCATCCTCAGCAGCGTGTCACGGTGCTGGTGAAGGTCCTCCGAAAACGACATGGTCGTTGCAACCCCTCAGATCGAGGTGTTGCAACGACCACGTGAACCCGCC
>NZ_JBQJIM010000069.1:0-1572 GCF_052078295.1 Crossiella sp. CA198
GGTTGGCCGAAGTGGGCGTGCCAGTTGGCCCAAGTGCCGTCCGGGTCTTTCCAGACGCCCGTGCCGGGCGGAAAATCGGGGCTGGTCACCCCCGATGTCGTCGCGTCCCTTGGTTCCATGAGGCCGTCCAAGTGCCTGACACCGGGAGCCTGCCAGGGGTCCTGCATTGTCGCTTCGAGCACGCGAGTCTGATTCTTCTCACCACCCGAGGCTCCCCCGGGGTGACCACCCAGCCCAACAGGGAGAACGGGAGACCCTCGTGGAGGAAGTGACCGAGCAACCCATCGAGATCGTGCACCGGGTCGCGGCCCTCGACATCGGCAAAGCCACCCTGACCGCCTGCCTGCGGGTGCCGCACAAGGACAAACCGGGCAAGCGTGTGCAGGAGATCCGCGACTACACCACCATGACCCGATCACTGCTGGAGCTGGCCGACTGGCTAGGCGAGCAGCGAGTGGAACTCATCGCCATGGAGGCCACCAGCTCCTACTGGAAACCAGTGTTCTACCTGCTGGAAGCCGAAGGACTCAGCTGCTGGCTACTCAACCCCACACACGTCAAAAACGTGCCCGGCCGCCCCAAAACCGACAAACTCGACGCGGTCTGGCTGGCCAAGGTCACCGAACGGGGCATGTGCCGGCCCAGCCTGATCCACCCCAAACCGATCCGGCAACTACGTGATCTGACCCGCTACCGCCGCACCCTCATCCGCGACCGTGGCGCCGAACGGCAACGCCTGGAAAAACTATTGGAAGACGCCCAGATCAAGCTGACCGTGGTGGCCAGCGACCTGCTCGGCAAATCCAGCCGGGCGATGCTGGAGGCGATGATCGCCGGACAACGCGACCCCCGGGTCCTGGCCGAGATGGCCCTGGGCCGGATGCGACCCAAGATCACCGCCCTCACCGAAGCCTTGACCGGGCACTTCGAGGACCACCACGCCATGCTGGCCCGCATGATGCTCGACCGCATCGACGAGCTGACCACCCGCGTCGAGGCGTTGACCGCCCGGATCGAGGCGATGCTCGCCCCTTTCGCCCACCAGGCGGCCCAGCTGGATGAGATCACCGGCATCGGCCCCACCGCAGCCGGGGAACTGCTCGCCGAGATCGGGGTGGACATGACCGTCTTCCCCACTCCCGGGCACCTGGTCTCCTGGGCCAAGTGCGCGCCGGTGGACAAGAAGTCCGCGGGCAAGGGCAAAGGCGGGGCCACCGGCAGGGGCAACCCGTGGCTGGGTGCCACCCTGGGCGAGATCGTGGCCTCCCTGGCCCGCACTGACACCTTTCTCGGTCACCGCTACCGGCGACTGGCCAGACGCATCGGCCGTGGTCGTGCCATCGTCGCGACCGCTAACTCCCTGCTGAGCATCATTTGGCACCTGCTCTCCGATCCCGAGGCCCGTTACCAGGACCTCGGGCCCGACTTCTATGAGTCCCGCTTCAACCGGCAACGCCGCGAACGCGACCTCACCCGCCAGCTCGAACGTTTGACCGGCCACAGGGTCACCCTCCAGCCCCGTCCCGACCACACCGCGGCCTGACCCACACCACAACCAGCCGCCAGCCGCCA
>NZ_JBQJIM010000006.1:0-413734 GCF_052078295.1 Crossiella sp. CA198
ACCGGCAACGCCGCGAACGCGACCTCACCCGCCAGCTCGAACGTTTGACCGGCCACAGGGTCACCCTCCAGCCCCGTCCCGACCACACCGCGGCCTGACCCACACCACAACCAGCCGCCAGCCGCCACAACTGTCAACACCGACAACTGACCCCGCCGGTCAACCCGCCCGCCGGGGCATCGCCGTCTGCCCACTCACCAACCGATTTTCGAGTCTGGTACGGGAGTGCTGTTGTGGGTCAGGCGTGGAGGGTGTCCAGGATGAGGGGTTTGGCCTCGGGGGCGGAGTCGCCGATCTGGTAGCTGCCGGTGAGGGCGGACAGGGCTCCGTCGAAGGCTTCCGGGGTGTTGGTGTGCAGTTCCAGCAGGGGCTGGCCCTTGGTCACGTGTTCGCCGGGTTTGGCGTGGCAGAGGATGCCGGCGGCGTGCTGGACCGGGTCTTCCTTGCGGGCCCGGCCCGCGCCCAGGCGCCAGGCGGCGACGCCGACGGCGTAGGCGTCCAGGGCGGTGAGGGTGCCGGTTTCGGGGGCCTCGACCACGTGGATGTGGTTGGGCTTGGGCAGGGCGGCGTCCGGGTCGCCGTGCTGGGCCTTGATCATCCGGCACCAGGTCTCGTAGGCCTGGCCGGAGGCGAGCACGGGGGCCGGGTCGGTGTCGATGCCGGCCAGCGTGAGCATTTCCCTGGCCAGGGCCACGGTCAGCTCGGTGACGTCGGCGGGGCCGTTGCCGCGCAGGACCTCGATGGACTCCGCGACCTCCACCGCGTTGCCGACCGCGCGGCCCAGTGGGATGGACATATCGGTGAGCAGGGCGCTGATGTTGAGGCCGTTGGCCTTGCCGATGGCGACCAGGGCCTGGGCCAGCGCGCGGGCGTCGGCCTCGGTCTTCATGAACGCGCCGGTGCCGGTCTTGACGTCCAGGACCAGGGACTGCGCGCCCTCGGCGATCTTCTTGCTCATGATCGAGCTGGCGATCAGCGGGATGGCCTCGACCGTGCCGGTGACATCGCGCAGCGCGTAGAGCTTGCGGTCGGCAGGCGCCAGGCCCTCGGTGGCGGCGCAGATGACCGCGCCGACCGAGTTGAGCTGCGCGGTGATCTCCTCGGTGGACAGGTTCGCCCGCCAGCCGGGGATGGACTCCAGCTTGTCCAGGGTGCCGCCGGTGTGGCCGAGGCCCCGGCCGGAGAGCTGCGGCACGGCCGCGCCGCAGGCCGCCACCAGCGGGGCCAGCGGCAGGGTGATCTTGTCGCCGACGCCGCCGGTGGAGTGCTTGTCCACCGTGGGCCGGGTGACCGCGGACAGGTCGAGGTGCTCGCCGGAGGCGACCATCGCGGCGGTCCAGCGGGCGGTCTCCTCGGCGGTCATCCCGTTCAGGAAGATGGCCATGGCCAGGGCGGACATTTGCTCGTCGGCCACCGCGCCCCTGGTGTAGGCGTCGATCACCCAGTCGATCTGCTCATCGGTCAAACGATTGCGGTCGCGCTTGGCGCGGATCACGTCGATCGCGTTGTGACTCATGCTGGCGGCTCCGGCAGCTGGTCGGGTCCAAAGGCATCCGGCAGGACCTCGCTCATCGGCAGGATCCCGCGCGGGGTGTCGAGCAGGCAGTCCGGGCCGCCCAGCTCGTAGAGCACCTGGCGGCAGCGGCCGCACGGCATCAGCAGTTCGCCGGTGCCGCTGCGGCAGGTCACCGCGACGAACCGGCCACCGCCGGTGAGCCGCAACTGCCCCGCCATCGTGCACTCCGCGCACAGCCCGAGGCCGTAGGAGGCGTTCTCCACATTGCAGCCGGTCACGATCCGGCCGTCGTCGCAGACGGCCGCCGAGCCCACCTGCAGCCCCGAATAGGGGCAGTAGGCGTGCCCGGCGGCCTTGACCGCGGTATCCCTCAGCAGTTCCCAGTCCACAGTGGACATTGTCAGCCGCGCCGGTACTCGACGCCGTTCGCCGCCGGTGGGCGCAGGCGTTGCGCGGACACCGCCAGCACCACCAGCGTCACCAGGTGCGGCAGGTAGGTGGTGATCTGACTGGGCAGCTCGTTGAAGGACCAGTACACCCAGTACAGGAGCAGCGCGCCGGAGACGGTCACCGCGGTGGCCACCCAGCGTCGCCGCCAGAGCTGCCAGACCACGACCACACCCAGCGCCAGCACCGCCGCGTACAGCAGCGCGAGCACCGCGCCGCCGCCACTGCGCAGCTGCAACCCGTCGGCGTAGCCGAACAGCGCCGCGCCGCCGAGCAGGCCGGTGGGCCGCCAGTTGCCGAAGATCATCGCGGCCAGGCCGATGTAACCGCGGCCGTTCGTCTGGTTCTCCAGGTAACCTGACTGGCCAGGGTTGAGCAGCAGCGCCGCCCCGCCGAGCCCGGCCAGCGCGCCGGAGACGATCACCGCGGCGTACTTGTGCAGGTAGACGTTGACGCCGAGCGATTCGGCCGCCACCGGGTTCTCCCCGCAGGAGCGCAGCCGCAGGCCGAACCGGCTGCGCCACAGCACCAGGTAGGTGATCGGCACCAGCAGGATGGCCAGCATGGTCAGCGGGGACACCCCGGTGACCAGGCCCTTGAGGATGCCGGCGACATCGGAGATGCCGACCCGCTGCTCGTTCTCCAGCTCGGCCAGCCAGTCACCAAGCGGCTGCATGGAGAAGGTGTCGAACTTGGGCACCGGCGGCGATTCCCGCGGGTTGTGCGAGACCGGCTGGAACAGCAGCGTGGAGAGGTACTTGGTCACGCCGGCGCCGAGCAGGTTGATCGCCACACCGGAGACGATGTGGTTGACCCCGAAGGTCACCGTGGCGATGGCGTGCAGCAGGCCGCCCAGCGCGCCGAAGACCGCGGCCGCGACCAGTCCGGCCCACGGGCCCCACTGGTAACCGGCCCAGGCCCCGCCCCAGGTGCCCAGGATCATCATGCCCTCAAGGCCGATGTTGACCACGCCCGCGCGCTCGGCCCACAGCCCGCCGAGCCCGGCGAGCAGGATCGGCATGGCCAGCTGGACCGCGGTCTGGAAGGTGCCGGAGGAGGTCAGCTGCGGCACGCCGGTCAGGTAGGAGGCGGTGGACAGCGCCCCGATGGCCGCGGCAACCAGCAGCAGGCCGACGCTCCAGCCCGGCAGCTTGCGCTTCGGCCCAGGCCCGGCGAGAAACGCCGCGCTGTCGGGAGTCTGCGGGGTGTCGACTACGGCGCTCATGCGGCCACCTCGTCCGTCGTGCCGAGCTGCTGCCCGACCTTGCGTTGTTCGGCCGCCAGGGTGATCCGCCGGACCACCTCGTAGGCCACCACCACCGACAGCACGATCGAGCCCTGCATGATGGTCACGATCTCCTTGGGCACGCCCACGTTCTCCAGCGCGACCGAGGACTTGTCCAGGAAGGCCCACAGCAGCGCGCCGAAGGCGATGCCGACCGGGTGGTTGCGGCCCAGCAGCGCCACCGCGATACCGGTGAAGCCGTAGGCGGCCGGGAAGTTCAGCGTGTAGGTGTGGTCGCGGCCGAGCAGCTCGGGCATCGCGACCAGGCCCGCGGTGGCCCCGGAGAGCAGCATCGCGACCAGGATCATCTTCTTCGCGTTGACCCCGCCGGCGGTGGCCGCGGTGGCCGACTCGCCAGAGGCGCGCAGCTCGAAGCCGAACCGGGTGCGGTTCATCAGCACCCAGTAGCCGACCCCGGCCAGCACCGCCAGCACCACCAGGCCAAAGATCGTCCCAGCGCCGCCAAGGGAGATGCCGGGCACCCAGCCGGACTCGGCCACCACCGGCGTGCCCAGGTTGTTGCCGCGCAGCTCGCCGAAGACCGACTGCTGGATCAGATACGCGGCGATGCCGGTGGCGATCCAGTTGAGCATGATCGTGGAGATGACCTCGTTCACCCCGCGGGTGATCTTGAGGATGGCCGGGATGGCCGCCCACATCGCACCTACCAGGGCCGCCACCACCAGGATGAACAGCGTGTGCAGCACCGGCGGCAGGGCGACCGCGCCACCGGCGATCATGGCCACGATCGCGGCCAGCTTGTACTGGCCCTCGACGCCGATGTTGAACAGCTTCATCTGGAAGCCGATGGCCACCGCGAGCGCGGCCAGGTAGTAGGTGCTGCCGGTGTTGACGATGTCCACCGCGGTGGTGCCCCTGCCGACCTGCGCGATCATCGCGCCGAAGGCCTCCAGCGGGTTGCCGCCGGAGATCACCAGCGCGATCGAGCACAGCAGCAGGGCCGCGATGATCGCCAGCAGCGGGGGCAGCAGGACAGCGCGGGCGTTCAGCTTCACTGCTCGGTCCCCTCGTCGATGGCGCCGACCTCGTCTTCGCAGTCGCCGGTCATGGCCGCGCCGAGGTCCTCGGGCGTCACCACGTTCGGGTCCGCGTCGGCCACCAGCCGTCCGCGCGACATGACCTTGATCGTGTCGGACAGCCCGATCAGCTCGTCCAGGTCGGCCGAGACCAGCAGCACGGCCAGGCCGTTGGCCCGCGCGGTGCGGATCTGCTCCCAGATCACCGCCTGCGCGCCCACGTCCACGCCCCTGGTCGGGTGCGAGGCGATGAGCAGCACCGGGTCGCCGGAGAGTTCGCGGCCGACCACGAGCTTCTGCTGGTTGCCGCCGGAGAGCGCGGCCGCTGGCACCTCGATGCCAGGGGTGCGCACGTCGAACTGCTCGACGATCCGCCGGGTGTCCGCCCGCGCGCCCTCGATGTCCAGCCAGCGGCCGCGGACCACCGGGCGGCGGGTCTGGTAACCCAGGATGCGGTTGGCCCACAGCGTCTGGGTGAGCAGCAGGCCCTGCCGGTGCCGGTCCTCTGGCACGTACCCGATCCCGGCCTCCCGCCTGGCCAGCGTGGGGGTCTTGGTGATGTCCTCGCCGTCCAGGGTGACCGAGCCGCTGTCGATCTTGCGGATGCCCATCACGGCCTCGACCAGTTCGGTCTGGCCGTTGCCCTCCACGCCCGCGATGCCCAGCACCTCGCCCGCGTGCACGGTCAGCGTGATGTGGTCCAGCAGCGGCCGCTGCCCGCCCGCGGCGCACAGCCGCACCTCGGACAGGGTGAGCACGGGGCGGTCGGTGACGGTGGACTCGCGGGTCTCCGGGCTGGGCAGCTCACTGCCCACCATCAGCTCGCCGAGCTGGCGGGAGGTGACGGTCTTCGGGTCGGCGGTGCCGACCGTGCTGCCGCGGCGGATCACGGTGAGGCTGTCCGCGATGGCCCTGACCTCGTCCAGCTTGTGCGAGATGAACAGGAACGTGTAGCCCTGCTCGCGCATGCCGCGCAGGGTGAGGAACAGCTCCTCGACCTCCTGCGGCACCAGCACCGCGGTGGGCTCGTCCAGGATGACGATCCGCGCGCCGCGGTAGAGGACCTTGAGGATCTCCACCCGCTGCCGGTCGGCCACGCCAAGGTGCTCCACCGGCAGGTCTGGGCTGACGCGCAGCCCGGTCTGCTTGGCCAGTTCGGCGATCCGCTTGCGCGCCTTGGACCCGATGCCGTGCAGCGCCTCGGCGCCCAGCACCACGTTCTCCAGCACGGTGAGGTTGTCGGCGAGCATGAAGTGCTGGTGCACCATGCCGATGCCTGCCTTGATCGCATCCGAGGGCGAGCGGAAGTGCGCCTGCTCGCCGTTGACCTCGATCGTGCCCTCATCGGGCTGCTGCATGCCGTAGAGGATCTTCATCAGCGTGGACTTGCCAGCGCCGTTCTCCCCGCACAGCGCGTGCACCTCGCCGTGCGCCACGGTCAGGTGCACGTCGGAGTTGGCGATCACGCCGGGGAAGCGTTTGGTGATGCCGGTGAGCCGGACCGCGGGGCGCGAGTGCTGGGCGGCATCGAGGGAACTGCTCATCTTCGAGTTCTCCCGGTGGGTGGCGGCTAACGCGCGGCGGGCCCGGAGCCGCGCCCCGGGCCCGCCGCGTGTTGATGCTTGCTCAGCTGCTCGGCTTGTCCGAGACCTTGATCTGGCCGGCCACGATCGCGGCCTTGTAGGCGTCCACAGTGGACTTGATGTCGTCGACCTTGCCGCCGCTGGTGGCGTAGCCGACGCCGTCCACGCTCAGGTCGAAGGACTTGGGCAGCGTGCTCAGGTCGTTCTTGGCGGCCGCGGCGATGTAGTCGTAGACGGCCACATCGACCCGCTTGAGCACCGAGGAGATGATGATGTCCTTGGACTCGGCCACGGTGGTCTGCTTGTACTGGTCGGAGTCCACGCCGATGGCCAGCGCGCCGCGGGCCTTGGCGGCGTTGAACACGCCCTTACCGGAGGCGCCCGCCGCGTGGTAGAGCACGTCCGCGCCGCCGTCGATCAGACCGTCCGAGGCGACCTTGCCCTTGGTCGGGTCGTTGAAGCCGGAGACGTCACCCGCGGGGGTGAGGTACTTCTTCTCGATCTTGATGTTCGGCGCGGCCGCCTTGGCGCCAGCGTAGAAGCCCGCCTCGAACTTCTGGATCAGCGGCACGTTCACGCCGCCGACGAAGCCGACTGAGCATTTCTTGCTCTTGTACGCGGCGATCACCCCGGCCAGGAAGGAGCCCTGCTCCTCGGCGAAGACCAGCGGGGTGACGTTCTTGGCGCCCTCCACGCCCGCGTCCACGATGGCGAAGCGGGTGTTCGGGAACTGCGCGGCGACCACCTTGAGCGCGTCGGCGTAGGCGAAGCCGACCGCGACCACCGGGTTGTAGCCCTCGCTGGCCAGCTGGCGCAGGCGGCTGGACTTGACGTCCTCGGTGTCGCCGGCGGCCGCCGACGCCTCCTTGACGTTGCTCTTCAGCACACCCAGCTCGGCGATCGCGCGGTCGATGCCCGCGGCGGCGGCGTCGTTGAACGAGGCGTCACCCCGGCCGCCGATGTCGTAGGTCAGACCCACCTTGAGCGCCTTGGCGTCGGGCTTGGTCCCGGTCGTGCTGCTGCTGGTCGAACCGGCCTGCACGGTGGGCGGGGTGGCCTTCTGGCACTCGGCCCCACCGGCGTTGCCGCCAGGGGTCGTCCCGCTGTCCTTCGCGCACGCGACCAGCGACAGGACGCTGGTGATCGCGACCGCGGCCACCGCGGCGTTTCGCATCCGACGCACGGCTCTCGTCTCCTTCACATGGCCTCACCGAGCTACCTCACGGCCGCCCGGCACAACCCCCGGCTCCATCGACGGGGGCTTCTACAAACGCCGAACCGTACCCGCCGGTACGGCGTCCTCCGCAGGCAGTCTGCCCGACGTGACCGAATTGTTGGGCGCTCCATCCACAGGCCACCCCCGTTCGCGCCGAAGTTCGCGCGCGCTAGTCACGCGCGTGTCGCGTCGCGGGCGCGAGTCCCCCGGCAGGCTGTCTCGTCGATCACAGCGGGCGACGTCAAGTGGGTCGACCGGCGTCTACACGGCTAGCATCCCGTGGGTCAAGGCCCCGGCTGCCCGAACACCGGTGCCAGAGATCCAGCAATGACGTTGGAGGCCGTCCACCATGGCCAGCACAGAGGCCGCGGCGACGCAGCAGCGGGGTTCCCGCGGCGGCGGCAAGCTGTACCGGGGAGACCTGGGCATGTGGTCGTGGGTCGCCCACCGGATCACCGGGGTGCTCACGTTCTTCTTCCTGTTCGTGCACGTCCTGGACACCGCGCTGGTGCGGGTGTCGCCGGAGGCGTACGACAAGGTCATCGCGACCTACAAAGAACCGTTCTTCGTCCTGTTCGAGCTGGGCCTGGTCGCCGCGGTGCTCTTCCACGCGCTCAACGGCATCCGCGTCATGCTGGTGGACTTCTGGGGCAAGGGCCCCCGTTTCCAGCGTCCGATGATGTGGACCGTGCTGGTGATCTGGGCCGCGCTGATGATCCCCGGCTCGTACCACCTGCTCGCCAAGGCGTACAGCATGTTGATGGGCGGGATGTGACATGAGCGAAGCGACCCTCAACGCGCCCGACCTGGCGCCGCCGCGGCACCCGCGCCGCCGGGCCGCCCGCCGGAGCAACTTCGAGCTGGCCAGCTGGCTGTTCATGCGGCTGTCCGGCCTGGTGCTGGTGTTCCTGGTGCTCGGCCACCTGCTGATCATGCTGTTCCTGGACGGCGGTGTGCACAAGGTCAACTTCGCCTTCGTGGCCGGCCGCTGGGCCTCGCCGTTCTGGCAGTTCTGGGACCTGTCCATGCTGTGGCTGGCGATGATCCACGGCGGCAACGGGATGCGCACGATCATCAATGACTACTCGCGCAAGGACAGCACCCGGTTCTGGCTGACCACGCTGCTGTACGTGTCCGTGATCCTGACAGTCGCGCTCGGCACGTTCGTGATCTTCACCTTCACCCCGAACTTCGGCTGAGCGAGGCTCCCACCATGCAGTTCCACAAGTACGACGTCATCATCGTCGGCGCTGGTGGCGCCGGGATGCGGGCCGCGATCGAGTCCGGCCAGCGCGCCCGCACCGCGGTGCTCACCAAGCTCTACCCGACCCGGTCGCACACCGGCGCGGCCCAGGGCGGCATGTGCGCCGCGCTGGCCAACGTCGAGGAGGACAACTGGGAGTGGCACACCTTCGACACGGTCAAGGGTGGCGACTACCTGGTTGACCAGGACGCCGCGGAGATCATGGCCAAGGAGGCCATCGACGCGGTGCTCGACCTGGAGAAGATGGGCCTGCCGTTCAACCGCACGCCCGAGGGCAAGATCGACCAACGCCGGTTCGGCGGGCACACCCGCAACCACGGCGAGGCCGCCGTGCGCCGGGCCTGCTACGCCGCCGACCGCACCGGTCACATGATCCTGCAGACGCTGTACCAGAACTGCGTCAAGCACGGCATCGAGTTCTTCAACGAGTACTACGTGCTCGACATCTGCCTGACCGAGACCGACAACGGCCCGGTCTGCACCGGCGCGGTCGCCCTGGAGCTGGCCACCGGCGAGATCCACGTCTTCCAGGCCAAGGCGGTCGTGTTCGCCTCCGGCGGGTTCGGCAAGGTCTTCAAGACCACCTCGAACGCGCACACCCTCACCGGTGACGGCATGGGCATCGTCTTCCGCAAGGGCCTGCCGCTGGAGGACATGGAGTTCTACCAGTTCCACCCGACCGGTCTGGCCGGCCTGGGCATCCTGCTCACCGAGGGCGCCCGCGGCGAGGGCGGCATCCTGCGCAACTCCGCGGGCGAGCGGTTCATGGAGCGCTACGCGCCCACCATCAAGGACCTCGCGCCGCGGGACATGGTCGCCCGCGCGATGGCCACCGAGGTGCGCGAGGGCCGCGGCGCCGGCCCGCACAAGGACTACGTCTACCTCGACCTGACCCACCTGGGCGCCGAGGTGCTGGACGCGAAGCTGCCCGACATCACCGAGTTCTCCCGCACCTACCTGGGCATCGACCCGGTGACCGAGCAGGTGCCGGTGTACCCGACCGCGCACTACGCGATGGGCGGCATCCCGACCAAGATCTCCGGCGAGGTGCTGCGGGACAACGACAACGTGGTCCCCGGCCTCTACGCCGCCGGCGAGTGCGCGTGTGTTTCCGTGCACGGCGCGAACCGGCTGGGCACCAACTCGCTGCTGGACATCAACGTCTTCGGCCGCCGCGCCGGCATCGCCGCCGCGGAGTACGCCAGGACGGTCGAGCACACCGAGCTGCCGGACAACCCGGCCACGCTGGTGGAGACCATGGTCAGCGGGATGCTGTCGGCCGACGGCGGCGAGCGGGTGGCCGACATCCGCGGCGAGCTGCAGACCACGATGGACCTCAACGCGTCGGTGTACCGCACCGAGGAGACCCTCAAGCAGGCCCTGCACGACGTGCAGGCGCTGAAGGAGCGGTACGCGCGGGTGGCCATCCAGGACAAGGGCAAGCGGTTCAACACGGATCTGCTGGAAGCGATCGAGCTGGGCTTCCTGCTGGAGCTGGCCGAGGTGCTGGTGCAGGGCGCGATCAACCGCAAGGAGTCCCGCGGCGGGCACGCCCGCGAGGACTACCAGCAGCGCGACGATGTGAACTTCCTGCGGCACACCATGGCCTACAAGCACGGTGAGGGCCTGGCCGCGGACATCCGCCTGGACTACAAGCCCGTCACCATCACCCGTTACCAGCCGATGGAGCGCAAGTACTGATGACCGCGACTGCTGAGGCCCCCGCGGCGGGTTCCCGCGGCGCCCTTCCCCCCGCCCCCGAGGGGTCCACGCTCGTCACCGTCCGGATCCGGCGTTTCACCCCGGAGACCGACGCGGAGCCGCGCTGGGAGTCCTTCTCGGTGCCCGCACTGCCCACCGACCGGGTGCTCAACCTGCTGCACTACGTGAAGTGGTACGTCGACGGCTCGCTGACCTTCCGCCGCTCCTGCGCGCACGGCGTGTGCGGCTCGGACGCGATGCGGATCAACGGCGTGAACCGGCTGGCCTGCAAGGTCCTGGTCAAGGACCTGATGGCGAAGAAGGGCAAGCCGACCACGATCACCCTGGAGCCGATCAAGGGCCTGCAGGCGGAGAAGGACCTCCTGGTGGACATGGAGCCCTTCTTCGAGGCATTCCGGGCGGTCAAGCCGTACCTGATCAACTACGGCCAGGACCCGTCCAAGGAACGCATCCAGTCCGCGGCCGACCGCGAACGCTTCGACGACACCACCAAGTGCATCCTGTGCGCCTGCTGCACCACGAGCTGCCCGGTGTACTGGGTGGAGGGCTCCTACTTCGGGCCCGCCGCGATCGTGAACGCGCACCGGTTCATCTTCGACAGCCGGGACGAGGCCGCCGAGGAGCGGCTGGACATCCTCAACGACGTCGACGGTGTCTGGCGTTGCCGGACCACGTTCAACTGCACGGACGCCTGCCCGCGCGGGATCCAGGTGACCAAGGCGATCCAGGAAGTGAAGCGCGCCCTGCTCTTCCGCCGCTGACCCACAACAGCCAACCCGACGTACAACAACGGCCAACACGCCGGCGGGGTGAAACCCCTTCCGCGAGTGTTGGCCGTTGTCGTACGGGGTGTTGGCCGTTGTGGACGGCGAGTTGGCCGTTGTCGTACGGGTCGTTGGCCGTTGTGGGACGGGACGGGTCGGGGTGGGGGGTGAAACCCCCACGACGAGGGTTCTCGCGTGTTCTCCGTACGGCCTGGAGCATGCTGACCACGCCTCGCCGAGTGGCCCCTGCAACACAAACCGCCGCCCGGCCCTCCCAACGCGACCGGGGCCGCTCGGTGAGGTGTGGTTGGCTGGCGGAAGGCCGTACGGAGAACACGCGAGCCCTCGGAGCCACGCTGGGTCTTAAGTCGGCGGCCCAGACCCCGCCCCGCAACCTGCTGGCCCGGGTGTTGATCTGCCTCCCCCCTCCGGTGGTCTGCCCGGCCGGCGAGGCCATCCTTTTTTGATCTTCGGGTTGACAGTCAAGAGCGAAGAGCAGTGCTCGTGTGCGGTTCCCCATCCCCGTCAGCCCTCCGATACCAAACCACATCCTGGGCAAGCGGCCCGTTGCGGTTGGGAGGCTAGGGCCAAGCAGGTTGCAGGCCGCTTGCCCAGGATGCGGTGTGTCCTCTCCAGGCTGACGGGGATGGGGAACCGCTCGGGGGATGTTTGAAAAGCCACCCCGGCTGCCTGTCTTTCGGGCTTCGCCCGGTCGCAGCGGCCTATGGCGTACAACAACGGCCAACGTGCCGTACAACAACGGCCAACTCGGCGTCCACAACGGCCAACTCGGTGTACGACAACGGCCAACACTCGGTGCGGTTCGAGTGTTGGCCGTTGTTGTGGGGTTGCTGGGGTTAGCGCCAGAAGACGGCTACGCCGACGTTGAGGACGGTGAGGGCGGCCAGGGTGGGGACGAGCCAGGTGGCGATCTTCTGTTTGCTCAGGTTGGCCGCGACGATGGCGCCGATGGCGATCAGGACCAGGAGCTTCACGCCGATCTTGATGTTGTCCACGTCCTTGCCGAGCGGGTAGGCGATGCCGACCAGCGCGACCCCGGTGACCAGCTGCAACAGCACGCCGTGCAGCCAGCCCTTGTTCAGCGGGCCGTCCTTGGCCGTCTTGAGCTGGAGCAGGATCATCCCGACCAGCATCGCCATGCCGAGCAGGTGCAGGAAGATCAGGACAAGCCGCACGAACTCCACGGCGGTCTCCTTCGTGGTGGGAAGAATTCAGCAGTTCTTCAGATCAGCATTCCGTAGTCTGCCTACGTATAGCACGGAAGCCGCGCCATCCCATGACGCCGATCACAGTTCCGAGCACCAGCGACGTGATGACCAGCACCAGGTGCACGGTGAAGAAGCCGGTCGGGGAGCCGTCTGCGGCCCAGGAACGGGCGTCCCGGGAGATGTTCACCAGGAACGTCGGCCAGATCCACCAGCTCCAGAGCGCGAAGGCCAGCAGGAACAGCGAGGCACGGCGGGACAGGATCACCACCGCAGTATTCCGGTGGGCCGAATACCGTTCCCGGGCTGGGGTGGCTAGCCTGCCCTTGTGCCATCTACCGCCCACCGCCCCGCAACGGCGCTGGTCGCCTCTGTCTGCGCGCTGCTGGCTGCCGCGGTGCTGAGCGCTCCGGTCGTGCTGGCCCAGCCGTCGCAGACCACGACGCCGACCTCGTCGAGTCCGTCCGCCTCCTGTCAGGACCGCAGCATTCCGCCGCCCGCGGTGGACATGTCCGAGCAGCCCAAACCCGGTAAGACCGCGCCCGGCCCACTGCCGGTGCCTGCCAAGCCGGTCGGTGGCTCTCGGCTCTACGACTGCGGCGTGATCACCCCCAGCGGTGCTCCGGCGCCGCCGGGTCCGAACCTGCTCAACGCCCAGTCCTGGGTGGTCGCGGACCTGAACTCGGGCGCGATCGTCGCGGCCAAGGACCCGCACGCCCGGCACCGCCCGGCCTCCATCATCAAGGTGCTGACCGCGCTGGTCGCGCTCAAGGAGCTGGACCCCTCGACGGTGATCGTCGGGGAGAAGGCGGACACCGAGCAGGAGGGCAGCAAGGTCGGGGTCGGGGTCGGCGGCAAGTACACCGTCAAGGACCTGATCACCGGCATGATGCTGGACTCGGGCAACGACGCGGCGCACGCGCTGGCCCGCAAGCTCGGCGGCGTGGACGAGACAGTGCGCAAGATGAACCAGCTCGCCCGCCAGCTCGGCGCGCTGGACACCCGCGCGGCCACCCCCTCCGGCCTGGACGGCCCCGGGATGTCCACCTCGGCCTACGACCAGGCGGTCATCTTCAAGGCCGCGCTGAAGAACCCGGAGATCGCCAAGGCGGTCGGCACCAAGTCCTTCAACTTCCCCGGCTACGGCAACAAGCCGGCGTTCAAGGTCAGCAACGACAACCAGCTGCTGGCCCTGTACACCGGCGCGCTGGGCGGCAAGACCGGCTTCACCGACGATGCCAGGCACACCTTCATCGGCGCGGCGGAGAAGGGCGGCCGCCGGCTGGTCGCGGTGCTGATCAGGGCGGAGAAGATCGGCGCCCAGTCGGTCTACACCCAGGCGGCCAAGCTGCTGGACTACGGCTTCAGCGTGAAGGCGGCCTCGGAGCCGGTCGGCCAGCTGGTCGAGCGGGCCCCCGCGGAGACCGCGGCCAGCGGTGACGGCGGTGCGGCCCAGGCCAAGCAGGACGGCAACGGCGGCATCACCGCCCCGGAGAACCCCTCCGCCGCCGCGGTCACCCCGTTCGGCAACGTGGGCCTGCCGCTGACCATCGCGGCCGGCGTGTTCGTGATCATCTTCGCCTTCCTCTACGTCCGGAAGAAGCGGGCGAAGGCGGCTGCCCGGGCACGAGCGGCCGCCGCGGCCGTCTGAGCGGCCCGCAGCGACGTCAACCTGACGATGCCGCCCTCCCACACGCCGGGAGGGCGGCATCGTGCTTTTCCGGGCTCTTCGCAGCTCAGGGTGTTCGGCGAAGAAAATCCGAGAAATCTTGGGCGGCGATGTCGAGATCCCGCGGCCTGCTCCGTCCCTGCCGTGAAAGCGACCACAATGGGTCGCACCAGCACCGAGGAGAACCCGATGGCCAAGTACCTGCTGCTCAAGCACTACAGCGGCGCCCCGGCAGCGGTCAACAACGTGCCGATGGACCAGTGGACCCCGGCGGAGATCTCGGCCCACGTGCAGTACATGCAGGACTTCGCCGACCGGCTGACCAAGACCGGCGAGTACGTCGACGGTCAGGCGCTGGCCCCCGAGGGCCTGTGGGTCCAGTACGGCGGCGAGGGGCGCCCGCCGGTCACCGACGGCCCGTTCGCCGAGACCAAGGACCTGATCGCGGGCTGGATGGTGATCGACGTCGACAGCCAGGAACGGGCCATCGAGCTGGCCGGTGAGCTGTCCGCCGCGCCAGGTGCGGGTGGCAAGCCGATCCACGAGTGGCTCGAGGTGCGCCCGTTCTACGGCGTGCCGCCGACCGTCACCGAATGACCTCGGTGCTGAACGAGGTCCTGCTCCGCAGCCTCACCCCGGGAGTACTCGGCATCCTCGTCCGTCGCGGAGCGGATTTCGCGGCGGCCGAGGATGCCGTGCAGGACGCACTGGTCGAGGCGCTCCGGGTCTGGCCCGCGGAGCAGCCGCGGGATCCCAAGGGCTGGCTGGTCACCGTGGCCTGGCGCAAGTTCCTGGACGCGACCCGCGCCGAGACCGCCCGCAGGCGGCGGGAGGACCTGGTCGAGGAGGAGCCCGCGCCCGGTCCGGCGCCCGCGACGGACGACACGCTCCAGCTCTACTTCCTGTGCGCGCACCCGTCGCTGACGCCCTCCTCCGCGGTCGCGCTCACCCTGCGCGCCGTGGGCGGGCTGACCACCCGCCAGATCGCCCAGGCCTACCTGGTGCCCGAGGCGACCATGGCGCAGCGCATCAGCCGGGCCAAGCGCACCGTCGCCGAGGTGCGCTTCGACCAGTCCGGCGACGTGGCCACCGTGCTGCGCGTGCTCTACCTGGTCTTCAACGAGGGCTACTCCGGCGACGTCGACCTGGCCGCCGAGGCCATCCGGCTCACCCGGCAGCTCGCGGCCGCCATCGACCACCCCGAGGTGGCCGGGCTGCTCGCGCTCATGCTGCTGCACCACGCCCGGCGCGCCGCCCGGACCACGCCGGAGGGCGAGCTGGTGCCACTGGCCGAGCAGGACCGCGGCCGGTGGGACACCACCCTGATCGCCGAGGGCGTGACGATCCTGCAGGCGGCGCTGGCCAGGGACCGGCTGGGCGAGTTCCAGGCCTAGGCCGCCATCGCGGCCCTGCACGCCGACGCGCCCGCCGCCGCGGAGACCGACTGGGTGCAGATCGTGGAGTGGTACGACGAACTCGCGCAGCTGACCGACAGCCCGGTCGTCCGGCTCAACCGGGCGGTGGCCGTTGGCGAGGCCGACGGACCGCGGGCTGGGCTGGCGGCACTGGCCGCGCTGGACGGCTCGCTGCCGCGCTACACCGCGGTGGCGGCCTACCTGCACGAGCGGGACGGCGATCTGGCCACCGCGGCCCGGCTCTACGCCGAGGCGGCCCAGCAGGCCACCAACCTGGCCGAGGTCGCCCACCTGACCCGTCAGGCCGCCCGGCTCAACGCCGGCCGCTGACGCCCGTTCCGGGGGCTTCGCCGGCCCGCTCAGTCCCGCCGGGAGCGGAACAGCCCGCGCAGCAGCAGTCCCACGGCCGCGCCAATGCCCAGCAGGGCGGCGGTCTGCCGGGGCGCGGGGCCGCCACGCACCTCCACCACCGGCCGGATCACCGCGGGCGGCGGTGGCTGGATCGGCTCCGCGGCCAGGTTGTCCCGCGCGGTGGCGGTCCAGGCGGTGACGAAGAGCAGGAAGCGGGAGACCAGGTAGATGAAGACCAGCAGACCCAGCAGCGAGCCGAAGGCCGCGCCCGCCGGGCTGGCGCTGATGCTGCGCAGGTAGATGCCGCCGACCTGCTTGAGCAGCTCGAAGCCGATGGCCGCGGCCAGCGCGCCCTTGAGCGCGCTGCGGGCGCTGACCCGCTTGCGTGGCAGCCAGGCCAGCACCCAGAGGAACACGCCGAAGTTGGCCGCCACCGACAGCAGCACGGCCAGGCCGATGAACAGCACCCTGGGCAGGCCCTGGTTGTGCAGGCCGACGAGGTCGAGCAGGTCCTCGGCGAAGCCCTGGGCCAGCGTGGTCAGCCCGAAGCTGACCACCAGCGCCAGGCCGAGGCCGATCAGGGACAGGAAGTCGACCAGGTAGGTGCGCAGCAGCGGCAGCTCCTCGCGGGCCTGGCCCCACTGCGCGGTGATCGCGTCACGCAGGTTGGTCATCCAGCCGATGCCGGAGTACAGCGCGACCGCGAGACCGATGATGCCGACCGCGTACCGCTGGTCGATCGCCTGCTGCACGGCTTTGGTCAGCGTGTCGCTGAGCGCCTTGTCCGGCACCGCGGCGGCCAGTTCGGCCTTGGCCTGGTCGAGCAGCTCGGTGTTGCCGGAGAGCACCAGACCGGCCGCGGCGAAGGCGACCATGAGCACCGGCACCAGCGAGAGCACGCTGAAGTAGGTGATCGCGGCCGCGTAGTGGTCGCCGTAGCGCTCCTGGTAGCGCCCACCGGCCCGGACGAGGTGGTCCAGCCAGGGGAAACGCTCCCGCTGCCTGCCGAACCAGGACGGCTTCTCGGTGCTCACCCCGGAACGCTAACCGGGGTGAGCCGGCACTGCTTGATCAACTCACCCGCGCGGCGCAGTCAGCCGCCCAACGGGAGGAAGCCGACCTTCTTGTAGACCTTGGCCAGCGTGCGGGCGGCCACGTGCCTGGCCCGCTCCGCACCGCGCTGCATGATCTTGTCCAGCTCGGCCTTGTCGTCCAGGTACGCCTTGACCTTGTCCTGGATCGGGGTGACCCACTCGATCACGACCTCGCCGAGGTCCTTCTTGAAGTCCCCGTAGCCCTGCCCGGTGTACTGCGCCTCCAGCTCGGCCACGGTCTTGCCGGTGAGCGAGGAGTAGATGGTGAGCAGGTTGGAGATGCCCGCCTTGTGCTCGGCGTCGAAGCGGATCTCCCGCTCGGTGTCGGTGACCGCGGAGCGGATCTTCTTCGCCGAGGCCCTCGGGTCGGCCAGCAGCTCGATCACGCCCGCCGGGACCGACTTGCTCATCTTGGCCGTCGGTTCCTGCAGGTCGTAGATCTTGGCCGTGCCCTTGACGATGTGCGCCTCGGGCACGGTGAAGGTGGGGCTGTACCGGGAGTTGAACCGGTTGGCCAGGTCGCGGGTCAGCTCCAGGTGCTGGCGCTGGTCCTCGCCCACCGGCACCCGGTTGGCCTGGTACAGCAGGATGTCCGCGGCCTGCAGGATCGGGTAGGTGAACAGCCCGACGCTGACGTGCTCGGCGGCCTGGCGGGCCGACTTGTCCTTGAACTGGGTCATCCGCCCGGCCTCGCCGAAGCCGGTCAGGCACTGCATCACCCAGCCCAGCTGGGCGTGCTCGGCCACGTGGCTCTGCACGAACAGGGTGGCCCGCTCCGGGTCGATGCCCAGCGCGAGCAGCTGGGCCACCGAGACCCTGGTGCGCTGGCGCAGTTCGGCCGGGTTCTGCTCGACGGTGATCGCGTGCAGGTCGACCACGCAGTAGAAGGCGTCGTGGTCCTCCTGCAGGGCCACCCACTGCCGCAGCGCACCGAGGTAGTTGCCGAGGTGGAAGGAGTCGGCGGTGGGCTGGATTCCGGAGAGCACCCGGGGACGGGGCTCGGCCACGGGGGTGGACACGTCGCTTGGCACGCCCGCGATTCTCGCAGGTGCCGCGATGGCCGTGGGAGCTACGGGTTGATTCGCTCGTTGGCCGGGTCGACCTTGGTCTGCCCACGCAGACCGCGCACCACCCCGGCGACCATGCCGCCGACGCCCAGGGCGACCGCGACGATCGGCACCAGGCCGGTGGTTCCCACCGACGCGGCGACCGCGGCCTGCGCGGTCTCGCCTGCGTCGGCGACTCCGGAGGCGAGAAGACCGGTTGCCGGGACGACCACGAGCGTGGTGATCACGCGCGGGACGGCACGAGCGATGCGGCTGCTCACGAGCGTTCCTCCCAAAGCACGGTTAACCCGTTCGAGTGAGGGTACCTGTGGTTCTGCGGGGAAAAGCTACCGAACGTGTCAACCCGCTCATATTTGCCGCCGGTTGCACCTTCGTTACGTGAGGCAGAGTAGCGGGCTGGTGACAACCCGCTTTCACCCGGCTACTTGATCATCTACTGGGCATACGTGGTAGTGCGCTGTCGCGCGGGCCGGTGCACCGCGGCCGCGATCGAGTGAAGCTGCTGGACAGTGCGGGCCGAACCATGCTCTGACCCGGCCATACGGCTGATCGTCTCCTCCATCAGGGTGCCGCCGAGATCGTTCGCGCCGCCGGTGAGCACGTCCGCGGTGCCCTCGTCGCCGAGCTTGACCCAGGAGCACTGGATGTTGCGGATCCGCCCGTGCAGGGCCAGCCGGGCCATCGCGTGCACGGCCCGGTTGTCCCGCCGGGTCGGGCCGGGACGGGCCACCCCGGCGAGGTAGATCGGGGCGTTGCGGTGCACGAAGGGCAACGGCACGAACTCGGTGAAGCCGCCGGTCTCGTCCTGCAGCCTGGCCAGCGTGCGCAGGTGCCCGAGCCAGTGCCCGGGGTGGTCGACGTGGCCGTACATCATCGTGGAGCTGGAGCGGATGCCCAGTTTGTGCGCGGTGCCGACCACCTCCAGCCAGGTCGCGGTGGGCAGCTTGCCCTTGGTCAGCACCCAGCGGACCTCGTCGTCGAGGATCTCCGCGGCGGTGCCGGGGATGGTGTCCAGCCCCGCGTCACGCAGCTCGGTCAGCCACTCCGCGATGCTCACCCCGGCCTTGGTCGCGCCGCTGACGATCTCCATCGGGCTGAACGCGTGCACGTGCATGCCGGGCACCCGGGCCTTGATCGCGCGCACCAGGTCGGCGTAGCCGGTGACCGGGATCTCCGGGTCGATGCCGCCCTGCATGCAGATCTCGGTGGCGCCCTCGTTCCAGGCCTCCTCGGCACGGTCGGCGACCTGCTCCGGGGACAGCCGGAAGGCGTCCGCGTCGCGTTCCCGCTGGGCGAAGGCGCAGAAGCGGCAGCCGACGTAGCAGACGTTGGAGAAGTTGATGTTGCGGTTGACCACGTAGGTGACGTCCGCGCCGATCACCTCGGCGCGCAGCTGATCGGCCAGCCTGGTCATGGTCTCCAGCGCCGGGCCGTCCGCGGTGAACAGGGCCAGCGCGGCGGCGGCGTTGCGCTCCGCCAGCAGCGCGGCCGGATCGGACTCGGCCAGCCGTAATCCGGCCCGCACGTCCTCGTCCAGCCGCTCCGGGGTGACCGCGCCACCGGCCTGGCTGCGCAACTCGTCCCAGTCGCCGTAGACGGAGTCGAAGTCGCCGCGGCGGTCCCCGGTGCGGCCCTCGGTGTCGATGCTGGTGTTCAGGTCGACCCGGCCGGTGCCGGTCAGTCCGCCGTCGGGCTCCTGCCACTCGTGCCCGACCACCGGCGCGGCCATGTCGGCCAGTCCGCCCGGCTGGGCCAGCGCGGTGATGTGCGGCAGCACCCGGACGTCGAACCAGGGCTGACCCTGGCGGACGAACCTCGGGTACGCGGTCAGCCGCTCGACCAGGGTGAACCCGGCCTCGGCCGTGGTCGCGGCCAGCGATTCGATCTGCGGCCAGGGCTTCTCCGGGTTGACGTGGTCGGCGGTCAGCGGGGACACGCCGCCCCAGTCGTCGATACCGGCCCGCAGCATCAGCAGGTGCTCGTTGCCGACCAGGTTCGGCGGCGCCTGCACGCTCACCCCCGACGGCATCAGCAGCCGGGCGACCGCGACGGTGGCGGCCAGCTCGCGCAGGTCGGCGTCGGGCGCGTGCATCATCGCGGTGCCCGGCTTGGCCAGGAAATTCTGCACGATGATCTCTTGGATGTGCCCGTATTGCCGGGCGATCTGGCGGATCGCGAGCAAAGATTCGGCGCGCTCAGTGAGATTCTCGCCAATGCCGATCAGGATGCCGGTGGTGAACGGCACGCCGACCCGGCCGGCGTCGGTGATCGAGCGCAGCCGGACCGCGGGCTCCTTGTCCGGCGAGCCGTAGTGCGGGCCGCCCGGCTCGCTCCACAGCCGGGTCGCGGTCGTCTCCAGCATCATGCCCATGCTGGGCGCGACCGGCTTGAGCCGCTGGAGTTCCTCCCAGCTCAGCACGCCGGGGTTGAGGTGCGGCAGCAGCCCGGTCTCCTCCAGCACCGCGATCGCGCAGGCGCGGACGTAGTCCACAGTGGAGGAATAACCGCGTTCGTCCAGCCACTCCTTGGCCTGCGGCCAGCGCTCCTCCGGCCGGTCGCCCAGGGTGAACAGGGCTTCCTTGCAGCCCATGGCTGCGCCCTGGCGGGCGATCTCGAGCACCTCCTCACGTTCGAGGTAGGCGCCGGGCACCCGGTGCGGGACGGTGACGAAGGTGCAGTAGTGACAGCGGTCCCGGCACAACCGGGTCAGCGGGATGAACACCTTGCGGCTGTAGGTGACCAGGCCCTCGCGGCCCTCGGCCCGCAGATGCGCGTCCCGCACAGTCGCCGCGGCGGCCAGCAGCTGCTCGAACTCCTCGTCCCGCGCGGCCAGCAGCACCGCCGCCTCCGCCGCGTCCAGGCTGACGCCGTCCCTGGCCCGCCGAAGCGCGCGCCGGATCGCCGATGGACTGGGTCGCTGATCATCCGCGGTCACCACAGCAGCCTAGGCACCGGTGGTGACCGGAGGGAACGACGCGCGGGCCGAGGGCGTCGTACCAAATATCACCGAGAATTCGGGAATAAGAAACCAGGGAGTCCCGATGCGACGCGGCTGTGATCAGTCGGCGTAGGTCACCGTGACGGGCGAGTGGTCGGACCAGCGCTCGGCGTAGGTCGCGGCGCGCTCGACCACCGCGGTCCGGGCACGTCCGGCCAGTCCCGCGGTGGCCAGGTGGTAGTCGATCCGCCAGCCCGAGTCGTTGTCGTAGGCCTTGCCGCGGTAGGACCACCAGGTGTACGGCCCAGGCCCCTCGGGCTGGAGCGCGCGGTGCACGTCCACGTAGCCGCCCTCGCCCAGCACTCGCCCCAGCCAGGCCCGTTCCTCGGGCAGGAACCCGGACTCCTTCTGATTGCTCTTCCAGTTCTTGAGATCAATCTCCTGGTGCGCGATGTTCCAGTCCCCGCAGACCAGCACCTCCCGCCCCTCGGCCGCGGCCTTCTCCCGGCGCTCGATCAGGTAAGGCAGGAAGGCGGCCATGAACCGCTCCTTCTCGTCCTGGCGCTCGGTGCCGACATCACCACTGGGCAGGTACAGACTGCCGACGGTGAGCCCAGGCAGATCCACCTCGGCATAACGCCCACTGCGGTCGAACTCGGCCACGCCACTGTGCCCGTCTTTTTCGGCTCCGCCGAAGCCAATCCGCACGGCGGAGGGCTGTTCCCGGGTCAGCAACGACACCCCCGCCCGCCCCTTCAGCTCGCTGTGCGCGTGCACCACATGCCAGCCCTCGGGTTCCCGCACCTCCTCGGTCAGCTGCCCCGGTTCGGCCCGCACCTCCTGCAGACACACCACCTGGGCGCTGGTGGCGGCGAGCCAGGGCAGGAAGCCCTTCTTGGCGGCGGCACGCAGGCCGTTGACATTGACGGTGGAGACGGTCAGCACGGCGCGAGGGTAACCACCACCCCCGACAACCCCCAGCCCACCACGCGGGAACCACGGCCGGAGCGCCCCGTGGCGGGGGTGACGGTGGGGGTGCGCTAGGCTGGGCGGGACGGAGCCCGCTGACGCTGGTCAACGGGGTCCGTCCACCGGTCCGGGTGGCGGAATGGCAGACGCGCTAGCTTGAGGTGCTAGTCCCCGAAAGGGGGTGGGGGTTCAAGTCCCCCCTCGGACACTCACTTACCCCACGGATTCGCGAACTGTGGGGTTGATCTACGTCGGGATTAGTTCTTCGTGCCCCGACGGCAGTGCATCCCGGTTACTGACTACTGCTTGTGCCCGACGACCTGTCCCAGCACCCCCTGCGCTCCAATCCAGTTCGAGCGCGGGTTGGCCAAGCACCGCCAACTGGCTGACTATCGCTGGTTGTGCCAGCCGCCGCAGATGTCGACTCTGGTTACCACAGACGATCTCCAGCCCGTGCCGACGAAGGTGCTCGGCGACAGTGAGCGGTGCGTCCTCGGCGGCCTGGAGGTCTCTGAACAGGCCGGACAGAGCCTCGACGAGAAGATTCTCGCGGACGTAGATGTTGCGCGCCGCTCCCACGGGCCGGGGCGTGCCGCTGGTGTAGCCGTGGCGACAGCGGTAGCCAGGTCGGTCGTGAACCCAATGCGCGTCCATCCGACGACCACACACCTCGCAGACCACCAACCCGGCCAACATGTACTCCCGCCGGTCGCCGTTCTTGGTGAGCCGTCCAGCCCGGATCCCCTGGACCGCCACGAACATGGCCTCATCCACCAACGGGACGTGAGCCAGGCTCTCCGACACCTCCCACTTCTGGACCGGATTCACACTCACCTTCCCGGCACCTCGGCCACCGACGCGTCCACCAGCGCCGTGGCCCTTGCTGCCCTGCCGGTTCCACACCTGGCGGCCCGTGTACCGCGGATTCTCCAGAATCTCCGCCACCGTTCGCACAATCCATCGCTGCCCCGACCGATGCGGATTCCGCGCCCGATCCACACTCGACGGACACGGCACACCACGCTCATTCAACTCCCGCGTCAGCGAAGCCACCGACCGCCCACTGGAACGCTGAGCGAACATCCACCGCACCCACGGCGCGGTCACCGGATCCGGCTCCAGCACATGCACCCGCCGACCCCATCTCGCATGAGTGGCGTTCGGGTGCGGTCCGCCATCAGCCAGCCGGTACCCATACGGTGGACGACCACCGAGAAAGCGGCCCTGCAGCCGGGTCTGCGCACGCATGGCTGCCACCACCCGCTGCCGCGCCCGCGCGACTTCCCGCCGAGCCTGAGCACCCAAGAGAACCATCAACGCCTGGTGCACCGGGCTGTCCAACTCCACCGGACCACCAGCCTCCGGCAACCACACCTGCACACCCAGCGCACTCAACCGCCCCAGCACCTGCCGGAACTGACCACCTGCGAAAGCACGCTCATACTCACCCACCACAACCGCGTCAAACTCACGATCCCGCCGCTCTGCGGCCGCCAGCAACGCCGAGGCCGCCGGCCTGTCCCACCACGACCACCGCCGCGACCGACCCTCATCGAAAAACTCGACCACGACCTCGCCGAAGCCTTCAACCAGCTCATCCGATACCGCCCGCTGCCACGCCCGGGATGTCTGCGGATCCTGGAACTCGCTGGTCGACATCCGCCCATAGAAGGCGAACCGCATACCGCAGCCGTTCGCCCCGCCGGAAAGTCGCACCGAGCCGCGACGGCGAGCGGCGAGGGCTTCCACGAACTCCGCACCGGTCAGCGCCGTCATCTCGGCTCCCTTCGCTGCTCAGAGTCGAGACAGCAGCCGGGCGCGCCGCATGACGTCGGAAATTCCGGTACCACCCGAACAGACCAGGCCATACCAGACACACCAGCTTCGGCTGGGTTACCGACTACCAGGACTGCTGCCGACACCACGGCCGGATGTCCCACCCCGGGTTTGATGGAGACATCGAACACCCGGAGGATTCGCAGTCGTGGCGGCACCACGGAAATACCTGGACGAGTTGCGTGAGCGGGCGACGCTTCTGGCGGTTGGGGCCAGGCGGGACCCGGCCTCGGCCGGTGGGGCGGTCAAGCGGATTGCGGACCAGCTCGGTGCCCCCTCCCGAAGCGTTGCGGATGTGGGTGAAGCAGGCCGAGACCGATGAAGGAGCACGGCCGGGAACGACCTCAACGGAAGCGGCCAGGATCACTGAGCTGGAACGCGAGGTGCTTGAGTTACGCCGGGCGAACCAGATCCTGAAGTCAGCGGCGTCTTTCTTCGGGGCGGAGATGGACCGTCCATCACGATGAAGGTCGAGTTCGTTGACTCCCAGCGGACAGAGCATGGTGTCCAGCCGGTCTTGGAGGCCATTGAGGGGACGCCTGCCGAAATCGCACCGTCTACCTACCACGCCACCCTGGCCCGTCCCGAGTCCGCCCGCACGGCATGGGGCCAGGTGCTGGCCGAGAAGATCGAGCAGGTGCACGAAGCGAATTACAGCGTCTACGGGGCCAGGAAGGTCTGGGCGGAGCTGAACCGGCAGGGCACGGTGCATGGTCGAACGGCCCATGCGTGACAGCGGGCTTCGCGGACTGTTGCGGGAAAAGTCCCCGCGCACCACCAAGTCGGCCGCCGAGACCGGACGGCCGGGTGATCTGGTCGAACGCGACTTCACCGCCACCGGCCCGAACGAGTTGTGGGTCGCGGATCTGACCCATGTCCGCACTGCCGCCGGCTGGCAGGTCGCCACCAGCCCTGTACACCGACCTGACCCTGGACGCACTGCACGCCGCCGGGCCGAGGGCGCGGACCTGGCGGACCTGGTCCAGCACAGCGACCGCGGAGTGCAGTACCGGGCGATCCGCTACACCCAGCGGTTGGCCGACACCGGCGCGGTCGCCTCCGTCGGTTCCAAGGGCGGCTCCTACGACAACGCGCTGGCGGAGGCGTTCAACTCGTTGTACAAGGCCGAACTCATCCGTAACCGTGGCCCCTGGTGTGGCCTTGACGACCTGGAAATCGCGACTGTCGAGTACATCGACTGGTTCAACAACCGGCGCTTGCACGGCGAGCTTGGGCACGTCCCGTCCGCCGAGTATGAAGCACTACACACGATCACCCGTCTGGTTACCGCATCCCTGGAAACCAACTAATCCAGTCTCCATGAAACCCTGGGCTTGACACCACGTAGACCCCGGCTTCCCGGCCATCCTGGGCGACCTGGCCCTGGACCAGCTGGGCCGCGAGGTCACCGCGGCTGACTTGGAACCGCTCAACTGTACCCTGAGCCCGCTGGGCGCCGAGGTGACACCCGCGGACCGGCAGGTCGCCCTCGGCGGCGTGGCCGACTTCACCTGGTCCGTGCGGAGCTGGTGGGCGCGCCCAGGCGAGAGGACCTGTTGTTACGGGTGGCCGCGCGGCTGGAGATCGAGGCACCCTGGCAGGACCGCCGCCCGGCGCTGTGAGCCGTTGCAGCCCAATGGTTTCCGCTACCGTGATCTTGGTTCGGCTGCCGCCCGAGCTTGCCCGGCTTCGGCCCGGTCCAGCGCTACTCGGATCTTGCCGTGCTCGCCGCTACCAGTGGTGGGCAGCCGAAGCCAGGACAACTCGTAGCGGTCCAGGATGTCGTTCTTCATCGCGTCCTTGGCCAGCTGGGCCGGGTTGTTCTCGTGGTGCTTAAAGCCGTCGACTTCCACGGCCAGCAGCGGCTCGTTGGTGACCCGGTTGTACACCACGAAGTCGACGGAGGCCCGGTTCCCCACGTAGGTCGCCTGTGCCCGCGTGAGCCTGCTGCGGTCAGCCAACAGGTTGCTCACCAGCACCTGGCTCACCGCAGTCAGGTGCTGGTACCGCGGCTCGGCCAGGATCTCTTGCAGCACAGTCCAAATGATGTCCTCGGAGCGCTCGGGGATCACACCGCGCAACCGGGCCGCGAGCGCCCGCAGCCGGGGTGAGTACTCCTGGTACAGCAGGTCGAACACCGAGAGCACCGCACTGGTAGCCACGCCCTCGCCGAGGTTCTGATAGCGGATGTAGCCGACCAGGTCACGGATGTGGCGGCTGGTGGGCATCATGGCGTGGTTGGTCACCAGGATGAACCGGCGGATAGCCCGGGACACCGCCACGTTGATCATCCGTGGATCGTCCACGAAGGGCAGGCCGCTCCGGCCGCTCGCCGTCTCGTCCAGCACAGTGCTCAGCACGATCACCGGCTTCTGCCTGCCCTGGAACTTGTGCACGGTGTCCGCGACGCTGCCCAGGAGCGCCCCGCTGACCCGCTCGGCTTGCAGGCGGTAGGGCGTGGTGACACCGATCTCGGAGTCGGCCACGCCGAGGCAGTGGTCCCGGACCACTTCCAGCGCGATGACATCCACCTCGCGCTGGTTGAAGCGGCCGCCCCTGTCGGGCCGGCGCATGTGGGTGCCCTCGGCCGTCGGCACCACGAGCAACGGCCGGTCGGAGCCACTACTGGTGTACGGGATCAGCTGCTCGTCGTAGAATTTCTTGTTGCAGAACCCGATGATGGCCGGATCGCATCGGTAGTGTTCACGTAGCAAGGTGTGTGGCAGCCGGTCGCCGTGCAGCTGCCCCAGTGCCGAGAGCAGGTTGTGCTCCCGGCAGTCGTAGATGGGGTCAGGCGGCTCGAGTTCGGCCGCGGCCGCCGGCGCGATCGGGGCCAGCTGCTTCTGATCGCCGACCACCACCAGGTTGCGGCAGGCCGACATGGCCAGCGCGGCCACCAGCAGGTTGACCTGGGACGCTTCGTCGATGATCAAGTAGTCGAGCAGGACACCAGCGGCGATGCTGGCTCGTAAGGAATGGCAGGTGCTCAACAGCACCGGGTAGTCCGCGGCGAAGCCCGAGAAGGTGCCCGCGCGGCGGTAGGTGTCCTCCTGGTAAGTGGTGCGGGCCCGGCTGCGGTACCGGCGGCCGAGGTCGGCGCGCAGGGCCTGGAGCGACAGCGTCTGGTGCTCGCGCACCAGCTGGTCGAAGTCGGCTCGCCGCAGCGTGGTCTCGATCCGCTCCTGTTCCGCCGTCAGCTCGGCTATGCGCTTGTCGTAGTAGGCCCGTTGCAGCCGGAGCACCACGCTCGTGTCGCCGGGATCCAGTCCGCGCAGGGAGCCGTACCTGAAGTACCTGGTGATCCGGCGCAGCAGGCCCGGACGGGCGCCGAGGTGTTCCAGTTCGGACTCGGCCAGGTAGTCCAGGATCCGGCCGGCCGATCGCCGCAGCAGCGGCAGGTCGGTCAGCTCAGGCAGGTCGGCCTGTTGGAGGTGCTGCTCGAAGTGCCGCAACTCCAGCTGGTACGCGGCCAGCTCCTGTCGCAGTTCGGCCCGGGTGCGCTCGGCGGCCTGCAGCTGGCGCAGCCGGCGGTCGAGGGTGGCCAGCCGTTCGAGGTCAGGTGTCGGCGGCACCTGCTGCATCAGCGCGCTGACCTGGGTGTTGCGCTCAGCCTGTCCAGCGAAGAACTCCGCGCGCTTCTCCCGGCGCCCGAGGTTGGCGATCACGTGGCCGAAACCGAGTTCGGTCAGCTTGTCCCGGACGTTGTCCACCGCGGTGTTGCCAGCGGAGACCACGCCGACCGTCTTGCCCTCAACGGTGATGATGTTGGCGATCAGGTTCAAGATGGTCTCGGTCTTGCCGGTGCCCGGCGGTCCCTCGATGACCGAGACGGAGCGGGTGAGGCCGTGCTCGACCGCCTGCCGTTGGCTGATGTTGCAGCGGAACGGGAAGATCGGGGCGGCATGCAGCTCCCGCGCGGTGATCGCGCCGCCGGTCAGGAACGCGCCCAGTGCGCTCTCGGGGTGGACGAAGGTCAGCCGCTCGTAGGCAGGTTTCAGTGGATCGTCTGCGGGGACACGGCGCACGATGTCACGCCAGTACCGCAGCACGTTGCTCGCGGCCAGCTCCCGGGTGGGCGAGGTGAGCACACGGACCTGGTTGGCGGGGTAGGTGCTGTATGATTCGCCCTTCTGCCTCCGGTAGAAGATCCGGGACCACGCACCCGCCCCGGCCCGGTCGACGAAGGTCACGATCTCGGTCGCGCTTTCCCAGATGACTCCGTTGACCTCGGCCCGGTCGCCCTCCGCAAGCCGGACCGGGTCCCGTTCTGCACGCAGGATCAGCACCCGGCTCAGCCCGTACGGGTAAGCCTTGCCACTCCGGAAGGCGATCTCGACCCGGCCACCGCCGAGGAACGTGTGACGAGCCACCTTCGGCGTCTCGTCCACGAACGGCTGGGCCTGGTTCTGGCGAATCAGCACGATTTCACGTCGTGGATCGACCACACGTCCCCCCGGGTGCGACTGTACCTGGGATCGTACGTCACTCAGCGCGACCACTCAGGTACACCGTCGAGTCGGCCTACCACTGTGGAGATCCCCATACCTGACCGGCGGCGACTCACCATCCGGCGACCTTCGGCGAGTCCGTCCGCAGCCACCGGCTCCGGCGCTGTCTGAGCCAGTGGGAACTGACCGAACGGACCAGGATCAGCATTCGCACCGAGACGGAAAGTGGTCACGCCCGCAGTCCCCATGGCCAGGACCGGCGCCGGTTCTTCGTCACCGCCGAACACACCGAGGCGGAGATCCACAGGGCGGTCAGCCTGCTCGCCGGGTGCATTACCGAATTCGGTCTGTTGGGAGGCACTCGATGAGGCACCGGACCTGGGCCGACCGGCACCTCCTGATCACCGGCGGTTCCAGCGGCATCGACCTGGCCCTGGCCCGCGAACTCACCGCTCGCGGCACCAGCGTCTCGGTGATCACCCGCGACAGACCCCACCTGGCCGCGCCCTGCACCGCCCGGTGCATGATGCGGTGCTCTGCGCCGGCACGGTGCTGCGCGGCTGCTTCACCGAGCTGCCCACCGACACCTTCCACCACCACATGGCGGTCAACTCCTTCGGCACCGTCAACGCCGTCCGCAGCCTGTGCGAAGCACTGCGGGCGGAGTTGAACCGCATGGCGTGCACGTGACCGGTGCGTACCCGGCCGACATGTACGCGCCCCCGGCTGCTGGCCACCTACTGCGACCGAGCGGTGGCCAAGGCCAACCACTAGCTCACGGCCGCGCCGCTACGCCTCCGGACCACGAGACCAATGCTCCGATCGGGTTGGCAAGAGGTCGTCGCCGGGGGCTGGCACCCTGTCAGACGCCCTCGACACGCCTGACCTTGAGCCGGTTCCCGGCCGCTTGCTCGATCTCCGCAAGCCTGTGTTCCAGGGTAGGGATCACCGCGTCGTTGACAGACAGCTCCTCCTGCTCGACACGTTCTCCGGTAGTGGCCATCGCCCTGGCGAGCGGTCGCAGCAGCGGTGGCCCGTCCTTGGCAAGTTGCTCGGCCTGCCTGCGAAACTGGGATTGCTTCTCGGCTGCCTCCCACCTTTTCGGAGCTTGCTCCCATAGCTCAGGCTCCATGCCCACGGGAAACACCTCCCGTTCTGCTTCCCGCATGACGTTCCTGATGATCTCGATGCCGTAAGTGTCGAGATCGCACCACGCCGCCAGGATCGGGTCGTTGAACTTCCGGATGAACTCGATCAGCCCGTCGCTGGCGAATCCCTGCACCCAGACGCACAGCCAGCGGGCGGTGACCTCCGAAATCAGGCACGCCTGCTCGAAGCTCTCATCGTTCTCGATCAACAGGATCCCCACTGGCTGACTGTCGAGGTCACCGTGGTTCACAATGCCTTTCGCCGGAACGCTCACCCAAGGATTACCAAGGCTCGCATCGACGATGACGGACTTGAGCTTCCACAGCAGCGGGCCTCGAAGGCGCATCTCCGTGTCCGACGGGGCAGTCGCCTCGTCTACTGGCATGCCAATGAGGTTCTGGAAAGCCAGGCGTCCACTCTTGGTCCAAGTCTTCGCTCCACCGAGCGCGGTGGCCGCCAGCCCTTTCCGCCGAGTCTCGATGCCGCTCCGGTGGCGTGGCCACCACACGGCAGCAGCCCGGATTGCGGTTCCGTACGTGCTCCATGTCCCAGCCCTGGTTCGACTTCCCACTGGCACTCGCTTGGTCGGCGCTGAAGGAAGATTCAGCAGCAGGTGGTACTCCTCTTGGAGTTCAGGCACATCCCTCATCAGGTTCAGCATCTCTTGCCGCGCCACGTCCGCGGCCGCCGTGTTCGCCGCGTCGCGTGCCCGCTTCCGCTCCGATCTGGTAATCACCTCACCGAACACGCCAGAGACCAGATTGACGAGCTTCACCGGGAAGCGGCTGTCGTCGAGCCGCTGCTGGGCCAGCACGAGGTTCACCGAACGCTCGTTCACCGCGCCAATTCCGAACAGCTCCTCGATCTCCCGGCGCTCATCCTCGGTGAACCGGTCTCTGGCAAGCACCAGCGGCTTCTGTAACTTGCCGCCGTTCAACAGACGTTCGTGCAGGAAATTCAGGAACTTCGCCGGGCCAGGAAGCGCGGTCCAGCACTGCAGTTCCTCGGGTAGTTCAGCCATCAATCGCTCTGTCGGTCCTCAGATTGCCGGTGTGCTGTGCCGTTCACTGCAAGGCCGGGTCGTCCAGGTGGTGGCTCGTCACCCCATCCCACACGAATGGGGTGGTCAGCACGCCCGGGGCGGACGGGTCGCGGAACAGGCTGTAAGTCACCAGCCCTGGCACCTCCGCGTGGAACCCCCACTCATCATGGCTGGCCAGGATGAAGTCAAGGTCGAGGTCACCGAGGAGTTTCATGCAGCTGCCACGCATCTCCGCGTCGATGCCGGCGAATGCCTCGTCCAGGTAGATCGGGTGTGGCGCGGTTTTCGCGGCTCCCTGGTAGTGTGCCGCGGCCGCGACGAACAACGGGAGCTGGAGCATGACCGCCTTCTCCCCGCCAGATCCCTGCTGGTGCTTGGAGTCGGTCAGGTCCGCCCACCTGCCACCGGCCCCGTGCCGAACTTCCAGCCGGAAGCGTGACCACTTGCGGTAGTCCAACGCCTCACGCAGGTGCACACGCCAATCGCCGACCTGGTCGTTGTCCCGGGTCTGCCGCACCCGTGCGGACAGGAAGCCGACCAGCTCATCCCGGGCCTCATCGGTCAGGAACCGGGTCGCTTGCTGGTCGAGCAGCAGGATGGCCCGCCCGACGTCCGGTCCCGCCTCTGGGTCAGGTTCCCACCGCAGCCGCATCTGCATGCCGGAGGCGGTCGGCTGCTTGAGTAGCAGGTGGTTCATCCGATCACGCAGACTGTTCGCCTCAACCCGGCACCGGCGCAGGTGCTCGCCGATCCGACCGAGCAGAACCTCGGCGAACAGACGGCGTTCCCGTTCGTCGAGGTAACTCTGGCGGGTTTCGATCTCGTTCTGGATGAGGTCGACCAGTTCCGGGACCGTGCGGTCCAGTCCGTTGTGAGTCACCCGCACGACAAACAGCTCGCCGTCGTTGTCCCCCCACGGCCGCCAGTCCGGCCCATCGATCTGGCGCGTCAACTCGCGGAAGCGTTCGTCGACCTGGTTCCGCCCGGCATTGCGGGCCTTCTCCGAGATGTCCTCCTCGTGCAGAACCTGTTCGGCTTGCCTGGCCTCGTCGACGCTCCTGGTCAGAGACACGGCTCCGGAGGACATGCCGAACACCTGCACCAGTTCCAGGAAACCCTGGCGCCGTACCTTGTCGAACTCGGCCACGGCTGCGAGCCGATCTTCCTCGCGCCGACGGCGGTCGTGCTCGATGGCCTGCAGGGTGCTTCGCGCCGCACCGAGCTCCTGCGCGGCGGCCAGTCCCCGGCTGTCGGCTTCCTTCTTCTCCGCCGCGATACGGTTCTGCGTGGACCGCGCCGTCTCGAGTTCGGCCATCACCTGGTCCACGCTGGCACCGCTCATCTCCCGCCGCGTGGCGTACTCCATGGCCAGGTCGAGTGCGAGCGCGCGGACCTGCTCGTGCTCCTCTGTCACGGTCTGGGTCCGGGCTCGCTGACGATCAGTTCGGCTTCGCGCCGCGATGGCTCTCGACTGCTGGTTCCGGGTCTGAGCTACCTGGGCCATCAGGTCAGCGACCGCCTCGCGGTAGCTCGTCAACGCGGCGTCGGCATGGTCGAGGGCCGCGATGGTGGTGCCGAGGGTGTGCTGGCCGGCGTAGGAATCCAACGCGGCGACAGCGGTCCGCAACTCATCTCGCTTTGCCAGCAGGCGTTCTTCTGACCGCCTTGCTTCCTCAGCGAACTGCGCTGCCGTCCGGATGGCTGCGTCGAGTGCCGCCCGGGCTGCCCGGACCGGCTCGTCGGTGGCGCAGGAGTTCCGCTCCTCTAGCAGCCGGGCACGGCGGGTGGTCACCCGCCCCAGCAGCTCGTTCAGAATCTCGATGGCTTGCGCGACCTCGGCGAGTTTGAGATCGAGTTCAGCCAGTCGGCGTTGCCGGGCCGCTTGCCTCGCGGTCGCTCCGATGTAGCTGGCAGGTCCGCCTCGTGTGCGGCCGGACAGGAGTCCGACAGTCCAACTGCCGTCGGCGCCGATGGCCACTTCTTCCTGATTCGGGGCCGCACTGCTTCCGTAGCGGATGCCAGCCAGCACATCGAGCACGACGTCCTCGGCGACTTCCCCCTGCTGGGCCGGCCGCAACACGGCGGCCAGGGTGACACCATCCTTCAACGCCTTTCCCGGCCGCAGCACCACGTCAAGGGTGTCCGCCGCCAGTACCGACCCTTCCGGGGTCAACCACGCGTCGAGCAGTCCAGCGCCCAGCAATGCAGCCTCGACCTGGTTCCTCACCGTCTCGGCAACGTCATCGGAGAAGTCCACCGAGCGCCACAACGGCAAACCCGGCAGTACACCTGCCATGCGGTCCCTGCGCTCGACCAACGGCGGAGGTGGGGGCAGATCCCGTTCTTCCACCACCTGCTCTCGAAGTCGATTCAGCTCACCCTCTTTGTCCCGCAACGCCTTCAGTGCCTGCTCGTGCTGGGCTCGTTCCCGGAACAGCTCTCCTTCAAGCACGGCCGAGTGCTGCCGGACCAGCTCGGCGAGCACCGGCGCGCCGGGCTCACCTGCCAGCTTCACCGAGTCGAGGAGACCATCGAGCTGGCTGTCGGACCAGCGGTGTTCCCGGCATTCACCAGCCCACGACACAACCGCGGTGCTGACCGCCTCGATCTCCTCGTTCAGCTGGCCTTGCTGCCGCTCCACGGCGTCCGCCGCGGCCTCCCGCCGAGCGACCAGGTCGTCTCGGGTTGCCTGCGCCCGGTCGAAACTGATCTGCGCCTGATCCACAACACGAACCAGCCGACGGGTCTCCCGGACAGCGCTGCGCCGGGAATCGACCACTGCCTCCAGAATTCGGCGGGCAGCGGCGGAATCGTCGTGCAGCCGTTCGGCCTGGACCTCGTGTTCCAGACTCAGCCCGCACCCTTCGGCTTCCTCGCCGGCACGGCAGTTCAGCTCCTCCTGCCTGGCCAGCGAAACTGCCAGGTCCTGCTCGGCAGCGGCAAGCTCCTCCGCCATGCTTTCCAACTCGCGAGTGGCATCCGCGAGTCGCGCCTTGGCCCGGCGCGCCTGCTCCTCGGTCGTGGCGGCCTGCTTGCGCAAGAGCAGCATTGCTTGATGCTGGGCCACTTCGGGCCGCTGCTCCAGAGTCCGGATCCGGGCGGCCTCCTGCCCGGCTGTCAGCTGCAGCTCCGCAGCGCGGGCCTCCAGGTGCGCGACAGTCTTCTCCGACTCAGCCAGCTTCGCCTCGGCAGCGTGTTTCTGCCTGGTCACGTCGTCGAACCTGGTGACTGCCGCACGGACCTTGCCCGCCACGTAGCGGACCATCTTCCGGGCGTAGACCCGGTATCCGTTCAGGAAACGGTCGACCTCTCGCTTGGTGTGCTCCAACTTCTGGAGGTCCTCCTGGTCCCGCGCGAGTTCATCGAACCCCCTGGCCAGCTCATCGACGAGGTTGTAGTCAACCGGAGGCAGGCCATCGCTGAGGAATGCGGTCAGCTTCTCAACGCCGAAGTTCTCGCTCAGCTTGGGCCGCCGGAGAGTGATCAACAGCTCCACCAGCGAACGGAAGCGGTCCGGTGTCAGGCCGAACAGGTCCCGGCCCACCGCTCTCCGGTACGCGTCAGCGGTGCTGAACACCTGGTGCGGGCCAAGCCGCTCCGCCAGAACCTTGTCGTTGGCCGGTCTTCTGGCGCTGTCGTAGAGCTTGAAGTCAACCCCCGCCCGTTGGTCAGTCAGGAAGTACCAGGTGTCCGGCGACCCGTTCTTCGCCGCCTGGGCCCGCATACCAGCCCCCAGGGTGAGGTACTGCATGGTTCCATCTGGTTGCAGCCTCCCGTATTCGCACCACACGTAGCCGATCTGGTGACTCTTGCTGCCGTAGAGCAGGTTGTCCCGCATCGACCGGGCCGCGCTCCCGAAAGGATCCAGCCGTCGTGCGGTGAGGTTGGCGTCGAACAGGAACGGACTGGTGACCTCGAGCACCTTCGTCTTGCCGCTACCGTTGCGCCCGCGCAGCACCATGCGGCCGTCGTGGAAAACGAACTCCTGCTCGTCGTACTGCCAGATGCCCAGCAGTCCCAGCCGTAATGGCTGGAATCGCTCCCGGCAGGGCTTCGGGGGCTCGCCCGCGAGCAGCGCTGAAAGCGCCGCTGCCATTTTTTCCTTCTCGAGTGCGGTGGTGGTCATCAGTTTGCTCCCCCCGTACCGGGCAATGTGGGCACGGTGGTGGACTGAGCCAGCCGTGCGCTGCCGCGTGCCGCATCCCGGTACCGGGCTAGGGCGGGCAGAACTCTCAGACCACCCTGGACCGGTTCGGCCAGTCGCAGCATGACGAGCACGGTCCGCGCAACGCTGAGCACCGCCGTGGGGGTCACCGGGAGCTGTTCGATGGTCTTGACCTTCTCCGCTACCTTGTCCGCAAGGCTCCACGACAGCTCGATCAGCCTCAGATCGGACACAACCGCACTCTGCCCGGTCTGCACGCCCGGTTCCTCGGCCAACGCGTCGGCCAGCAGCAAGGCCGCGAACTGCGGAGTGCGCTCGAACGGGAACCTCAGCCCGGTCAGCTCATCGTCGATGATCGCGGCGCCTTCCGCGCGCACCTCCACCCGGACGTCGAGCATGTCGGCGAGCTCTCGGACCAGCATGGGCCGCTGGGTGCGGAAGTAGTTCTGCTGATCCTCAGGAAGCTCCGCCAGGTAGAGCACTGGATCGTCCACGAGCCTGCGCATCAACAGATGCCGCCTGCGGCGGTTGAGACCATCAACCGTGTCGGGCACCGCCTCCTGGGTGAGGCCACTCGGTGTGCCGGCTCGGGAGGGCGGAACCGGGCAGGCGAGCAGCAGGGCTGCCGCCCGGTGGTCCACGTCGTAGAGGGCGTTGCCCGCACCGTGCAGGTAACTCCGCTCGTCCTGCTGCGTCACCGCGTCATCCTGGGTGGGCACCAGGGCGCCGTGCTCGACCAGGAGCCGGATGGCCGAGGTCAGCTCACGTCGATCCCGGAATTCGGCGGGATCGTAGGTCGGGATCTCGACTCTGGTGGCAGACAGCGAACTCACCTTCTCGCCGAGCTCGCTGATCACCGTCTGCTCCCCGCACTCCTCGAGAGCCGCGAGGGCCAGGCAGTACAGAACGCAGCAACGCTGGTTGGGGGCCTCCCGCTCATCGGTGGCAGCGGACACCGGCACCTTGTGCAGCCGGATCACGTCGCGATCGACCACGAGTTTCCATCCGAGGTTGTGCTCGAACCAGCTCTGCAGCTGTTCCCGGTATGGCGACCGCCGGATGATCGCGGCCACCGCCGCGTCCGGACCGCCCGACCGCAGCAGGGGCCGCACCAGCAGGGTCCGCGCGGCCAGCCACAAGTTCTCGGTTTCCAGCTCGTTGTTCATCGCGCACCTTCTCGTTGGTCCCGCACGTCCAGCTCGAAGTTCTGCACGGCCATCCGCCCCCTGGCGGTTCGCACGACCGCTACCTCCGGCACGCCTGACGTTGCCCCGGCACCGGGCTTCAGCTGAATGCGGAGCCTGCCGTCGCTCGTGCGCCCGGTGCGCACCCCCTCCCCATCGGCGCGAGCTGACACCACGACCGCCAGACAGCTCAACAGGAGGTCGAACTCCTGCTCCGACAACACCGGCAGCGCGGAGAGGTGGGATGGTGTGTGGTTGACGAGTACGGTGATCGCGGCGTCGTTGGCAGCCTGTTCGGCCGCTTGCCGCTCGGCCAGCCGGCGCTTCGCCTCTCTGGGATCACCAACGCCGGCGGGCCTGCCGGTCGTCGCCCGTGGACCTTGTGTGCGCAACCTGGCTTCGACCGGCGCGGCTGGTGTGTCCCACCAGCTCATCTTCGGCCGCACGTCGAGCTCGCTGGTAACCGCGTGCGCAGTGCCGAGGTGCCGCACCGAGTACATGCCGAAGGCGTTTCGCCACAGGGTCGCGCGCTCCAACCCGGATTCCGTGCCCGCGAACCACGTGGCCAGCGTCAGCAGGTCGGCCGCGCGGTTGAGCCTGCGGAATCTCCGATCGTTGAGCCTGCGCACGGTCGCCACGATGCGGTTGACCGCATCCGCGGCGCGGTCCTGCAGGATCACGGCCACCGGCGGCCGGTCCAGCTCCCCGAAGAACCAGCTCCGCAGGCCGTGCCACTGCTGGCGTATGACTTCAGCGTCCTGGTCGGCCACGTCCTGCTGGGACATGCCAAGCGCGGGCGCGGCCTCCAACCTAGCCAGATCCGGGAGGAGCACCAGGATCCCACCCTGCTCCGCCTGCTCAATGGCCTGCGTGATGGCGGAGGCGTAGTTGACCAGCGCCATCACGAACGTCTGGAGGTAGAGCACGACAACGTCCTTGTACGCGAGGAAAACCTCCTCGGACAGCTCGGTGTCCACCTCCAAGGCCCGGTTTAGACCCTGGATGAACAGCTTGGCGTTCTCCGAGAGCCGGGTGAAGCCGTTGATGATCCGTTGCAGGGTCGCGTAGACCTCCCGCAGCGGAGGCTTCTTGTCCACTGCCATCAGCTGACCGACGAGTTCGTGCAGCGCCTTCAGCACCTCCGGCAGCATCGAGGACTGCAGGGCGCCGGTCGCCTGCAGCTCGGCGTCGACGGCTGTCAGGAAGCGGTGCACCTGCGCACCGGCTGGCGTCAGCTGGTAGAGGTAGTCCTTCCGAAGGTACTCCTGGTAGCTGCCTTTGCGGTGGGTGTTCTGGATCCGGTCGACGTTGCCCCAGCTGTAAAGCTGTTCCAGCAACGTGTCCACTTTGGGCAAAGCAGGGGCATCAGGAACCTGCGCGAGCCGGAGCAGCACGCGTTGCTCGATCTCCAGGGTCGGCAGGTGAAGGCCGAGACGTGCTTCCTCGGCCAGGAGTTCGTCGAGCAACAGCCGGTAGAAGGCTGCGTTGTCGGCGTTGAGGTAGGCCACCACCTTCATCTGGCCGGGCAGGCGGTCGGGTGAAAGCGGCTCGGCTGTGGCCGGTTCTGGTGACGATTCCGTTTGTTGCGCAATCAAACGCAGCCCAGGATTGACGCCGTCCTCATCCGCCACTCCCGCCTCCCCCTCCTGCGACACATGCGCACCTATTCGACTCAGTCCCCCGACTGATCGGTGGTAGGGTACCCGCCACCTCTCCGCCGGAGCATAACAAGGCTTGACGGCCGAGGGATCCACAATTCTCTAGGGAGGTTTGGTGAGCGGCGAACCGGCAGCCGAGGACGATGTTGGTGACTTAACACTGAAAGTTGACTGGAGAATTCACCTCTCCGACCTCAATACCGGAACGCTGGTGCTCGACTCCAGCTACATCCTGTGTGCTTACCGGCCAGTCCCCAGTGCGCAAACAGTGCTCGACGACCTGTGGTCTGTCCGCGACCGGATCTGGGTCCCACACCAGGTCATGCTGGAGATCACCGGCCGCGGCGCCACCGTCGAGAACGACTTCCGAAAGGAAACGGTGGAGCAGGGAGAGAGTTTTCGCCGCGGAATTCAGCAGAAGTTGTTGCGCCTTCGGGTGAGTATGCGTAGGAACGAAGTCGAGCGGCAAGCAGAACAGCTGGCTGTCAGAAAGTTTCACGCAGCCACCGAGGAAATGGTGAACTTTGCCCAGAATAGGGGCGACGCCGCGAGGCCATCACCTCGCACTCCGGAAGAACTTGAGAGCATCAATCAGCGACTCGAGCGCCTGATCAAGGGCAGAGTCGGGCCGGCACCCACTCCAGAGGAGCGGAGCGCCTGGATAACCGATTCGACCGCGCGGATTAAGTCCAAGCGGCCGCCGAGCTATGCGGATCGGAAGCATCGACCGGGGCAGCGCGCCAATGACTGCATCATCTGGCACCAGATTATGCAGCTCGCCCGGAACCAGGAGCCCCGAAAGCCCATCGTGTTCGTCACCCAAGACCACAAGAACCTCGGCTGGGTCGAGCATCGCGGAGGCAGGCCGGTGGGGGCGCACAGCCTGCTCGTCGATGAGATGCACGAAGAGGCGGGTGTCCCGTTCCTCGTGATCGGCGCTAGCCAACTCCACTCGTACATCGAACACCTCGCAGGGTCGGAGGTCTGGCACCCCGACCGCGCCTGGGCCGAGACCACGCCTGCCGGCCTGTTGCGCCCACTGCCCACGTTCCTCCACGACGCGAACTGAGAGGCTGCGGCCGCAAGCATCGCGGTCCACATGGAGGGATGGCCGCAGCACCTCTGACCTGTCGTCCACCAAGCCGATGTGAACAGACACAGCAGACCACGCGTGGCCGCCCTTCTAGCGGCCCTGGGCGTGGTGGCGGGTGCTGCCCCGGTGGCCGCGGCGGTCACCACGCCCAAGGCCGCGGCGGTGGTCACGCACGAGGTCACCCTGATCGCCGGGGACCGGGTGCCCCCCCCCCCCCCCCGCGGCAGGCGGCGGCTGGAGCCTGGCTGCGCTCGGCGATCACCTGGCGTACCAGCGGTTTCCGGTCACCCGGAACGGGCAGACCGATGAGTACCCGATCCCCTCGCAGGCCAGTGGGCTGGTCGCGGCCGGGGTGCCGGACTGGGAGCTGTTCAACGTCACCGGGCTGATCCGGCAGGGTCTTGACGACGCGCGCAGCCCGGCGCTGCCGCTGCTGGTGGAGGCTCCCGAGGCCGGGGTCGCGGGGCTGCGCAACGCCAGGGTGCGGCGGACCCTGCCTGGGCTGGATCTGGCCGCGGTGGAGGCGGACGAGCGTGGGACCGGGGAGTTCTGGCGCGCGCTGACCAGTGGCAGGCGCCGGGCGGTTGGGCCGGTGGGCCGCGGCGGATCTGGCTTAACGGCAAGGCGCAGGCCGCCCTGGCCGAGAGCGTGCCACAGGTTGGCGCGCCGGAGGCCGATCTGGTGGTGGGCAAGGTGCTCGACGACACCGGCAACGGGCAGCTCGACGAGATCATCGCCGGCATGCTCTGGGCCGTGCGGGAGGCCGTGGCCAAGATCGTCAACATGAGCCTGGGCGGGATGCCCACCGATGGCACCGACCCGATGTCTCAGGCGGTGAACCGGCTGAGCCGGGAGCACGGCGCGCTGTTCGTGATCACCGCGGGCAATGACGGCAGGCCGGGCACCGTGGGCGCGCCAGGAGCGGCTGACCTGGCGCTGACCATGGGCAGCATGACCATGGCGGGTGGCCGTTCTGGCTTCTCCAGCCAGGGACGGCGCAGTGAAGCCGGAGATCTCCGCGCCCGGCAGCGATATCGTGGCCGCGCGGGCTAGCGGCACCCGGCTGGGCACCCCGGCGCTGCTGCAGCAGCGCCCGGACTGGACCTCGGCACAGCTGCACCGGGGGCGCATCGAGCTGATCGCCCACAAGCAGCCTGCCGACCTGCGCGGATGGCTGGACTGCCACATCACCGCGGTGTTCACCCAGGCTGAGTTGAGGCACAGCCACTACCTCGGTTTCCTGGCCATGCTGTTGCACCACAGGCGCTGGGAGGTCTTCCTCAACCTCTCCGCGGAGATGGAGGCCGACGCCGCCGAGTTACAGCAGACGCTCAATGAATTCCTGGCTCCGCTGCCCACTTCACTGCGGGTGCACCGAATTCGGCAGGCCATGCGGTTGATCGTGCGCGCGACGTCGGATCGGGAACGGGCCCGGACCTTGAACCCACCGGTACTACCGCTCGTGGTGGAGATCGGCGACCTGGTGGACACGGTCACCGCCTTCCTCACCGCACCGGCGGCCGCACCGACCCTGACAGCATTGGCGGAACAGCGATGGGCACCTGGATCACCGCCCCATCACCACGGACCTGGTCTTCAGCGCGCTGGAACTTGAGCCCACTGCGGGCGGTCTGGGCCCGCACCGGCTGCCCGCCTGGGCCGCCCGCGACAGGCGGAGCACCCTGTCCCTCGTGACCCGGAATCAGGTTGGCGCACGGGCTGGTCACAACCAGCTAATCGATCTCGACGCGGCCGCCCTCCAACGTCCCACACCAAGCAGCGATAGTGAAGCTTCAGAGAAGCCGCAGTTCAGTGGCGTGCACCAGGTTGGGGATGTGGTTCAACTCGGTCCTCGGACACAAAAATGTAGCTTGCCTGCGCACTACAGGTGTTCATGTGGTCACTCGGACACGACAGCCTCTCGGGCATTGAAGAATCCAGCGTTGTGGCACACCGGGTCAGGTGCCGCTGATCTTGGCTCCGACCGCCGTCAACGCCGTGGTCACCGGCTGGAAGAACGTCACCCCGCCGGACCGGCAGTCCCCGCTACCCCCTGAAGTCAGCCCAATAGCGCTCCCGTCCTGCGTGAACAGCGACCCACCACTGTCCCCAGGCTCCGCGCACACCGTCGTCTGGATGAGTCCGGTGACCGTCCCCTCCGGATAGTTCACGGTCGCGCCCAGCGCGGTCACCCGGCCGTTGCGCAGGCCGGTGGTGCTGCCCATGCGGAAGACGCGCTGGTTCACGGTGGCCGCGGCTGCCCGGCGGATTTGCACGATGCGGCCGCCGCCGGTGTCCACTGCGCTGGGGGGCCGGGTGGCGGGGTTGTCGTAGGTCAGCAGGGCGAAGTCGCCGTTGCCGGGGAATCTGGACTGGCGAGCGGTGGCGATGGGGGTGCCGCCCTGGGTCAGGGACCAGCGGCGGGCCGCGGTCACGCAGTGGCCCGCGGTGAGGATGGCGGGGGCGCCGGCGTTGGTGGTGACGTTGAAGCCCAGGGAGCAGCGGGAGTTGCCGCTGAAGATGGCATCGCCGCCTTCGGCGAAGAGGGTGAACTTGCCGGGGGCTCGTTGGACGCGGACCTTGTTTGTGCCGATGGAGCCGACGGTGGACATCAGGGTGTTCCACTTGTCGCCCTTGACGGTGCTGTCCGCAGTCACCACGACCTGGCCGGTCTGGGGGTCTTCCGCCCAGGCGGTGCCGGGGATGGATGCCTTGCTGCGCAAGGTTTCCGTGGGTGCGGCGGCGGGGTCTACGGCCTCTGTGTTGGCGGCGTTGGCCTGGGGCAGGGCGATGACCACCGCTGCGGCCAGGGTGATGGTTGCCGCGGTCACCACGATCTTGGGGCGGTTGATCCTCTTGTGTCGAGCGCGCATTCGACGACCTCCTGCACCGGTTTGGTTCCGACTTGTGCAGAAGTACGGGTCGAGCGGGTCGCGCAGTTCACCTCAATTGGCGGCGCGGTGCCCCGGCGTCCAGGCCGGCCGGGTGGCGGCCGGCCTGGACGGTCCGATCAGACCAGGTCGAAGCGGTCCAGCTGCATGACCTTGTCCCAGGCTGCGATGAAGTCCTTGACGAACTTCTCCTGGGCGTCATCGCTGGCGTAGACCTCGGCGACGGCGCGCAGCTCGGAGTTCGAGCCGAACACCAGGTCGACGCGGCTGCCGGTCCACTTGACCTCGCCGGTGACGCGGTCGCGGCCCTCGAAGGTCTCCGCGTCGGCGTTGGCCGGCTTCCACTCGGTGTCCATGTCGAGCAGGTTCACGAAGAAGTCGTTGGTCAGCGACTCCACCGCGGTGGTGAGCACACCCAGCGTGGACTGCTGGTGGTTCGCGCCCAGCACGCGCAGGCCGCCCACCAGGACGGTCAGCTCGGGGGCGCTCAGGGTGAGCAGGTTCGCCCGGTCGATGAGCAGGTACTCGGCAGGCAGGCGGTGGCCCTTGCCGCGGTAGTTGCGGAAGCCGTCCGCGGTCGGCTCCAGCGCGGCGAAGGACTCGACGTCGGTCTGGTCCTGGGTGGCGTCGGCGCGGCCGGGAGTGAACGGCACCTGGACGTCGTGGCCGGCGTTCCTGGCGGCCTGCTCGACCGCGGCGGCGCCGCCGAGGACGATCAGGTCGGCGAGGGAGACCTGCTTGCCGCCGGTCTGGGCGCTGTTGAAGCTCTCCTGGATGCCTTCCAGCGTGCGCAGCACGGTGGCCAGCGTGTCCGGACCGTTGACCTCCCAGGCCCGCTGCGGCTCCAGGCGGATGCGGGCGCCGTTGGCCCCGCCACGCTTGTCACTGCCGCGGAAGGTGGAAGCCGAGGCCCACGCGGTGGAGACAAGCTGGGCGACCGACAGGCCGGAGTCGAGGACCTTGGCCTTGAGCGCGGCCACGTCCTCGGCGTCGATCAGCTCGTGCGTCACCTCGGGGATGACGTCCTGCCACAGCAGCTTCTCCTGCGGCACCAGCGGGCCGAGGTAACGCTGCAGCGGGCCCATGTCGCGGTGGGTCAGCTTGAACCAGGCGCGGGCGAAGGCGTCCGCGAACTGGTCCGGGTTCTCCAGGAACCGGCGCGAGATCGGCTCGTAGATCGGGTCGAAGCGCAACGCCAGGTCGGTGGTCAGCATGGTCGGCGGGCGGGTGAGCGAGCCGTCCTCGGGGTCGGGCACGGTGTTCGCGCCGCCGCCGTCCTTGGGCTGCCACTGGTGGGCGCCGGCCGGGCTCTTGGTCAGCTCCCACTCGTAGCCGAAGAGGTTCTGGAAGAAACCGTTGCCCCACTTGGTCGGCGTGGCCGTCCAGGTGACCTCGAGACCGCTGGTGATGGCGTCCCGGCCCTTGCCGGAGCCGAAGCTGTTGCGCCAGCCCAGGCCCTGCTCCTCCAGCGGCGCGCCCTCGGGCTCGGCCCCGACGTACTTGTCCGGGTCGGCCGCGCCGTGCGCCTTGCCGAAGGTGTGGCCGCCGGCGATCAGCGCGACGGTCTCCTCGTCGTTCATCGCCATCCGGCCGAAGGTGTCCCGGATGTCGCGGGCCGAGGCCAGCGGGTCCGGGTTTCCGTTGGGGCCCTCGGGGTTGACGTAGATCAGGCCCATCTGGACCGCGGCCAGCGGGTTCTCCAGGTCGCGGTCACCGGTGTAGCGCTCGTCGCCGCCGAGCCAGGTGCGCTCCGGGCCCCAGTACACGTCCTGGTCCGGCTCCCAGACGTCCGCGCGACCGCCGGCGAAGCCGAAGGTCTTGAAGCCCATGGTCTCCAGGGCGCGGTTGCCCGTGAAGATCATCAGGTCCGCCCAGGAGATCTTGCGGCCGTACTTCTTCTTCACCGGCCAGAGCAGGCGGCGCGCCTTGTCCAGGTTTCCGTTGTCCGGCCAGCTGTTCAGCGGCGCGAAGCGCTGCATGCCCGCACCGGCGCCGCCACGGCCGTCGTGGGTGCGGTAGGTGCCCGCGCTGTGCCAGGCCATCCGGATCATGAACGGCCCGTAGTGGCCGAAGTCAGCGGGCCACCAGTCCTTGGAGGTGGTCAGCACCTCGTCGACATCGCGGGCCAGCGCGTCCAGGTCGAGGGTCTGGAACTCCGCGGCGTAGTCGAAGTCCCCGTCCATCGGGTTGGCGACCTCGGAGTGCTTGCGCAGGATGGCCAGGTTGAGCTGGTTCGGCCACCAGTCACGGTTGCTGCCGCCCTCGGTCGGGTGGCTCAGGCGCCCCACCGAGACCGGGCAGCCGCCCGCGGCTTCCTCATTCATCTCTCCAACAACGGCGTCAGGGCTGTCAGCCACGGGAATCCTTCCAAGATCAAAGGTGTGCTCAGGAACTGGTTGTGGTGGAGCAGCCGGGGCACAGGCCCCAGTAGATGACCTCGGCCTCGTCGATGACGAACCCGTGGTCGTTGGAGGCGGTCAGGCAGGGCGCGGCGCCGACGGCGCAGTCGACATCGGCGATGGCGCCACAGGACCGGCACACAACGTGGTGGTGGTTGTCCCCGACCCTGGCCTCGTAGCGGGCCACCGAACCCGGCGGCTCGATCCGCCGCAGCAGACCCGCCCCGGTCAGCGCCCGCAGCACGTCGTAGACCGCCTGGTGCGACACGGCGCCGAGATCCGTGCGCACCACACCGAGGATGGAATCGGTGTCCGCGTGCGGGTTCGTGTGCACCGCGGCGAGCACCGCCAGCCGCGGCCGGGTCACCCGCAGGGCGGCCCCACGCAACATGCGCTCGAAGTCCGAGGTGGTGGGCACAGGCGGCAGTCTGGCCCATTTTCTGGAATGAATCAAGTTGACGATGGAGCTGCCGTGGCTCGTCGCCGCGGGTGGCGGGCTGTCATCCAGGAGAGTTAGGACACTCGTAGGACGTTCGCCCGATAGAGGGCACTTGTTGTTGCCAGTCGGGCAAACTGTGCGCCATGTCGGCCACTCCCGAGGTTCATAACACCGTTGGCGGACCGGTGAGCGGGAATCTGGTGCAGGCCGGGACGATCTACGGCGGGGTCGCGATCTCCGCCGACTGGATATGGCCGACACCGCGGCAGCTTCCGCACTCACCCGGCACGTTCACCGGCCGGGCGGACGAGCTGGCGGTCCTGAACAAGGCCCTGGATGACGGGGCGACCGAAGGCGCCACCGTGGTGATCTCGGCGCTGAACGGCACCGGCGGGGTGGGCAAGACCTGGCTGGCGCTGCACTGGGCGTACCAGAACATCGAACGTTTTCCGGACGGTCAGTTGTTCGTCGACCTGAACGGGTTCCACCCGACCGGCTCGCCGATGGCACCACGGGAGGCCGTGCACGGGTTCCTGACCGCACTCGACGTGCCCCCGGACAAGATCCCCGCGGAGGAGCACGCCCAGGTCGCGCTGTACCGGACCCTGCTGGCCAACCGGAAAGTGCTCATCGTGCTCGACAACGCCCTGGACGGCGCGCAGGTCAAGGACCTGGTGCCCGGCGGCGGCACCTGCACCGTGCTCATCACCAGTCGCAACCGGCTGGCCGGGTTGCAGGTCAGCACGCCCTTTCACCCGGTGGACGTCGAGGTCCTCAACGACGAGGCGGCCAGGGAACTGCTGGCCAGGCGACTGGGCGAGCAGCGGCTGGACGCGGAGCCGGAGGCGACCGCTGCGCTGCTGGGCTGCTGCGCCGGGTTGCCACTGGCGTTGAGCATCGTGGCCGCCCAGGTGCGCCAGAGCGGATTTTCGCTGACGAAGCAGGCCAGGCTGCTGCGCGAGGAGTCCGAGCGACTGGCCGGACTGGGTGGCACCGAGCTGGACTCGGTGCAGGCGGTGCTGTCCAGCTCGTACCGGGGCCTGTCGGAGGACCAGCAGAAGGTGTTCGGGTTGCTGGGACTGGCGCCCGGACAGGACATCAGTGTTGCGGCAGCGGCAAGCCTGGCCGGGCTGCCGGAGTCACGGGTGGAGCGAATCCTCGACGAACTGGTGGCAGTGTCCCTGCTCCAGTGCGAGCACGAGCGCTACCGGATGCACGACCTGTTGCGCCTCTACGCCAGCAAGGTGGCCAGGAGTGAGCTGTCCCAGCGGGAGCAGGAGCTGGCCACCCAGCGGCTGTTTGACTTCTACGTGCACATGGCGCACGGCGCGGACCGGCAGCTCATTAAGCACCACATCGAGATTGAGCTGCCCGGCCTGCTTGACGGCTGCGTGCCTGTGCCCCCGGCCAGCGAGGCTGAAGCCGAGGCGTGGTTCGCTGGCGAGCACGCCAATCTGATGGCAGCACAGCACCTGGCAGTGCAGCAGGGCCGCGATGCGGCGGTGTGGCAGCTGGCCTGGACCATGACCTCGTTCAACCTGGGCCAGGGTCACCTGCACGACAACCACACCATGTGGCGGGCCGGGACCGCAGCTGCCGCGCAGCTGAGCAAAGCCCTCTACCGCACCCAGGCCTACCGGCATCTGGGCCGGGCTTGCGGGCAGCTCGGCAAGCACGATGAGGCGTTGCAGCACCTGGAACGTGGCCTGGAGGTGGCTGCGGCCGACGATGACCAGCTCGGGCAGGCGCACACCCACCGCGCGGTGGCGTCCACCTACGCGCTGCGCGCGGACTACCAGCAGGCGCTGCGCCACTCCCGCGAGGCGTTGCGGCTCTACGACCAGCTCGCGCACGCCGTCAGCGGCGCGCATGCGCTCAACGAGATCGGCTGGTACACCGCGCTGCTCGGCGATCTGGCCACCGCGCAGGAGCACTGTGCGGCAGCGCTGGCCCGCTGCCAGCAGGACAACAACCAGCGCGGCATCCCCCGTTGCCTGCTCAGCCTCGGCTACATCGCCGCCCGCACCGGCGACCTGGACCAGGCGATCGACCTCTACCAGCAAGCCCTGGAACTGTGCCGGCAACGGACCGATGCCGCCACCGAGGCAGACGTGCTGGTCCACCTCGGTGACGCCCTGGCCAGCAGGGATCCGGATGCGGCACAAGCCACGCGGGAGCAGGCACTGGAGCTGTTCGTGCAGCAGCGGCGTGGGTTGGAAGCCGAGCGGATGCGGGTGCTGATCGGTCAGTCCTAGCGCAGTGCGTCGGCGGTCAGGCCGCCGACGTAGTCCTGGCCCAGCGCGTTCGGGTGCACCGGCACTGACAGCGAGGTCGGGATCAGACCCTCGACCCACTTCGTGCCCGGCAGCTGGCACACGTCGTGCCCGGTCACCAGGCCCGGGTTGACGAAGGTGGCGCCGGCGGCCTTGGCCCAGCCGCCGATGCTGGTGTTCAGGTTGGCCTGGACCGTCTCGAAGTAGGCCACGTCGCCGGCGGCGATCGGGACGAGCGGCCAGCAGCCCTTGCTGGGCGGGAGGATGCGGAGGTAGCCGACGACCGCGATGCGGGCCTTGGGGGACTTGGCCTTGATGCCGGTGAGGACCTTGGTGAGTTTGGGGCCCAGGTCGGCGATGCGGCGCTGGAGCTGGTCGCCGTCCTTGGTGAAGTGCTTCTTGCAGGGGGCGCCGCCGGGGTCGGTGACGCTGAGGGTGGCGCAGGTCAGGACGATCTCGGCGAAGCCGATGTCGTTGCCGCCGATGGTCAGGGTGACCAGGTCGGTGTCCGCGGTCAGGGCGTCGAACTGGGGTGGGTTGACGCCAAGGGGGACCTGTTGGGGGGCGGTCATGTCGGGGGTGGTGGCGGCGCCGCAGGTGCGGTCGACGAAGGTTTTCGGCTTGATCCGGGCGGCCAGCTGGGCTGGGTAGTTGTCCTTGGAGCGGGCGCAGCCCACCGGGTCGAGGTGGATGTTGGTCAGGGTGCCGACGGAGGCGAAGGAGTCGCCCAGCGCCACGTAGCGCCCGACGCCGGCCGGGGCGGCGGCGATGGCGGACGCGGCGGGCAGGGCCATCGTCGCGGCCAGGCCTGCCGCGAGCAGGAAGCGACCGGGAGCACGAACACCTGAAGCCATGGGGACCTTCCCTACTCACGAGTAGCAAGATGGGGCGAGCGTGTCCGGTGACGCTGATCACAGTCAAGGGGCGGCGAATTAAATAGGTGGCCGCACTGGCCGGAGCCTCGGTGGGTGGGGCCGTTTGGAGCCTGCCGGGGCGGGCAGCCGTGCCGGGTGGGACGTATTCGAGTGGGTACCGCGGGGTGGTCGGACGCGGCGGGCTGGTACCCGCCGGGGATCTACCGACCCGAGCAGCGATTGCGTTGGTATGCCGGGCAGTTCGACTTCGTGGAGGTCAACTCCACCTACTACGGACTGCCGAGGGCCTCGGTCGTCCGGGGCTGGGCGGAACGCTCGCCTGCGGACTTTGTCTTCAACGTCAAGGCGTTCAGTCTGCTGACCCGGCATCGCACGCCCGTGGCGATGCTGCCGCCGGAGTTGCGGCCGCCGGGAGTGCGCGTGGTCCGGGCCGATGACCTCGGGGCGGAGCTGGTCGAGCAGGTGTGGCAGCGGTTCCTCGGGGAGCTGGAACCGCTGGTGGCGGCAGGGAAACTGGGGTTGTTGCTGTTCCAGTTCTCGTCCGGGTTCCGGCCAGGGGAGCGGGCGCGGGCGTACCTGGCCGAGTGCGCACGGCGGGCGGCGCCGCTGCGGCTGTGCGCCGAGTTCCGGGATCCGGCCTGGCTGAGCGGGCCGGAGTGTCAGCGGACCCTGGATTTCCTTGCCGGGCAAGGGATCGCGCTGGTGTGCGTGGACATGCCGGCCGGGCTTGCCGGTTCGGTGCCGCCGGTCACGGCGGCGACCGCGGCCGCAGCGGTGCTGCGGTTGCATGGGCGGAGTCCGGACTGGGAGCGCGGGAACAAGCAGGAGCGGTACCGGTACCGCTACGACGACGCCGAACTGGCGCGGGTGGCGGAGCGGGCCGGGGAACTGGCCGGGCTGGCGGAGACCTGCCAGGTGGTGTTCAACAACTGCTGCGAGGGCAACGCGCAGGTGAACGCGTTGCGGTTGCGCGCGTTGCTGGCTGGGTCGGGCTAGGCGCAGCGGTCGCGGAGCTGGTCCAGGCGGGTGCGCGCGGTGGTCAGGCCGGGGCGGTCCCTGGCGGCCCGCAGGTCGGCCAGCCGGGCCAGGGACTCGATCACCACGGCCAGCGGTGGGCCGCTGGCGGTGAGGTCTTCCTGGCGGCTGGGCGGGGTCTGCTGGGCCGGGACCTCCAGGTACGGCTTGACCAGTTGGTGGTGGTGGAAGGTGTAGGCGGCGGCGTGCGCCCGGCAGACCGCCAGGAAGAGTTCCGCGTTGGCGCGGAGCTGGGGCGGCATGGGCTCGGCGGACTCGCGGAGGAAGGCGGTCAGCAGGGGCTCGGTCCGCAGCGCAGCGCGCAGCAGCGGCTGGTCCTCCGGCGGCAGGTACGGGGCCTTCTCGCTGAGCAGGTGCTGGTAGAACGGGTCTTCCTGGCGGCACAGGCCCAGCAGCAGGTCGATCTCGTTGACCGCGGCGAAGTCGCCCGCGTTGGCGCCGCGGTACTCGATGCCGTTGACCCGGTAGGACTTGAAGTACGGGCGGATGTTGAGGAAGAACCGGTCCACGTCCAGTTCCTTGGCCAGGCTCTGGTTGAACCGCAACACATCCAGCAGCGCGGCGCGGGCGTCCTCGAGCAGGTAGCCCGCCAGCGGGTTGCCCACGCCCAGGGTGGGGATGCGGCGCAGCGCGGTGGCCGCGCGCTGATAGGCCAGCACGGCCAGGCCGTTGTACTCGATGAAGATCCGCTCGTCGGGCAGGGTGGTGAAGGTGCGGTAGCCCGCGCGGCCTGCCAGGTTGTACAGCGACTGGTGCGCGAAGACGTAGCGTGGCGCGACGCCAAGGGCCAGGCCGATCCGGTTGGCCACGGCGTGCGCGGGGGTCAGCTCGGCCGCACTGCCGACCTCGTGCCTGCGGCAGGCGCCCAGGTAGAAGCCGACCAGACCGAGCAGGTCGTAGCTGGTGACCGGGTCCAGTTCGGCGATCAGCGTGGCGCCCTGGGTCACGATCGTGTGTTTGAGCCGGTCGATGTCGGGGTCACCGAGCAGGATCTCGGTGTGGGCGGCGAAGTAGCGCTGCTCCAGTTCGGTGTTGAGGTCGGCGAACCGCGTGCGGATCCAGTGGTCGAGACGATCCGCGGCAGTGGTCACGATCGCGTTGGTACCACAGTGGAAAGGGCACCGCGATGAAGTTTCTGACCACCGTTGAGCTGGGCGGCAAGACCGCGACCGGGCTGCGGGTGCCGGTGGAGGTGGTGGAGGTGCTCGACGCGGGCAAGCGGCCCGCCGTGCTGGTCACCATCGGCGGGCACCGCTACCGCAGCACGGTCGCGGTGATGGGCGGGGAGTACTGGCTGCCGCTGAGCGCGGAGAACCGCACCGCGGCCGGGGTGGCGGCGGGTGACCGGATCGAGGTGACGGTGGCCCTGGACACCGCGCCGCGCACGGTGGAGATGCCCGCGGACCTGGCCGCCGCGCTGGCCGCCGAACCCGCCGCGGCGGAGTTCTTCCGGGGCCTGTCCTACAGCAACCAGCGCTGGCACACGCTCAACATCGACGGCGCGAAGACCGCGGAGACCAGGGCCCGGCGGATCGCGAAGTCGGTCGAGACGCTCAAGGAGGGCAAGCCGCGCTGAGCTGTCACGGGTAGCGGCGGAACCGCTCGTCCAGCGCGCCGGCGAGGCTGAGGACGGACCGCCGACCAGCCAAGGTGTCGCTTGACAGAGTTTAAGACGACCGGTCATATTGACCTCATGACCACTGCATCCAAGTCCACCTACCGCGCTGTCGAGGCGCGGGGTTCCCGGCAGTTCACGCTGGTCGAACGGCAGATCCGGGAGCCGGCCCCCGGCGAGGTGCGGCTGCGCGCGCTGACCTGCGGCGTCTGCCACACCGACGCGATGGCGGCCGAGGGGCTGCGCGAAGACCCGAGCCAGCCGATCGTGCCGGGGCACGAGATCGTCGGGGTGATCGAGGCGGTCGGCGCCGGAGTGCGCGGCTGGCAGGCCGGTGAGCGGGTGGGCGTGGGCTTCCTCGGCGGGCACTGCGGCGCCTGCCAGTCCTGCCGCCGGGGCGACTTCGTGAACTGCGCGGACCAGCCGCGCACCGGCACCAGCGTGGACGGCGGGTACGCCGAGGTGGTCTACGCGCGGGCGTCCGGGCTGGTCCGGATCCCGGCGGAGTTGTCGGCGGTGGAGGCCGCGCCGCTGCTGTGCGCGGGGCTGACCACCTACAGCGCGCTGGCGGGGCTGGACGCGCGGCCCGGCGCGCTGGTGGCGGTGCAGGGCATCGGCGGGCTCGGGCACCTGGGACTGCAGTACGCCCGCGCGCTCGGCTACCGGGTGGCGGCGATCGCCAGGGGCACGGACAAGGCGGCGCTGGCGGCCGAGCTGGGCGCGGAGCACTACATCGACAGCCGGACCGAGGACCCTGGCGAGGCCCTGCAGCGGCTCGGCGGCGCGGCGGCGATCGTGGCCACCGCCGCCAGCGGGGCCTCGATGTCACCGCTGGTCGCCGGGCTGGCGCCGCGGGGCGTGCTGCTGGTGCTCGGCGCGGCCGGGGACCCGATCACGGTGAACACCACCGACCTGATCTTCGGCACCCGGTCGATCACCGGCTGCCTGACCGGCTCCTCGATCGAGAACGAGGACAACCTGGCCTTCAGCGTGCGCGGCGGGATCCGGGCAATGAACGAGGTGCTGCCGATGAGCGAGGCGCCCAAGGCCTACGAGCACATGCTCTCCGGCAATGCCCGCTTCCGCGTGGTGCTCGACCTGACGGCCTAGTGTCCTGAGTTGTTAATTCGCGTGCAGTAGCGGGCGATGGATTCCAGGATCTGGTCGGCGGTCTTGGTCCAGACGTAGGGCCGGGGATTGTCGTTCCAGGTCTTGATCCAGGCGCGGATGTCGGCGTTGAGCGCGCGGACGCTGGTGTGGCTTCCGCGTTGGAGCTTTTTGGTGGTCAGTTCAGAGAACCAGCGTTCGACGAGGTTGAGCCAGGAGCTTGAGGTCGGGGTGAAGTGCACGGTGAAGCGCGGGTGGGCGGCCAGCCAGCGCTTGATGACCGGTGTCTTGTGGCTGGAGACGTTGTCCAGCACCAGATGCACCGCCAGCTCGGCGGGGACCTCCTTGTCGATGGCGATCAGGAACTTCTTGAACTCGATCGCGCGGTGCCGTGCGTGGAGCCGTCCGATGATCTTGCCGGTGGTGATGTCCAGGGCGGCGTAGAGGCTTGAGGTGCCGTGCCGGATGTAGTCGTGACTGGCCCGCTGTGGCGTTCCCGGCAATAGGGGCAAGATGGGTGCGGTGCGGTTGAGTGCTTGGATCTGGGACTTCTCGTCCACGCACAGCACCACCGCCCGTTCCGGTGGTGCGAGGTAGAGGCCGACCACGTCCTTGATCTTGTCCACGAACAACGGGTCCTTGGACAGCTTCCATGCCTCACGTCGGTGCGGTTGGAGTGCGAAGGCGTTCCAGATCCGGGAGACCGCGGTCTGGGTCAGGCCGGACTCGGCGGCCATCGAACGTGTGGACCAGTGCGTGGCGTTGGCCGGTGTGGACTCCAGTGTTTTCACGATCACCGCCTCGACCTGCTCATCGGAGATCGTGCGGGGACGGCCGGGGCGTGCTTCGTCGAGCAGGCCGTCCAGACGGTCGGCGATGAACCGTGAACGCCACTTGGCCACTGTGTTGCGCTGGATGCCCAGCTCGGTGGCGATCTCGCTGTTCGAGCCGCCTTCAGCGCAGCGCAACACGATCCGTGATCGCAGCGCCACTGCCTGGGCTGTCTTCCGTCGCCGCGCCCAGCCGTTCAGTGTGTGTAGCTCGTCATCGGAGAGCGCCAGTGCGGGCAGCTTAGGGCTGGGCATACTGAACCCTAAGCCACTGCACACGAACTAACGACTCAGGACACTAGTCCGCGGCGAGCAGGTCGTCGAACACGGTCGCGAAGAAGTCGTCGAAGGCCTGTCCGGACCGCACCACCTTGGTCCGCAGCACCGTACCCTGCCAGGCGTTGAGCACGAACCGGGCCACCCGGTCCGGGTCCAGCCCTGCGGGCGCGGTGCCGCCGGCCTGCGCCTCCCGCACCAGTTCGGCGATCGCCCCGGACCAGGCGCTCAGGTCGGTGTCCACCTCGGCCCGGATCGCCGCGCTGTGATCGGCCTGCTCGGAGCCCATGTTGCCGATCAGGCAGCCGCGGGTGAACTCGTTGCCCACCATGACATCCCGCATGATCCCGAACCGCGCGCGCAACCGTTGCAGCGGCGCGGCCGCGGGGTCGGCGTCCCGGCTCCACTCCGGGTTGGCCGCGTACCGCCCGATCACCTCGACGCCCAGCTCCTCCTTGCTGCGGAAGTGGTTGTAGAAGGAGCCCTTGGGCACGCCGGCGGCGCGGGTGATGGCGTCCACCGAGCAGGCGGAATAGCCGCTGCGGTGGAACTCGGCGAGGGCCGTCTCGACGATGACCTCGCGGACGCTGGGACGTGGCATGAGTTAAATATGACCAGTCGTCTTGAGGGTGTCAAGGCTGGTCGGAGCGGTGACAGGGCTGGCCGAATGACCGATCCGCCGGCTCGATCTCCGGCTTTTCAGCCGAGGTGCGGGCTCCCGGTGGCCCGGCAGGGTGGGGGCAACTTCACTGGGGAGGAGCAGCGGACATGGGGACCGGGCGGCGGGTCAATGCAGGGCGGGTGGCGGCCTTTGCCGCGGGGCTGGCGGTGGTGGGCTATCTGATCGCGCCGTTGTTGCTGGCCGGGAACTCGGCCTCGGAGGCCGCCGCGGCGGCGGAGGTGCGGCCACTGGTGGGCGGCGACGTGTCCGGGGTCCGGGTGGAGGGGCTGCCGGGGGTGGACTCGGCGGGGAGCTGGTTCGAGCTGGTCGAGGCGAGCGGGGTGGACGGGATGGGGAACCCGGTCCGGGTGCTGGCCCGGCAGGTGGACCCCGGGCGGCACCGGGCCGAGGACGTGTCCTGGTTCGTCTCGCTGCCCGCGGTGACCGGGTTGCGGCCGGCGCCGGACGGGCGGCTCAGCGGGGAGGTGGACGGGGTCCGGGTGGACCTCGTGCTGGGGGCCCGGATCGAGGGCAATCAGGTGGTGGTCGTGGCGGAGAACGCCAGTGTGGCGGGAGATCCGGTGGCCATCGACGCGTTGCCCGAGGGCGCGCGGGCGGCGGCGGCGCCACGGCGCGCGCCGTTGCCCTCGGGGGTGTCCGGACTCGGGGTGCGGGGGCTGGACATGGACGGGGAGCGGCCCCGGGTCGAACTGGGGGCCGGTGGCGTGGTGACCGGGGTGCGCTGAGGCGCTACTGGCAGGTGTTGCGGGAGTCCGGTTTCAGGAACTCCGCGGCCACCCAGCGCTCGTCGGCGAGCTTGCGGAAGCCGTCCTTGGTCTCGCCGTGACCGCCGGTCTGGGCGTCCTTGCGCAGCCTGGCCACCACCTTGTGCGCGGTGCCGGGGCCGGAGCGGACGTTGAGCAGATCGGCCTGCACATGGAACTCGCAGCGGGGCTTGCCGTCGGCCGGGGCCTCCCCCGGCTTGTCGCCCTGGGCGTTGCTGCCGAAGGACAGCACGAACAGACCAGCGGCGGCGGCACCTGCCAACAGCACCGGACGGATCATGAACACGGCAGCCTCCTCGGCGCTCACGGGCCTGTACCCGGTATAGCGGGCTGGCTCTGAGCTGCGAAGAGGGCGGCGGGCAAGTGCACTCGGGTGGCCGGACCGGCCACCCGAACGTGCTTGCGGCGGCAACGAACGGTGAGCGGAAAAAGCCCGAGGGCCGTCTTCCGGCGCGGGAAGACGGCCCTCGGAACCTGTGGTGACCGGACTCAGCCGGCCATCTTCTTCTGCAGGTTCTCATCCAGGGTGCCGAGGAAGTCCTCGGTGGTCAGCCACTCCTGGTCCTTGCTGATCAGCAGCGCCAGGTCCTTGGTCATCTTGCCGCTCTCGACGGTGTTGATGATGACCTGCTCCAGGGCCTCGGCGAAGCCGGTGACCTCGGGGGTGCCGTCCAGCTTGCCGCGGTGCTTCAGGCCACCGGTCCACGCGTAGATCGAGGCGATCGGGTTGGTGGAGGTCGGCTTGCCGGCCTGGTGCTGGCGGAAGTGCCGGGTGACGGTGCCGTGCGCGGCCTCGGCCTCGACGGTCTTGCCGTCCGGGGTCATCAGCACGGAGGTCATCAGGCCCAGCGAGCCGAAGCCCTGCGCCACGGTGTCGGACTGCACGTCACCGTCGTAGTTCTTGCACGCCCAGACGTAGCCGCCCTCCCACTTCATGGCCGCGGCGACCATGTCGTCGATGAGGCGGTGCTCGTAGGTCAGGCCCTTGGCGTCGAACTCGGCCTTGAACTCGGCCTGGAAGATCTCCTCGAACACGTCCTTGAACATGCCGTCGTAGGCCTTGAGGATCGTGTTCTTGGTCGACATGTAGACCGGGTAGTTGCGCAGCAGCCCGTAGGACAGCGAGGCGCGGGCGAAGTCCTCGATGGACTTGCGGAAGTTGTACATCCCCATGGCGACGCCGCCGCCCTCGGGGAACTGCGCCACCTCGATCTCCACCGGCGCGGAGCCGTCGGCCGGGGTGTAGGTGATGGTGACGGTGCCAGGACCGGGGACCTTGAAGTCGCTGGCCTTGTACTGGTCACCGTGCGCGTGCCTGCCGATGATGATCGGCTTGGTCCAGGTGGGCACCAGGCGCGGGATGTTGGAGATGATGATCGGCTCGCGGAAGACCACGCCGCCGAGGATGTTGCGGATGGTCCCGTTCGGGCTCCGCCACATCTTCTTCAGGCCGAACTCCTCGACGCGCGCCTCGTCGGGGGTGATGGTCGCGCACTTCACGCCGACGCCGTGCTTCTTGATGGCGTTGGCCGAGTCGATCGTCACCTGGTCGTCGGTGGCGTCCCGGTACTCGATGCCGAGGTCGTAGTACTCGAGGTTGACATCGAGATACGGGTGGATGAGCTTGTCCTTGATGAACTGCCAGATAATGCGGGTCATCTCGTCGCCGTCGAGCTCGACGACGGTCCCGTGAACCTTGATCTTGCCCATGCGGCGGGCTCTCCTCTCGCGACAATGCAAGCAAGACAAGCGTACTGGTAGCGGCGGGTAGTTGCTTTTGGCCCTCGGGAAAAGGGAACACCGTCACACTCGCTGTCGGTGCCGACCGATAGGTTTCCCTCGCTGAACCGGGTGAATCTGCGGGGGGAACCATGTCGACAGGGCCGACGCACGCGATCAGTGGCACAGCCGCCTGGGGGGCGGTGGTGGTCGGCTTCGGCGCCTACGACCTGGGGCACTTCACCCCGCAGACCGTGGTGGTGGGGGCCATCATGGCCTCCGGCGCGGCACTGCTGCCCGATCTTGACCACCCCGGCTCCACGGTGTCCCGCACCTTCGGCCCGATCAGCAAAGCCGCGTCCAAGGCGATCAACACGGTCAGTCACGCGGTGTATCGGGGAACCCGGACCAAGAAGGACTCCAACCGGGACGGTGGCCACCGCGGACTGACCCACACCGTGGTCTTCGCGCTGCTGGCCGGGATCGGCACCACCGCGGTGGTGCAGGCGACCAACCGGTGGGCGCTGCCGATCCTGCTGTTCTTCTTCTGCGGCCTGGCCGTGCGCGGACTGATGCACAAGTGGTGCCCGAAGCGGGACGCCTGGGCGATCAGCGGTTCCTCCGCGCTGCTGACCATCCTGTGCTGGTCCTGGGCGCAGACCGGGCCGGAGCAGGCCCCGGCGCTGGGCATCGCGGTGATCACCGGCTGCGTGGCGCACTACATCGGGGACGCGATCACCGAGCAGGGCTGCCCGATGCTGTGGCCGGTGCCGATCATGGGCAAGCTGTGGTTCCCGGTGGCCCCGCCGAAGCTGCTGCGGATGAAGACCGGCGGCAAGGTCGAACTGAGCCTGATCCTGCCGGTGCTGACCTTCGCCGCGGTGTGGCTGTCCGCGGCCGCGCTGCAGCGGGCCGGGGCGGTGCCCTGGCTGGAGTGGGACCTGCTGCCCGGCGGCTGGTCCTCGGTGCCGCCGGTGGCCGCGGGCTAGGTCCTACCCCGGCAGCTCGGCCACCAGTTCGTCCACCTCGCGCTCGTACAGCGCGCCCGCCGAGATGCCCATCGGACCGAACTGTTCGGTCACCTCCAGGCTGACCAGGCCGTGCAGGCGGCTCCACGCGGTAAGCGCCCAGTGCAGTTCGGCCGGGCTGCGGTCGCCGTGCCCGGCGCGGGCGCCCCAGGTGGCCAGCTCGTCCCGGAGCTGACCGGGTAGTTCCGGGCCGGGCTTACGGCCGGTGTCGTCGAAGACGGTGAGCAGCACGGTCATCGCCCGGTTGGCGGCCGCGATGGTGTCCTCGGGAGCCTGGTAGCCGGGCACGGGGGTGCCGAAGAGCAGCAGGTACCGGTGCGGCTGGGCGAGGGCCCAGCCGCGGAAGGCGGCGGCGTAGGCGCGGGCCCGTTGCCCGGCGGCGCCGGTGGTCGCCTCGGTCACCGCGTCGGCCAGGTCGTGGTAGGCGTCCGAGATCAGCGCGGTGAGCAGGGCGTCCCGGCTGGCGAAGTAGCGGTAGAGCGCCGGGCCGGTCACCCCCATGCGTTTGGCGATGGCGTTCACCGACACCCCGGTCGCGCCTGCCTCGGCCACCTGGGCCAGCGCGTGCTCCTTCACCTCGGCGATGGTCTGCTCGCGGAACCGCTCGCGCCGGTCGCTCACCCGTGTCCTCCTGCCCGCTTGACAGGATGAATGTAACAGAGTCAAACTCATGTAAGAAGTTCTTACTCCAGTAAGAGACCTGTTAGGACTGCCGCGCCGCACTGGCTGAAGTTTTCGGTTTGGCGCGAGGTGGAAAGCTGGACCCAAGGGTGGCCGAAAGGCTGCCGATGGACCGGGCCGGTGAGGCGCTGACCACACTCACCGCGGGCGGCGTCACCGGCAAGATCGTGCTCACCCCCTGACTGGGAGGAGTGCCCTGGTGACTCGGGTACGCGAGATCGTGGTTGCGGCCAAGGGCGGACCGGTTGAGGTGCGGGAACGCACCGCACACCACCCGGCGGCAGGCACCGCGCTGATCGAGGTGGAGGCCAGCGGGGTGGCCTTCGCGGACGTGCACATGCTGCACGGCACCTACCCCGCCCAACCCAAGTTCCCGTTCACCCCCGGCTACGACCTGGTCGGCAAGGTGCGCTCGATCGGCGACGGCGTCTCCCAGCACCTGACCGGCACCAGGGTGGCCGCGCTGACCGTCACCGGCGGCTGGCGGAGTTTCGCCGAGGTCGAGGCCACCAAGCTGGTGCCGGTGCCCGAGGGCGTGGACAGCCCGACCGCGGTGGCCGCGGTGCTCAACGGGATCACCGCGTTCCAGATGGCCGCCAGGGCCAAGCTCGGGTCCGGGCAGACCGTGCTGGTGCACGGGGCCAGTGGCGGGGTGGGCACGCTGCTGGTGCAGCTCGCGCTGAACGCGGGCGCGCGGGTGCTGGGCACCGCCTCGGCGGCCAAGCACGAGGCCGTGCGCGAACTGGGCGCCGAACCGATCGACTACCGCGGCGACGTGCCGGCGCGGGTGCGTGAGCTGGCGCCCGACGGGGTGGACGCGGTGTTCGACCACCTGGGCGCGCAGAGCTACGCGCAGAGCTGGAACCTGTTGGCGCGCAAGGGGATCGTCATCGGCTACGGCTCGGCCAGCACCTATGACAAGCCAGGCAACCGGTTCCTGCCGTACCTGCCGCTGGTCGGCCGGATTCTCGGCTACAAGGTGCGCGGACTGCTCGGCGCGAGCAACGGGCGGCGGGCCGATTTCTACGGCATCCGGCCGGGCGCCGGCGCGAACGCGGCGCTGGCCGAGGTGTTCGAGCTGGTCCGGAGTGGACAGTTGGAGGTGCCGATCGCCGAGCGGATGCCACTGGTGGAGGCGGCCGCCGCACTGACGAAGATGACCGGCTCCCGCGGGGTCGGGAAGATCGTGCTCATCCCCTAATTGACTTGCCCCGCGCCGTAGCGTTGCTGGACGTGCGCTCTTCGGCAGCTCCCTATGCGCGCATGATCGGCGCGGGTTTCCGTCGTTACTCCTCCTATCGTCAGGCCACCGTCGCGGGCCTGTTCACCAACGTCGTCTTCGGGCTGCTCCGGGTCTCGGTGCTCTTCGCCATGCTCGACGGGCGGCGCGAGATCGCCGGCTACGACCCGGCCCGCTCGGCCACCTACGTCTGGCTCGGGCAGGGCATGCTCGCCACCGTCGTGCTGTGGGGCCAGCACGAGATCGGCGAGCGGGTGCGCACCGGGGACGTCGTGGTGGACCTGTCCCGGCCGTGGAACCTGCAACTGGCCCTGCTCGCCGAGGACCTCGGCCGGGCCGGTTATGCCGTGCTCACCCGGTTCCTGCCGCCGGTGATCTTCGGCGCGCTGTTCTTCCCGTTCCTGTGGCCGGGACAGGGCCTGACCTGGCTGCTGTTCCCGCTGAGCCTGGCGCTGGCGGTGGGCGTGAGCTTCTGCGCCCGGTTCCTGTTGGCGCTGAGCGCGTTCTGGCTGCTGGACAACCGCGGGCCGGTGTCGCTCTACGGCATGTCCGCCGGGATCCTGGGCGGGCTGATCGTGCCGCTGGCCTTCTTCCCGGACTGGGTGCAGACCGTGCTCTGGCTGACCCCGTTCCCCTGCCTGGTGCAGGCCCCGATCGACGTGTTCACCGAGGCCGGTGCACCGCTGATCCCGTTGGCCTACCAGGCAGCCTGGTTCGGCATCCTCTACCTCGGCGGGCGGCTGGCCATGCGCGGCGCGGTGCGCAAGGTGGTGGTGCAGGGTGGCTAGCCTCGCGGTGTACCGCAGGCTGATCGGCGCCCAGATCCGCTCGCAGCTGAGTTACCGGGCCTCCTTCGCGATGGCCTGCCTCGGCGACGCGATCGCGCAGGCCACCGAGCTGGTGGCGATCCTGGTGATCTTCTCCCGGATCACCGACCTCGGCGGGTTCAGCCGCGCCGAGGTGCTGCTGATGTACGCGCTGGCCAGCACCTCCTTCGGCCTGGCCGATCTGGCGGTCGGCCAGCTCGACCGGCTGCCGCAGTACCTGCGCACCGGCAAGTTCGACTCGGTGCTGACCCGGCCGCTGAGCAGCCTCGGCCAGATCATGGTCTCGGACTTCCAGCTCCGGCGGCTGGGCCGGATCTGCCTGGGCATCGGCGTGCTGACCTATGTGGTGTCCACAGTGGACATCGAATGGGGCTGGCACACCGCACTGCTGCTGGTGATCACCCCGATCGCGGGCGCGGTGCTGATGAGCGCGGTGTGGATCATGGCGGCCTCGGTGTGCTTCTGGCTGATCGAGGGCTCGGACCTGGCCAACAGCCTCACCTACGGCGGGCACTTCCTCGCCTCGTACCCGATCACCGTCTACCCGGCCTGGCTGCGCACCGCGCTGGCCTTCGTCATCCCGGCCGCCTTCATCGCCTACTTCCCCGCGCTCGCCCTGCTCGGCAAGCCCGATCCCCTTGGCACGCCTGCCTTCCTGGGCTGGATCAGCCCGGTGGTGGCGGTGCTCGCGCTGGGACTGGCCGCGCTGGTGTGGCGGGCCGCGGTCAGACACTACCGAGGGACTGGATCATGACCCCGCACCTCGAAGCCGAGGACCTGACCCGCACCTTCACCGTGCGCCGCAAGCTCAGCCGGTTCCGCAGCGAACGGCACGAGGTGACCGCGGTGGACTCGGTGTCCTTCGCGGTGCAGCGCGGCGAGGCGGTCGGCTACGTCGGGCCCAACGGCGCCGGCAAGTCGACCACGATCAAGATGCTCACCGGCATCCTCACTCCCACCGGCGGCCGGGTGCGCACCTGCGGCCTGGACCCGTCCCGGCGGCGGGTGGAGCTGGCCGCGCGGATCGGCGTGGTCTTCGGCCAGCGCAGCCAGCTCTGGTGGGACCTGCCGCTCTCGGACAGCTTCGCGCTGCTGCGCGATATCTACCGGGTGCCCGCCGCCGAGCACGCCACCCGGCTCGCCGAATGCGTGGAACTGCTGGGGCTGGGCGATTTCCTGGGCACGCCGGTGCGGCAGCTCTCGCTCGGCCAGCGGATGCGCGGGGAGGTCACCGCGGCACTGCTGCACGCCCCGGAACTGCTGGTGCTGGACGAACCGACCATCGGCCTTGACCTGGAGTCCAAGGAGCGGCTGCGCGAGTTCCTGGCCGAGCTGAACGCCACCCGCGGCGTCACCCTGCTGCTGACCACGCACGACCTGGACGACATCGAACGGCTGTGCCGCCGGTTGCTGGTCATCGACCACGGCCGGGTGCTGGCCGACGGACCGCTGTCCCGGCTGCGCACCGAGGCGGTCGGCGAGCGCACCCTGGTGGTCGACCTGGAGGCGCCTGCCGAGCCGCTGACCGGGCTGCCTGGGGTGACCGGGTGCCGGGTGGAGAACGAGGGCAGGCGGCACCACCTGGTCTTCCGGCGGGACCGGATCACCGCGGCCGCGCTGATCGCGGCGGTGGCCGAACGGGCCGCGGTGCACGACATCTCGGTGGTGGAGCCCAGCATCGACGACGTGATCCGGCGGCTCTACGCGGGCGGGGTTGTCCACCCAGCGGAGGAGATCGGGGTCAGCCCGGGGACCGACGCGGGCTGACTTCCGCTCTCCCTAGCCTGGGCGCCACCGAAGACGTCCACCACTGGAGGGGTTCCGATGCGCAGGTCACGGCTGGTCTTACTCGCTCTCGCCACGGTGCCGGCGATCGCCGTGCTCGGCGCCTGCCAGCAGGCGAGCGCGTTCGCGGACAAGGCCAAGGTGTGCACCGAGGCGATCAACCTGGCCACCCTGCAGCCCAACCCGGACGACCCGCAGCAGACCAGGAACGAGGCCAAGGAGAAGGCCGACCGGCTGATCGACCTGACCAAGAACGTGGCCGAGGCCGACCTCAAGGGCGCGCTGACCACGGTGGCCGACCACTACACCTCGCTGGCCAAGGAGAAGGTCGACGGTGTGGTCAACCTGGGCAACTGGGCCAAGCAGACGGTGCAGAACCTGAACACCGTGCGCAAGGTCTGCCTGGGCTGATCAGCTCTTGCGGGCCAGCAGCACCGCGTCGTAGAGGGCCTTGCGGCTGACCCCGGTGCTGGCCGCGACCGCGGCGGTGGCGTCCTTGAGCCGGGCGCCACCGCGCACCCGCTCCTCCACCACCTCCACCAGCGCGGTCACCTCGACCTCGTTCTGCTCCGGCGGCACCCCGGCGAGCACCACGGTGATCTCCCCGCGCACCCCCTCGGCGGCCCATTCGGCCAGCTCGGCGAGGGTGCCGCGGCGGATCTCCTCGTAGGTCTTGGTCAGTTCCCGGCAGACCGCGGCCAGCCGGTCGCCGCCGAGCACCTCGGCCGCGTCGGCCAGGCTGTCCGCCAGCCGGTGCGGGGCCTCGAAGAAGACCGAGGTGCGCTGCTCGCTGGCCAGCTGGGTGAACCAGCGCCGCCGCTCACCGGCCTTGCGCGGCGGGAAGCCCTCGAAACAGAACCGCTCGCAGGGCAGTCCGGACACGGCCAGCGCGGTGGTCACCGCGGAGGGTCCTGGCAGGCAGGTGACATGCAGGTCCTCGGTCACGCAGGCCGCGACCAGCCGGTAGCCGGGGTCGGACACGCTGGGCATGCCCGCGTCGGTGACCAGCACGACCGTCCCACCGCCGCGGATGGCCTCGACCAGGCCGGGCAGCCTGCCCACCTCGTTCTGCTCGTAGAAGCTGACGATCCGGCCGAGTGGCTCGACCTTGAGCGCGGAACACAGGTTGCGCAGGCGTCGGGTGTCCTCGGCGGCGATGACATCGGCGCTGCGCAGGGCCTCGGACAGGCGCGGTGAGGCGTCGCCGATCTCGCCAAGCGGGGTGGCGGCGAGCACCAATCGACCCGATCCGGGTGGGGCGTCCATGCTCCTCACCCTACGATCGACGCCGTGAGTGTTCTGGTGCCGCCCGCCGCCGGCCGTACGACCGACGAGGGCTGGCTGGCAGCCGAGAAGGCGCCGCCGCCCGAACCGCCAGGTGGCGCCGTGGTGCACGACCCGGCCGAGCGCCTCGGCCCGCCCATGCCGACCGACCGCCTGCGCGGCTGGCTGGTGACCCTGTCCCTGGCGCTGCTGGGCGGGCTGGTGCGGTTCTGGAACCTCGCCCACCCCACCGACAAGGGCACGCCGGTCTTCGACGAGAAGCACTACGTGCCGCAGGCCTGGCAGGTGCTGCGCAACGGCGGCTACGAGGACAACCCCGGCTTCCGGCTGATCGTGCACCCGCCGCTGGGCAAACAGCTGATCGGCTTCGGCGAGTGGCTCTTCGGCTACAACGGCCTCGGCTGGCGGTTCACCGCGGCCATCGCGGGCGTGGTGTGCATCATCCTGATCGTCCGGATCGCGCGGCGGCTGACCCGCTCCACGCTGCTGGGCGCGCTGGCCGGGGTGCTGCTGGTGGCCGACGGGGTCAGCCACGTGCAGTCCAGGGTCGGCATGCTGGACATCTTCCTGACCGTGTTCATCGTGGCCGGTTTCGGCGCGCTGCTGGTGGACCGGGACATCGTGCGCGACCGGCTGGCCGTGGCGGTGCGCGAGGGCTGGATCAACGCCAGCGAGTACGGGCCGCGGCTCGGCTTCCGCTGGTGGCGCTTCGCCGGTGTGCTGCTGCTCGGCCTGGGGCTGGGCGTGAAGTGGTCGGCGGCCTTCTTCGTGCTGGCCTTCGCCGCGCTGAGCGTGTTCTGGGACGTCACCGCCCGCCGCGCGGCCGGGGTGCGCCGCCCCTGGCGCGGCACCATCGCCAGGGACCTGTTCCCGGCCTTCGCCGCCTTCGCGGTGGTGCCGGTGCTGGTCTACTTCGGCACCTGGTGGGCCTGGTACGCCAGTGAGACCGGGGTGGACCGGCACCTGGTCGGCGGCACCCTGCCCGAGGGCGGGACCTGGGGTTTCATCCCGGACGCGCTGCGCGCGCTGCTGTACAACAACGGCGAGGTGCTCAACTTCCACAACAACCTCAGCCCGACCGAGAAACACCCGTACGAGTCCAAGCCGTGGGCCTGGCCGATGGGCCTCAAGCCGATGCTCTACTACTTGGAGTCCAACGGCGTGGTGCCCGGCTGCGGCCGCACCGACTGCATGGCAGGCGTGAAGCTGATCGGCACCCCGGCCATGTGGTGGCTGGCCTTCCCGATGCTGGGCTGGGCGATCTGGCGCGCCTTCGGCAAGCTGGACTGGCGCTACGCCGCCGTGCTGGTCGGCTACTGCGCGGGCTGGCTGCCCTGGTTCACCAACCTGGACCGCCAGATGTACTACTTCTACGCCACCCCGATGGCCCCGTTCATGGTGCTCGGCCTGGTGCTGATCCTGGGCGAGATCCTGGGCAAGGCCAGCGACGGCGTGGAACGGCGCAAGACCGGGCTGCTGGTGGTCGCGCTGTACGTGGGCCTGGTGATCGCCAACTTCGTCTGGCTGTGGCCGATCCTCAACGGCGATTCGGTGACCCCGTGGCGCTGGCAGGCCGAGGTCTGGCTGCCGTCCTGGAACTAGCCCGCCGCCCAGTGAGTCAGCCGAGCAGCAGCAGGCCGAAGAGCAGCAGCACCAGGCCGCGGAAGGTGTTGGCCAGGTAGGCGACCGGGATCGGCCCGGCGCCGAGTTCGATGGTGGCGGTGCTGGTGTCGTAGCTGGCGGCGTCGCGGGCGACCGTGCGCAGCACCGACACCGCGACCAGCGGGATGACCAGGGCCAGCGCCGGGGTCAGGGCGGCGGGGACGAGCAGCAGCGCGGCCGCGGTCCACAGCGTGACCAGGGCGGTGAGCAGACCGGCCCAGGTCTGCCAGATCACCCGGCGGTCGAAGCCGAGCCAGCGGCGCAGCCCGGCGCTGCGGTACAGCTCGCCGAGGCCGCCGGTGAAGGGCAGCACGGCGAAGTAGCCGCCGAGCCCGAACAGCCAGACCGGGGACAGCCCCCAGGCGACGCCCGCCGCGACCAGGCCGGCCAGCAGCAGCGAGGGCAGCACGAAGCGGCGGCGGGCGAGCAGCCGGACCAGCTCCAGGCGCAGCAGCACCGGGCGGCGCAGGGTGAGGCGTGCGGAGACGGGTTCGCCGACCGGGAGCAGCAGCAGGACGTCCAGGAAGCGGGTGGCGACGCCGCGGATGACCCGGTTGGCCCAGCGGCTGACCAGCTGGGCCCGGCCCAGGCGATCGGCCGCCCGTCTGGCGCCGATCAGGGCAGCGCCGGTCAAGGTCAGGAAGGCGCCCGCGACGGCGGCGAGCAGGATCGGGGTGAGCAGGCCGCAGAGCGCTAGGACAGCCAGTGCGGCGAGCACGGCGGGCAGCGCGAGTTCGACCGCGCTGGTCAACTCCGTCGGCAGCCGCCACACCAGGACCGCGGCCAGTGCGGCGCTGCTGAGCAGGAGCGCGGTGCCCGCGAGGGTGGCAGGCACGGACAGCCCGCCGACCAGCGCGACCAGGCCCCACAGGTAACCGAGTCCGCCCAGCCTGGCCGCCCAGGCCGCCCACATCCGGCGGCCCAGGGTGCGCACCCGGCCCCCGGGCCCGAAGTCGGACCAGGTGAGCTGGGCCGGACTGGCCCACTGGAAACCGCGCTGGCTCAGTGATCGCCAGGCCAGCGCGGCGGCCAGGCAGAGCAGGGCCAGCACCGCGGGCTCGGCGGCCGCGCCGGTGGTCACGCCCAGGGTGACGCGGACGTCGGCCAGGTCGAAGAACGGGTAGACCAGCAGCGCGGCCAGGAACAACCAGCCCAGGGCGCGGTCGTCCGGCAGCAGGCGGGTGAGCAGCCGGGTCACGTCAGCTCCACGGTGCGATCCGCGATGGCCGCGCGCAGGTTCGGATCGTGCGTGGCCACCACCACCGCGACCCCCTCGGCAGTGCACTGCCGCACCAGCTCGGCCACCCAGCCCCGCGCGTTGACGTCCAGGGCCCGCTCGGGTTCGTCCAGCAGCAGCACATCGTGCGGCCGGGCGATCGCGCCGAGCAGCAGCAACCGCTGCCGCTGCCCCGCGCTCAGCGCCGCCGCGGCCACGTCCGCGCACACCCCGAGTCCGGCGTACTCCAGGAGTTCCAGCACATCCTCGGCACTGGCCGGACGGCCGAAGGAGCCGAGCAGCAGGTCGATGTGCTGGCGCGGGCTGAGTTCGGCGAACAACTCGGAGTCGTCCAGCTTCACCGACACCGAACGCCGGAACTCCACCGAGGTCTCATCCGGCGGCGCCCCGGCCACCAGCACCTGGCCCTCGCTGACCGGCTGGGTGCCGTACACACAGCGCAGCAGGGTCGACTTGCCGATGCCGTTGGCCCCCGTCAGCACCACGCACTCGCCAGGGTCCACGGTCAGGTCCAGCTCCCGGAACAGCCACCGCTGCGCGACCCGGACCCCCAGGCCCGCCGCGACGATCTCCGCCATGTCCGCACGCTACCGGGATCCGCCATCGAGTGATGGCTTGCCAACGGGGCAAAGGCAACACTGGCCGCCATGACCGACGAGTTCCGCTACGGCTGGGACGCACCACGCATCCCGCCCTACGAAGGCCCGCTGCCACCGACCCCGGCGAACCTGGAGGTGGGTCGCTTCCCCACCATCACCGAGATCCGGCGGCTGCTGCCCGCCAAGGCGCTGGCGGAGTTCGAGCGGCAGCTGGCCGGGGCCAGGCTTGATGAGCTGGTGGCGGTGGTACAGGACTGGGGCGCGCACGCGGTGCACCTGCACGACGAGGACTACCAGCGGGCGGCCCGGCTGATCGCGGAGGGGCGGGACGGGGAGCTGGAGTCGGTACGCAGGCTCCAGCTGGAGCGGGGGGAACTGTGACTGGCGGCTACCTGGTGGTCTACGAGGACCAACCGCGCAAGACCCTGGACGGGCTGCCCGCGGCCACCCGCGCGCGCATCACCGGGCGGATCGAGAGCTGGGCCAGGAGCGCGGAGCTGCTCGACTGCGACGACTACTCCAGCCACCGGATCGACGAGCCGCCGGTCTTCAGCGCGCGGGTCCGGGTCCGGCACACGAGCCGGGCCGTGATCACGGTGACCCTGCTCGCGCTGGCCTGACCGCCTAACCGAATCGGGCGATCAGCTCCGCCCGGTCCAACCGCAAGTCGTACTGGTCGATGTCCGCGGCGAACCCCTGCGGCACGATCTTCTCCACCCGGAAACCCAGGTGCTCGAAAAACCCGGTGCTGTGCTGGCTGGTGCTCAGGGTGACCGCGACCGCATCCGGATCGGCCGCGATCAGCCGCAGCCTGGCCTCCAGCAGTGCCCGGCCCAGGCCCTGGCGGTGCCTGCGTCGTTCCACCATCCCCCAGCACAGCGTCCACACGCCCGGCTGGGCGCCGTTGGGCGCGTGCCCGCCCGCGGCCACCAGTCCGCCGTTGATCCGGCCGACCAGGTACACCCCTGGCAGCTTGTCCAGGAACTGGGTGAACTCCGCGCGCTCGCTCGCGGCGAAGAAGAGCGGCACGTTGCTGTCGAACAGCCGCAGGCAGTCGTCGCGATCGGCTCGCTCGTACGCCGTCAGACGCATCATTGCCATCGAGGCCTCCCCAGCCTCTCGGGATGGGTGAGTATGACCAGCCCCGACCGGGACACGCCAGCCTCTCCAGTGAATGTAAACGCTTTCCAATTCGGCCGACCGGACCTGTCGCGACGACCGGCGGAAATGGTCGCATGTGCGGGTGACCGCACGTACCGCAGTTGTGCTCGCCGTCGCCGCCGCGGCCGCCCTGCTCCCCAGTACGGCCTCGGCCGCGCTCCCGGCCTCGGTGGTCAGTCGCGCCTGGTTCGGCGGCGGGGCCGACGGCGGCTCCGGCACGCCCGCGGTGAGTGCGGACGGCCGCTTCGTGGCCTTCGCCTCGACCGCGGCGAACCTGGTCCCGCACGACCGGAACGGGCACTCGGACATCTTCGTCCGAGACACCTGGACCGGACTGACCTCGCAGGTCAGCGGGGGTAACGGCCCGGCATACGACGCCCCGGCGATCAGCGCGGACGGCCGCCTCATCGCCTACCTCACCGACGCTGCCGACCTGGTGCCCGGCGATGCCAACGGCCTGCCGGACGTGGTGGTCACCGACCGGCGCACCGGCCGCACCACCGGGGTGAGCACCGGCGGGGACGGGGAGACCTTCGGCGCGCCCTCGATCAGCGCGGACGGGCGGTTCGTGGTGTTCCGCTCCGCCGCGGCCAACCTGGTGCCGGGCGACACCAACGGGGTCGCGGACGTCTTCGTGCGGGATCTGCGCACCGGCGGGATCGAACGGGTCAGCGTGGCCGCGGACGGGACCCAGGGCGACAAACTGGCCCACCACGGCACCGCGGTCAGCGCGGACGGACGGCACGTCGTCTTCCCCTCGGCCGCGACCAACCTGGTGCCCGGAGACACCAACGGCAGCGTGGACATGTTCGTCAAGGACCGCGCCACCGGCGTGGTGACCAGGGCGAACACCACCGCCACCGGCGAGCAGAGCAGCTCCTACACGCTGATGCCCGCGATCACCGCCGACGGCGGGCAGGTGTTCTTCGTGGCCTGGGGCGACAACCTGGTGCCCGGCGACACCGAGGACACCCCGGACGTGTTCGGGAAAACCCTGCGCACCGGGGAGATCCGCCGGGTCAACACCGCCAGCGACGGGCGGGCCGCGGACGCCCAGCCCTACCAGCCCACGATCAGCGCGGACGGCCGCTACCTGAGCTTCTCCTCGATCGCGGCGAACCTGGTGCCAGGGGACACCAACAACGTCGACGACGTCTTCCTCAAGGACCTGCGCACCGGCGTGCTGACCCGGATCAGCCTGCGCGCCAACGGAAAGCAGGCCGACGGCTTCTCCGTCACGCCTGCGCTGAGCGCGGACGGGCGCAGCATCGCCTTCGCCTCGCACGCCCGGCTCGGCCTCGGCGAGGGCAGGCACCCGGACGTCTACCTGGTGCGCCGGTAGGCCCCCGGCGTGGTCCCGGTCCAGCGGCGGAAGGCCCTGGTGAACACGGCCGCGTCCGCGTAACCCAGCCGGGCCGCCACCTGCGTCACGGCCAGCTCGGTGCGCTCCAGCAGTTCCAGCGCACGCACCCGGCGGATCTCCTCGGCCAGCCGCCGGTAGGACACGCCCTCCGCGAGCAGCCGCCGGTGCAGGGTCCGGGTGGAGACGTGTAGTCCGGCCGCGACCACCGGCATCTCCGGCACGCCCTCGGCGTGCGCGCGCAGCCGGGCCCGCACCCGGTCCGCGGTGGCCCCGCCACCCAGACTGGCCAGCAGCGCGGCGCACTCCCGCTCGCACACCCGCCGGGTGCGGCCGTCGGCCTGCGGCAGCCTGCGGTCGAGCAGCCCGCGCTGCGCGATCAGCGCGTTGTGCCGCGCACCAAAGACCACCGGCGCGCCCAGCGTCCTGGCATACGGGGCCTCGGCTGGCCTGAAGCGCAGCTCGACCCGTTGCGGCACAAGGGGTTCACCCAGCACCGCGCCGAGGATGGCGCGGGCCGCGGTCAGTTCCCGTTCGACCACGAACCGGCGCAGCGGCGGCGGCAACGCCTGATCGGCCACGGTCATCAGCACCTCGTCGGCCACCTCGCGGACGCCGATCCCGGCCAGCGCGTAGGTCAGTCCGAGGTGCCGCACGCCCAGCACCGCCGCCTCCCGCAGGGTGGCGCTGGCCAGCATGGCGAAGCCCCACACGCCGTAGCTGGGCAGCCGTAACCTGCCGCCAACGGCGAGGCCGAGTCCGGGCGGATTCCCGGTGGCGCGCACCAGGTTCCGCGCCACCAGCAGCTCGGCTCCTGCCGGGATCCGGGCCGCGCCGTCACCGAGGGCGGACTCGGCGACCCCGCTCTCCCGCAGGCAGTCCGCGGGCGGCACGCCGTGCTCGGCGCCCACCTCCAGCAACGCCCGCACGCCCGCCAGCCCGCGCCGCGCGGCCGGGGGCTGGCCGAAAAAGTCCGCATCCTGTCCGGCAAGGCCACTGGCCGACACGGCCGATCTCCCTAACGTCGAAAGGGCAGCCGACCCGGCGAAGTGTATCCGGAATTCGGCCGCCAGGGAGTCGCCGCCGAATGGAGCAGTGACGTTTGCGCGCGGCTCGAATACTGACGGGAGAAAAGCGCATGGAAACACAGACTTCATTACCGGCGATTTCCGGAAACATCCGGCGAGTGGTGCTCGTCGACGACGAGGACGTGGTGCGCCGCGGGTTCGGGCACGTGCTGGGCGCGACCGCGGACCTGGCCGTGGTGGCCGAATGCCGGGCCGACACCGCCGCGTTGCGCCTGCTCGGCCGTTGCCGGCCGGAGGTGGTGCTGGTGGACGCCGAACCGGAGTTCCTGCACGCGGTGACCGAGGCCGCTGGCGGTGCCGGGATCATCGCGCTGGGCCGCTCCGAGGAACACCTGTTCCGCCTGTTCGCCGCCGGGGCCAGGGGTTTCCTGCGCAAGAGCGTCGGGCTGGCCGAGCTGGTCTACGCGGTGCGCGCGGTCGGGGACGGCCAGAGCTTCGTCTCCCCCTCGGTGACCCAGCTGGTGCTGGACCACCTCGATCTCCCGGCGCACAGCCAGGACTACCTGGCGCTGAGCACGCTCAGCCCGCGGGAGACCGAGGTGCTGCGGGCGCTGGCCGACGGCCGGTCCAACCGGGAGATCGGCGCGGAGCTGTACCTGGCCGCGGCCACGGTGAAAACGCACGTCTCCCGCATCCTGGGCAAACTCGGCCTGGCCAACCGGATGCAGGCCGCGCTGCTGGCGCACCGGCTCGGCCTGGTCAGGCCGCCTTGGTGAAGGCCAGCACCACGTTGTGGCCGCCGAAGCCGAAGGAGTTGGACAGCGCGGCGGGCACCGGGGTGTGCCTGGGCGCGCCGGTGACGATCTCCAGACCCACCTCGGGATCGGGGTTGTCCAGGTTGCGGGTGGGCGGCACCAGGTCCTCGCGCACGCTGAGCACGGTGCAGATCGCCTCCACCGCACCGGCCCCGCCGATCAGGTGGCCGGTGATCGACTTCGGCGCGGTGACCAGCGGATGGGTCCCCACGGCGGAGCGCACCGCGGCGGCCTCGATCCGGTCGCCGACCTGGGTGCCGGGCGCGTGCGCGTTCACGTGCGTCACCTCCTGCCTGCTCAGCCCGCTGCTGTGCAGGGCCTCCTGGATCGCCCTGATCTGCCCGTCCGGGGCCGGGGCGGTCATGTCGTGCGCGTCCGCGCTCATCCCGGCCCCGGCCAGCTTGGCGTGCCCGCGGTGGCCCCTGGCGCGGGCGAACTCGGCGCGTTCCAGCACCAGCGCACCCGCGCCCTCACCCATGACGAACCCGTCCCGGCCCAGGTCGAACGGCCGGGACGCGCCCGCCGGATCGTGGTTGCGCCGGGACAGCGCGCCCATCCGGGCGAAGGCCGCGATGGACAACCGGCCAACGCACGCCTCGGTGCCGCCGGCCAGCACCACGTCCGCCCGCCCGGCCCTGATCATCGCCAGGCCCAGCGCGACCGCCTCGGCCCCGGAGGCGCAGGCGCTGGTCGGGGCGTGCGCGCCACCGCGGGCGCCCAGCGCGAGGCTGACCGCGGCGGCGGAACCGTTGGGCATCAACATGGTCACCGCGAACGGCGAGATCCGGTCCGGGCCCCTGGCCGCCACCACCTCGTGCTGGTCCAGCAGGGTCCGGCCGCCGCCGAGGCCGGTGCCCAGCACCACCGCGAACCGCTCCGGATCGACCTCGGGCCGGCCCGCGTCCGCCCATGCCTGCCTGGCCGCGACCAGGGCGAGCTGCTGGCAGCGGTCCAGCCTGCGCAGCTCGATCCGGCCCAGCTCGGCGTCGGGTTCCCGGCGCAGCCGCGCGCCCAGCCGCACCGGGAGGTCACTGGCCCAGTCCTCGGCCAGCGCGGTCACCGGCGAGCCGCCGTCGAGCAGGCCCTGCCAGGTCTCGGCCACGTCGCCGCCCAGCGGGGTGGTCATGCCCAGCCCGGTGACCAGCACCTCGGGGCCCGCGGCCAGTTCCGGCAGCAGCCGGTGGCCGAGGGAGAACTCGATGAACTCGGAGACGGAACCGCCGTGCGACATCGGGTGCTCCTTCGAGGAAAACGAATGGCGAGTGGCCCCGAAGCTAGTGAATTCCAGCGTGACCCCGGCAGTGGCCATCGGATTGACCTGGATCGGCCAGTACGCCTATTCCCAGCCAGCCCGGCGACCGATTCCGCGCGATTCCGCCGGGAAATACCGTCGAGGCAGCCACGAACAGAACTGGAGTTGTCCATGACGCTGGTCGAACTGTGCCGGGCCCAGGCGGCCCGGCGAGGCGAACAACGGCAGTTCACCTTCCTCGACGACACCGGATCACCCGCCCAGACCCTGACCTGCGCCCAACTGGACCTGCGGGCCAGGGCGATCGGCGCGGTGCTGGCCGGGCGGGCGGCGCCGGGCAGCCGCGCGGTGCTGGGCTACCCGCCGGGCCTGGACTTCGTCACCGCGTTCTTCGGCTGCCTCTACGCCGGACTGGTCCCGGTGCCCGCGCCCGCACCGGTGCGCACCCGCGGCGATGCCCGCCACCTGCGGCTGCGGGCCATCTTCGCGGACTGTGCCCCCGATCTATTACTGTCCACAGTGGACGCTCTACCACGAGCCGACACGCTGCTCGCCGACACCGCACCCGAGCACCGGCCGAAACCCCTGGCCACCAACGAGATCCCGGACAGCGCGGCCACCGGCTGGCAGCCGCCGGAGATCACCGGCGACAGCATCGCCTACCTCCAGTACACCTCCGGCACCACCGGCCGCCCGCGCGGAGTGGTGCTGACCCAGCGCAACGTGCTGCACAACCTGTCCCTGATCACCGCGAACGGCTCCCGCCCCGAGGAGGACCTGGACGCGCTGCCGCCGGTGGTGTCCTGGCTGCCGGTCTTCCACGACATGGGCCTGGTTTCCGGGGTGCTGCAACCGGTCTACCTCGGCTTCGGCTCGGTGCTGATGTCCTCCCAGTCCTTCGTGGCCGCGCCGGTCCGCTGGCTGCGGGCCATCTCCGAGCACCGGGCGGCGATCAGCGTGGCGCCGGGTTTCGGCTACGAGGAATGCCTGCGCCGGGTGCCGGCCGGCGCGGCCGAGGGCCTGGACCTCAGCTCCTGGCGGCTGGCGGTGATCGGCGACGAACCGGTGCGGGCCAGCACGATCGAGGAGTTCAGCCGCCGGTTCGCGCCCGCCGGGTTCCGACGCTCGGCCTTCTTTCCCAGCTACGGCATGGCCGAGTCCACCGTGATGGTCAGTGGCGGACCGGTCGAGCCACCGCCGATGATCCGCGGTTTCGACGCGGCCGCGCTGGCCAAGGGCCAGGTCAGGGTGGCCGGACGGGGCAGGCTGGCCCGGCGGCTGGTCGGGCTCGGCCAGGTGCGCGCCGGGCTGGAGGTGGCCGTGGTCGACCCGGCCACCCGCGCGCCCTGCCCGCCGGACGTCCTCGGCGAGATCCTGATCTCCGGGCCCAGCATCGGCCAGGGCTACTGGGACACCCGGCGCGCGGCGGCCACCCCGTTCGGCGTCAGCGTGCCCGGCCGCAACGGCGGCACGTTCCTGCGCACTGGCAGCCTCGGTTTCCTGTGGGAGGGCCAGCTCTTCGCCACCTGCCGGGTCGGCGACCTGATCATCGCCGACGGCCGCCAGCACTACCCGTACGACCTGGAGAGCACCGCCGGCCTGGCTCATCCGGCCATCCGCGGCAACCGGTGCTGCGCCTTCGCCACCCCCGAGGGCGTGGTGCTGGTGGCCGAACTCGGCCGGTCCGCGGGCGTGGTCCCGGCCGCGGTGGCCGAGGCGGTGCGGATCGCGATCCGGATCGGGCACGGCCTGGACCTGGCCGCGGTGGTGCCCGCACCGCTCGGTGCGTTGCCGTACACCACCAGCGCGAAGCTGCGCCGGGCCGAATGCCGGGCCCGCTACCTGCGCGGCGTGCTGCCCGTAGTCACCCCCGGACCGAAGTGAGGGCCGTGATGCACACCGAGTTCAGCACCCTGGTCGAACTGGGCCGGGACCGGGCGGAGCGCGCGGGCAACCACCGGTTCCGGTTCCGCGCCGACGGCGAGGTGGAGACCGACAGCGTGTCCTTCGCCCAGCTCGACGTGGCCGCGCGGGCGGTCGGCAGGCGGCTGACCCAGCTGGCCCCGCCCGGCTCCCGGGTGCTGCTGAGCTTCCCGCCGGGGCTTGCGTTCCATCTGGCCTTCTTCGGCTGCCTCTACGGCGGGATGATCGCGGTGCCCGCGCCGGAACTGCTGCCGGAGCGGCACGCGCTCAAACTGTCCAAGGTCGAGTCCATCACCTGGAACGCCGCCCCGGCCATCCTGATGTCCACAATGGACAGACTGGCCGCGCTGAACGGGTTGCTGCGCCGGGGTGCGCTGGCCGGGCTGACCGCGCTCGCGGTGGACGGCATCGACCTCGACCTGGCCGGGCAGTGGACCCCGCCGCCGATCACCGCCGACTCGGTGGCCTACCTGCAGTACTCCTCCGGCTCCACCGGCGATCCCAAGGGCGTGGTGATCCGCCACCGCACCGTGCTGGCCAACCTGAAACTGTTGTGCGACAACACCCGCAGGCCCAGCGAGGACTTCGGCGCGCCCCGGCCGCCGGTGGTCTCCTGGCTGCCGCTGCACCACAACATGGGCCTGGTCGGCAGCGTCCTGCTGCCGCTCTACGCCCGGCACGACGCGATCCTGTTGCCGCCGCTGACCTTCGTGCAGCGCCCGAGCACCTGGCTGCGCACCATCTCCGGCCTGGACCGGGCGGACAGTCCGGCGCCGAACTTCGCCTTCGAGCTGTGCACCCGGCGGATCACCGCGGACCAGCGGGCCCAACTCGACCTCAGCGGCTGGGAGGTGGCCCTGGTCGGCGGCGAGGCGGTGCGCACCGAGACCCTGGACGACTTCGCCGAGGCCTTCGCCGACTGCGGTTTCCGCCGCGAGGCGCTGTTGCCGGGCTACGGCCTGGCCGAGTCCACCGTGATGGTCACCGGCGGCCCGGCCGGACGTGGACCGGTGCGGCTGCGGGTGGACACGCTCGCGCTGACCGAGGGCCTGATCCGGCCAGTCGTGCGCGGCGGCCGGGTGCTCACCGCCTGCGGGCAGGTGCACCCGGACAGCACGGTGTGCGTGGTGGACCGGGACAGCGGCGCGGAACTCGGTCCGGACCGGGTCGGCGAGATCCTGGTGCGCGGACCGGGCGTGGCCGCCGGGTACCACAACTCCGGCGAGTCCGACGCCTTCGCCGCCACCGTGCCCGCCCGGCCAGGGCAGCTGTTCCTGCGCACCGGCGATCTCGGTTTCCGGCACAACGGCCAGCTCTTCGTCACCGGCCGGGCCAAGGAGGTGATCATCATCGCCGGGGCCAACCACTATCCGCAGGACATCGAGGCCACCGTGGCGGCCAGCCACCCTGCCGTGCGCGAGTTCGGCTGCTGCGCGTTCTCGGTGGACGACGGCAGCCGGGAGAACCTGGTGGTGCTGGCCGAGATCGCGCCAGACGGACCGGTGCCACCCGCCGAGATCGACCTGGCCATCCGGGCCGCGGTGCACGGCGAGCACGGCCTGCGCACCGGCACCGTGCGGCTGCTCGCCCCCGGCACGCTCCCGTTCACCGCCAGCGCGAAGATCCAGCGCGCCGAATGCCGCACCCGCTTCCTGGCGGGTGCCCTCTAGAACGCCCGGTGGGCGGGCAAGGGACGCGCCGGCCTGGGCAACCGGCGCGTCCCGTCCGCTCAGACCTGCTGGTACGCCTTGAGATTACGCAGCAGCAGGTGGGTGTCGTTGATGTTGGCCGCGTCGCTGAGCGAGCGGTAGATGCCCCACTTGGGCCGCAGCCGGTCACCCAGCCAAGTGTCCACATTGGACTTGCGCACGTCCAGCACGGTGGCGCCGCCGTTGCGCAGCACCCAGCGCACCGAGCCGTTGCCGTCGCCCACCTTGATCTCCACCTCGGTGTCGATCCACCTGTTCTGCAACGGCGCCAGGTCGGTGTCCCCGACCGTCACGTCGCCCTCCCACACCTTGAACTCGATGGTCGAGCGAGTGCCCTTGCGCCGCAACGACATCACCGTGACCGGCGCGGAGCCCAGGCCGGGCATCTTGGTCTGCATGATGTGGGTGAAGCTGGTGGTGGCCTTCAGCGAGCTGGGGATGAACATCGAGTAGGTGAACCGCCAGGTCTGGCCGTTGAACAGGTCGACGTTCGCCCCACCGCTGCGCATGCCGCGGACCTCGTTGCGCTGCCGGTCGGTGGAGGTGTCCCGGTCCCGCTTGTGCATGTCGAAGCGGTAGGTATCGCCCGAGGCGTAGATGTGCTTGACGCCGGGGTGCGAGTTCGCCCGGTCGTCCTCCACCCCCTCGAACGCGCCCAGCCCGTCCCGGCTGGGCACCGGCGCCCAGCGCTGCTGCCAGGCCAGTGGCGCGGCCAGCGCGCTGGGACCGGCCAGGGAGAGCGCGGCGGCGCCGCCGAACAGGGACAGCGCGGTGCGGCGGCTGACTTCGCGTGCGTTGCTCACGGTCTTCTCCTCAGTTCCGTCGTCAGGGATGGCGGCGGACCCTGAGTAAGCGCTTACATGCTGACGGCACAAGGAAAAGACTGTCAACGATTCACGGTTCTGAACGCACCGCCCGTGGACCCGCACCCCGCTTGTGGGGAGGTCAGCGCGCGTGAGCGCGGGACCCACGGACGGTGTGACGCCGGTGCCAGGAGCTGGGGGTCCCCAGACACCGGGTGCGGCCTGACCCCATTCCCCGTCGGGGCAGACCGCGGTCGGTTCAGCGCATCCTGGTGAGCGAGACCAGGGGAACGCCGGTGGACTCGATGTGCATCCGGCTGCTGCCGTCGGCGTCCTCGGTCAGCGCGGCCACCCCGACCACATCCGCGGCCTCGTCCCGCAGCACCGAGATGAGGCTGCCGATCGCGTGGCAGTGGGTCAGCGCGGAATCGACGATCAGCACCCGGCGGCCCTGCAGCCTGCCGTAGGTGAAGATCTCCGCACTGCGCCGCCGCGGCACGCCGTGCCGTTCGGTGTCCAGCTTCCAGGCCAGGTGGTACGGCAGACCGGAGGCCATGGCCACCGCGAGGGTGGGCACGATCCCGCTGGTGTCGAAGCCCAGCAGCACGTCCGGCCGGTCGTGGTGCGGATCGCCCAGCCAGCTCTGCCACAGCGCGTGGCCCACGGCCAGCAGCCGGGACGGCTCCACCGGATGGGCCACCCCGTCCAGCTCGTGCACCACCCTGGCCGGTGGCACGTCGGAGGGAAGGTCGAGGCACAAGATCTGGCACGCCTGGAAGTCCACGCCCGGGGCGGGAACCTCCTCCAGGGTCGTCATGGCGGTCCGACCTCCTCCTGCCTCGCACCGAGGCGCCTGCTCACCGGTCGAACTGTAGGGACAGGGCGCGAGAGCCGGATTGGGCAGCGAGCACACCTGGGACCAGGCCGACTGTGCGCCGGGCTAGTCATGGGATGTCTGGGCGTGATCAGGGTCTCCTATTCCCGCATATGCAGGCTGCCCTGCCCGTCGGCCCACAGCTGGTCCGATTGCACAGCCTGGAAGAACGCGCTCTCACTAAGGTTCACCGCCATGGGTCGTCTCCGGGTCTCCATGGACATCGGCGGCACGTTCACCGACGTGGTCGCCTACGACGAGCAGACCGGCGGGTACCGGGTCGGCAAGCGCCCGACCACCCCTGGTGAGCTGGCCACCGGGGTGCTGGACGCGCTGAACACGGTGGTCGATCCGTTGTCCGGGGTCGGCTTCCTGGTGCACGGCACCACCCAGGGGCTCAACGCGCTGCTGCAGCGGCGCGGCGTCCGGGTGCTGTTGCTGGCCTCGGCAGGCGCGGCCGACGTCTACCACATCGCGCGCGGTCCCCGGTCCCGGATGTACGACCTGCAGTACCGCAAACCCGAGCCGCTGGTGCCCCGCCGGGACATCGTGCCGGTGCCCGGCCGGATCGACCAGGAAGGCGCAGAACTCACCCCATTGGACGAACAGGTGGTGCGGACCGCGGCGGCCAGGGTGCGCGCGGAGGGCTTCGGCGCGGTCGCGGTGTCCTTCCTGTTCGGCTACGCCAACCCGGCGCACGAGCTGCGCGCCGGTGAGATCCTGCGCGAGGAGCTGGGCGTGGACTTCGCCATCTCGCTCTCCCACCAGAGCGCGAACGAGTGGCGGGAGTACGAGCGCACCTCCTCCGCGGTGGTGGAGGCCTACATCGGCCCGGTGGTGCGGGACTACCTCGGCGGCCTCACCCGCGACCTGGCCGCACAGGAGGTGGCCGCGCCGCTGCACGTCATGCAGTCCTCCGGCGGCATCATCTCCGCGCACTCCGCCCGCGAACGCCCGTTGCAGACCCTGCTCTCCGGCCCGGTCGGCGGCACCATGGGCGGGGTCGCGCTGGCCGCGGCGCTGGGCCGGGACAACCTGATCTACGTGGACATGGGCGGCACCTCCTTCGACGTCTCCCTGGTCATCAACGGCCGGCCTGATATCACCCCGGAGATCCGGCTGGATGGCCTGCCGATGCTGCTCAGCGCGGTGGACATCCACACCGTCGGCGCCGGTGGCGGCTCGGTGGCCTGGACCGAGGCAGGTGGCCTTCGGGTCGGCCCGCGCTCGGCCGGAGCCGCGCCCGGACCGGCCTGTTACGGCAACGGCGGCAGCGAGCCCACCGTCACCGACGCCAACCTGGTACTCGGCCGGATCGAACCCGGCTCCTTCGCCTGCGGCGAGTTGACCCTGCGCCCGGAACTGGCCGAGGCCGCGATCACCAAGCTGGGCGCGGAATTCGACCTGGGCACGCCGGAGATGGCCGAGGGCGTGTGCGCGGTGGCGAACGCGACCATGGCGGGCGCGATCCGCACCATCACCGTCTCCCGCGGCATCGAACCGCGCGAGTTCACCCTGGTCGCCTTCGGTGGCGCGGGCCCGATGCACGCGGTGTTCCTGGCCCGCGAGCTGGGCATCGGCGAGGTCGTGGTGCCGCGCTTCCCCGGCGCCTTCTCCGCCTGGGGCATGCTGCAGACCGAGATCCGCCGCGATCTGGTCGAACCGCATTTCCGGCTGGACGCCGACCTGGACGGCGCGGCCATGTCCGCCCGCCTGTCCGCGATGGCAGGCACCGGGCTGGCCTGGCTGGCGCAGGAACAGGTCCCGGAGGCGGCCCGGCGCAGCACGCACTCGGCCGACATCCGTTACGCCGCACAGGAATACACCCTCACCGTGCCCCTGCTCAGCGCGACCGAACCCACCGAGCCGGACTTCCTCGCCGCCGTCGCCCAGCGGTTCGCCCAGGTGCACCAGGCCCGCTACGGCCACGCCAACCCCGGCGCGCCGATCGAGTTCGTCGCGCTGCGCACCACCGTGCAAGGCGACCTCGGCCGGGCCGCCCCCGAACAACTCGACCCGGCGACCGAACCCCTTGGGCCGCAACGACAACGCCCGGTCTTCTTCGACGGCGCCTGGCGGGACACCCCGATCCTGCAGCGCGCCGCGCTGGCCGCCGGGCACGCGCTGACCGGTCCGGCGATCGTGCTGGAGGACACCGCGACCACTGTGGTGCCACCGGGATTCACCCTGTCCGTGGACTCGCTCGGCTCGCTCGTGGTGCGCAGGGAGGACCAGCCATGACCGTCGACCCGGTCACCGTGGAGATCATCCGCAACGCCCTGGCGGCGGCCGCGGAGGACATGAACGCCACCCTGATCCGCTCCGCCTACACCCCGGTGATCTACGAGTGCGGGGACTGCGTGGTCGCCCTGCTCGACGACGAGCACCAGGTGCTCGGCCAGTCCGCCGGGTTACCGATCTTCCTGGGCAACCTGGAGATCTGCACCAGGGCCACCGAGGAGCGCTTCGGCCGGGACGCCTGGAAACCCGGCGACGTCTGGATCCTCAACGACTCCTACCTGGCGGGCACCCACCTCAACGACGTCACCCTGTTCGGCCCGGTGTTCGTCGGCGCGGAGCTGGCCGGGTTCACCGCCACCCGCGCGCACTGGATCGACGTCGGCTCCAAGGACCCCGGCGGCTCGATGGACTCGGTGACCATCTTCCAGGAGGGCCTGCGGCTGGGCCCGCAGAAACTGCTCGACGGCGGCGTCCCGGTGCACAACGTCATCGACACCATCACCACCAACGTGCGCTTCCCCTACCCCACCGCGGGCGATCTGCGCGCGATGACCGCGACCATCGAGATGGGTCAGCGCAGGCTGGCCGAGATCGTGGCCCGCTTCGGCCTGGCCACCGTGCGCGCGGCCAGGGACGAGATCTTCGCGCAGACCGAACGCCTGGAACGCGAGGTCATCAGGGCCATCCCGGACGGCGTCTACCGCGCGGAAGGCTTCCTGGACAACGACGGCATCGATCTGGCCACCCCGATCCCGGTCCGGCTCACCGTCACCGTCGCCGGCGAGTCCCTCGACTTCGACGTGCGCGATTCCGCCGACCAGACCGTGGGCCCGATCAACTGTGGCGCGGCGCAGACCGTCTCCGCCTGCCGGGTCGGCTACAAGCTGCTGGTCAGCCCGGACGTGCCCGGCAACGGCGGCTCGTTCCGGCCGCTGACCGTGCAGGTGCGGCCAGGATCGGTCTTCGGCGCGCAGGCCCCGGCGGCCTGCCAGTGGTACTTCTCCCACCTTGGCCTGCTCATCGACCTGGTCGCGATGGCCCTGGCGCCCGCGCTGCCGGACCGGGTGGCCGCGGCCAGCCACGGCGACTCGATGATCGTGATGTACGCGGGCGTGGACCCGCGCACCGGCCGCGAGTACGTCAGCCAGGAGGCCACCGTCGGCGGCTGGGGCGGCTGGCAGGGCAGCGACGGGGAGAGCGCGCTGATCAACAACGTGAACGGCTCGCTGCGGGACATGCCGATCGAGGTGCTGGAGAGCCGGTTCCCGCTGCGGATCACCCGGTATGAGATCCGGCCGGACTCCGGCGGCGCGGGTCGCTGGCGCGGTGGCAACGGGGTGCTGCGCGAGTACATCGTGCTCGCCGACTGCACGGTCTCGCTCTGGTTCGAGCGCTCGGTGACTCCGGCCTGGGGATTGTTTGGCGGTAATCCCGCCGAACCCCCGGAGGTGACGATCAATCCGGGTCGCGCCGATGAACAGCGAATGCTGAAATGCAACGGTTTGCATTTACGCGCGGGCGATGTTGTCCGCTGTGTCACCGGTGGTGGCGGCGGATTCGGCGCGGCGGACAAACGCGCGCCGGAAGCGGTCCGGGCGGATGTGCTGGACGGTCACCTGACCGCTGAGCACGCACAAGAGGTGTACGGCGTCCACTGAGGACTTTCCGGCAGACAAGCCGATCCGGCATTCGACAACGCCCGCATTCCGGTGTACTGATCAGGAATGCGCATCGGAGTCCGCCTCGGGGTGAACCGTGCGCACGGTGCGCTGGCCCATGAGGGTCAGGTGCTGGCCACCGCCGCCGACGTGGTGGCGGGCCGCGGCGGGCGCCAGCTCAGCGGACTGCTGAAACGACTCGCCGCCTCCTCGCCGTCCATCGTCGATTCGGTCACCTGGGACGTCTCCGCGTTGTTCGAGCGCGCACTGCGCCGCACCAGCGGAGTGCAGCCGGTAGGCGCGATCCGGGTGCTGCCGCGCGCGCCCCGGCACCGCGGCCATCCGTTCGAGCTGGTCCGCGCGCTGATCGCGTGGGAGGCCGTGGTCACCGGCGGGCACGACATCTTCGGCGCGGAAATGGCCGCGCTGGACCTGGACGGCGCGCTGCGGCAGGTCGGAACCGCCTACGCCCAAGGCATTCGGACGCTGACGATCACCGCCACCGGGGCCTCCGGCAGCGCCGAGCACGAGCAGGCCATCGCGGGCCGGGTCGCCGAGGAGTTCCCGGACCTGCGGGTCTGCCTCTCGCACGAGGTGGGCGGTCTCGGGCTGGTGGAACGCGAGGCCACCAACGTGGTCAACGCGGCCCTGCTGGACTTCTGCGAGGACCTGGTGGACCGCTGCGAGCGGATCACCGCCACCCTGGACGGCCCGCCGAGCTGCTGGTTCGCCACCGGCGACGGCGGCAGGGTCTCCGCCCGCCGGATGCGCTCGGTGCCTGCCCGCGGCCTGGCCGCCACCGCCGCGGCCGCCCTGCGCGGCGCGGCCCTGCTCTCCGGCCGCGCCGACGGCCCGATTGTGTTGACCGGCCCCAGGGAACTGCTCGTCGGCGAGGTCCGCGCCGGACTGCCCAGGGTCGAGGGCGATCTGCTCGGCGCGCTCGGCGTCCGGCTGGTCGCCCCGCAGGCGGTGCTCAGCACCCGCCCGGCCGCCACCGCCGACGCGGTGGCCGCGCAACTGCGTGAGCAGGAAGGCGCGGGCGCGGTCGGCGTACTCGACGAAGGCGGCGAGGAGCTGGCCGAGCGCCTGCACCGGAAAACCCGTTCGGTGCTGGACCTGGTGCGCACCCCGGCCGACCTGTGCGCGGTCGGCGCGGCGGTGAGCGAGCCCAGCGCCTGGCTGGACCTGGTGGTCACCGCGGACACCGCCGAGGACCTGCAACGCCGCCAAAGCATGCTGGAACGGCAAGCGCTGTCCCTGGTCGCGGCCAGCGGCGCCCGGCCGGGCCGGGAACGGGTGATCCGCTCGGTGGCCACCTCACTGGCCTTCCTCGGCCGCGACGCCTACCGGCTCTGGGTCTACGTGGGCAGCCGCCCGGAGCCGGAGCAGCGGGCATGACGATCACCCAGATCACCGCCGAGGACATCCCGGTGCTGCTGGCCGGGGCCCAGTTGCTGTGCTCCTCGGCAGGCTCGATCGCACTGGACGGCTACCGCACCGCGATCGAGGAAGTGTTGCGCCGCAACGGTCCGGTGCCGCTGGTGGCATTGGACGACCTGCCGCCGGACGCGCTGTGCGTGTCCATCGGCGCACTCGGCGGCTTCGCCCCGATGATCGAACTGCCGCCCAACGGCGACGAGGGCGTGCTCGCGGTCCGCGCGCTGGAGGAACGCCTGGGCCGCAAGGTGGACGCGATCGTCTCGCTCAACTCCGCCGGCCCCAACGCGATCTTCCCGGTCGCCTCGGCCGCCGCCCTCGGCCTGCCGCTGGTCGACTGCGACGGCATGGGCCGGGTGCTGCCGCTGATGATCCAGACCACCTACGCGCTGGCCGGCCTGCCGATCGGCCCGCTGGCCGGGGTCGGGCTGGCCGGGGACGTGCTGGTGCTGGACAGCAGCGAGCACCGCTCGGAGTTGTTGCTGCGCGCGGCGATGAAGGCCGCGGGCGGCTGGCTGCTGTGCGCCAGCTACCCGGCCACCGTCGCCGCGCTGCGCCCGGCCGCGCTGCGCGGGGCGACCAGCCGCGCGCTGACCGTGGGCCGGATGCTCACCACCGCCGATGACCGCGAGGCGCTGCTGACCGGACTGACCCGGATCATGGGTTCGCGGGTGCTGGGCAGCGGCCGGGTGATCGAACTGGGCCACGCCACCCGCACCGTCGGCCCGCGGATCTACCCGTCCGTGCCGACCAGCATCGTGGTCGGCGAGTACGGCAGCGCGGGCAGGCTGATCCGGCTGGAGGGCCACAGCGAACTGCTGCTCGCGGTGATCGACGGCGCGGTCGCCGCGGCCGTGCCCGATGTGCTGTGCCTGCTGGACCGGCACGAGCTGAAGGTGGTCGGCATGGAGACGGTCGGCCTCGGCCACCACGTGGATGTGCTGGTGCTGCCGGTATCCCCGATGTGGCACACCCCGGCCGGGCTGGCCATGGCCGGTCCGCGCGCCTTCGGTTTCCCGGTCCGGCACCCGCGTGAGGAGGACGCATGAGCCGCAGCCGTCTGCCCGAGCCGTTGAGCGTGGCCGAGCTGGTGCATTTCGGCCCGCTGGCCAAGGCCCAGGTCTTCGCCGCGGACGATCTGGACCGCCAGGTCGCCGCGGTCGCGCTGGTCGCCGAACTGGACCAGATCCACCAGTGCGAACCGCATTCCGCGGTGGTCCTGCACGGTGCCGCGGCCCTGGGCGCGTGGGCGCTGGAATCCGCGCTGCGACTGGCCTGGGAACGCAACGCGGCCTGTCTGCTCGCCCCCGCCGAGATCACCGTGACCACCCCGACCGCCCAGCTCGCCGAACGCCTGCGGGTGCCGCTGTTCGTGGTCGCCGACCCGGCCAGGAGCGCACTGGAACTGGCCGCCGCGATCTCCGACACCGAGGCCGCCCGTGCCCGGCTGACCGCCCGCTGCGCGGTCCTGTTCGGCGAACGCGCCACCGCCCGCGACATCGTCGGCGTGATCAACACCGAGGTCCCCGGCGTGATCACCGCCCTGGTCACCGAGGACGGCCACGTGCTGGCAGGCCGCTCCGCCGCCGACCGCTCCCAGGGCAGCCACCGCGTCGAGGTCGCAGTCCCCGGCCCCGACGGCAGACCCTGGGCCACCCTGGTCGCCCAGCTGGCCGCCTGGTCCCCCTCCTGGGTCGAAACCGTCCGCACCATCCTCCGCCTCGCCAGAGCCCCCCTCGCCGCCACCGTCGGCCGAGCCTGGCTAACCCCCGTTTTCCAAGCAGCCAAAGAAAAACTCCTGCTGCACGCCCTGCTCACCGCTCCCGAGGCCAGCGCCGAACGCCAGGCTCGCGACATCGGCTGGCGCCTGGACGGCGAGCACATCGCGGTCTTCCTCAAGCCCTCCGAACGCGTCCCCGGCCCCGCCGAAGTCGCCACCCCCGGCGTTGTGGTCGCCTGGCGCGAATCCTTCGGCGACCTGCCGCTGATCCCCCGCGAGGACGGCTGGCTCAGCTGGTGGACCGCGGTCCCCGGCGGCCCGGCCGAGATCGCCACCCGGGTGCACGACCACCTGGCCGCCGCCGCCCTGCCCATCCCCCTGGTCGCGGGCATCGGCGTGCCCGGCAAGGACCTCCCCGGCCTGACCCGCTCGATCAGCGAGGCCATCCTGGCCGCCGCCGTGGCCAGCCGCCCCGGCGGCAACCCGGTCGAACAGTTCGGCGACCTCGGCCCCCGCGCCGTCCTGGCCTGCCTCCCGGTGGACGACATCGCCGCCGCCGCCAGGGTCGCCCTGGCCGACCTGATCAACGCGCCCGACGCCGAAGTCCTGCTGACCGCCCTCACCGCCCTGCTGGACTGCGCAGGCTCCACCGGCCAGGCCGCCACCCGCCTGGGCGTGCACCGCAACACGGTGCTGGGCCGCCTGGAACGCATCCGCGCCCGCGGCATCGACCTGGACTCCCCAGACCAGCGCCTGGCCCTGCACCTGGCCTGCTACGCCCTGCTCAGCGCCGACACCCCGACCTAAGAAAGGTGCCCCCTGGCGGGAGGCCAAGGGGCACCAAGTAACCAACAAGAGCCGACCCAACCCAGCCAGGCTGGTTCAGCACCCACCGCGACGTGGGGGTCCGGGGGGCTCGGCCCCCCGGGGCGACTAAGCGACCCACGTCCGCGCGTTCCGCGGACACGGGTCACCCAGGAGCGGGTGGCAACCGAGGGAGTCGAACCCTGTGCGGCTTATGAAGGCGGCACCCATGACCGGCCCAGACCCTTCGGTGGGCGACGGTTGCCTTGCTGTGTTGTGCTGCTGTTCTGCCTTGTACAACGGTGGAGACGCCCCAGGTATTCATCGCTTACGCGGTTTTCCCCGGTGACCTCGGCCACTTCGCGCGAAGAAGCCTACCAACCAGTACTACCCACCCCGACACGGGGTCGAACTTTTCGATCGGACCCCCCACATGATCCTCAACCTGGGCCACCGCGACCTCACCGCGGTCCCTACCCTCCCCCCGGCCCTCACCGAGCTGTACCTGCACAACAACGCCCTGGAAACCATCCCCGACGCCCTCGGCGACCAGTCCGCCCTGCGCATCCTGGACCTCGGCCACAACCAACTCCGCAGCCTGCCCACCACCCTCGGCGACCTGACGAACCTGGAGTTCCTCTACGCCAGCGACGGCCACCTGACCGAGGCCCCCGACACCCTGGGCAACCTCACCAACCTCCGCTACCTGAACCTGACGCACCAGCAGCTCACCGAGTTCCCACCCACCCTGGGCAACCTGCGAAACCTGGTCGAACTCCGCCTCTACAACAACACGGCGCGCGCCCTCCCCACCACCTTCACCAACCTGCACGCCCTCCGCGAACTCCACCTGGACGACAACACCCTCACCGAACTCCCACCCCTGCCCGGCCTGACCGCCCTGCACACCCTGTCCCTGCGCAACAACGCCCTGACCACCTTCCCTGCCGCCCTGCTGACCCTCCCCCGCCTCCGCCACCTGGACCTGCGCGCCAACGGCATCAAGTCCCTCCCGCACGACCTCCGCACACCCCCGGCCCTGGAAAAACTCGACCTCCGCTGGAACCCCCTGCAAGCCGAACCCCCGTGGATCGCGACCCTGGAGTCCCGCGGCTGCCTGGTCTACCGCTCCGGCGCCGCCGACTGACCCACACGATTGGGTGTCGATTGCCCGCAGAAGCGAGCCACAGCACGGAATCTCTGGCCAACAAGGGGCTAGGCTGCCGCTTTGGCCCGTATCCACCCAGGAGGCAGCACCGTGGTTCAGGACACCGGTGGCGAGAACGGCGACGAGTAGTCCGCCACCACCAAGACTTCAGCGAAGGCCCGCTCCCACCCGAGCGGGTCTTCGCTATTTCTTCAGCTCCAGCCGCACGCCGACCTTGCGGCTCACCGGCATCCGCTGCACGTCCACGGTGACGTGCGTGCGCTCCCCGCTCTCATCCACCGCCAAGGTCGCCACCCCGTCCCCGATCCGGAACCCGATCGGCTCCCAGTACACCGCCGCCCCGATCGGCAGGATCACCCGGTACACCGCCCGCTCGACCGGGTTGCCGAACTTGAAGGTGAAGTCATCGGGGTTGCGCCGAGAGGTCAGCGGCACGCTCTTGCCTGGCCAGACCCACTCCATCCGCAGCCGCACATCGGTACCCACCGCCGCCGGCGTGGTGAAGTGCGACATCACGCTGATCCGCCCATCCGGCATCCAGTCCTTGGTCACCCGGAACCGCGTTCCCGGCCGCCCGTCCACCGCCACACTCCGGACGTTGACCGACACCTTCCGCTGATACCGCTTCGGCTGCGGCCACCCCGCCCCAAACCGCAACCGCACAAACGGCGCGTCCTGACCCTCGATCACCGCATGAATAACGATGAACTCTCGAGTGTCCCCATTAGCCTCGATATAAGCGGTCTGCTCCCAGCTCAACACCCGAAAATTCCGCGGATGCTGCTCCCACAAAGCATCCCCATAACTACGAACCAGATGCTTCTGCTCTTCCAACTCCCCCAACAACCGCCGCCGATCCCCCGTCAACGCCACCATGATCGCCAACACCACCAGCAACGTCCCCACCATCACCCCCGCCCGCACGGCAGTGCTCCCGAACAACACCCCCAACACAGCCCCGAACGACATCAACCCCAAGGCAGCCCGAACGATCCCCCGAGCCCCCTCCTCCGCCAGGAAGCCGTCCAACCAGTCCACAAACCTGGGAAACAAGACCGCCCCCCTCCACCCCACACCCCGAGCGCCCCAGTGTGACGGAAGACCCCCAACACCCCCACAAAAAACACCTGACCGGCGCAGTTCCCCACCGAATAACCCGCCCCACCTCAAGACAACAAGGAACGACAAGGAACGACAAGGAACGACCCCGAAAATAGAACAGAACCTCTTAGCCAGCAACAATGGAAACTTCCAGCAAACCCAGACCACTAGTTTTGCCACCCACCGCAACATGGGGGCCGGAAGGGCTCGACCTTCGAATAAAAATAACCCAACGAACGGCGAAAGTGCCCGCACTAAACAGGGTGATCCAATTGTTAGATGGGGCTTCTCTGCCATTATTCGAACCGACTCAACCTACCGACATCACTGGTCAGCGTATTGCTGCGAATCAAGGCCCTGTCGAGGACAGATACGAGACGGTCACAACGATTGAGGACAGAACAGCCTTTCCTGATTACATCCCGTATGTCCCGACGGAGGGTAAAATCTGCGAACTGATTTACTCCTACCGTTCGGGCACGATAGCCAGAACCTTGGCCGATACGAACGACGTGCACTTGAGCACGATCAGGAAGAAGTTGAGGGAAGTTTGAAATAAGGAAGCTTCTTGAGTAGACCATCACGATGATCCCAGTGCTCGAAAATCTTCTTCAAGCAGATCGATATCCCTTTCAACAGTCGACACAAAAGGCCACCAAGTAGTCAGGACAATACTCCTGAGTCATGTTCCACCCTACGAAAAATCGCCACTCGCGTCAAGATCAAGTAGGCCAGTCATGTACAATAATGCGACCACCGATCAAATACGCAGAGTGTGCGTACCCATGCTCAAACCTCAAGAGTGGGCAAAAACGATATCCAAAGCTACTCTTCTACACACCATTCGCCAGTCTGCCTCGCAGCTTATATACGTCGAAGATCAAGCGGCGGAGACCTCTGCACGCGATCCGCAAGCTGAATCGCATCCAGCAATTGGCCTTGGATTTCCTCGCTCGCACCGCGTGTAGCCGCTTCTCGAAGGACTGTTGCACCCAACTCTCGAGCAGTATCAACCGGAATAGCGTCCTGCACGTACTGCACGTCTTTTCGACGAAAGGTCAGAATCTCTTCATAGATCCGCTCCCCAAATCGACTGGTAAAGCTTCGCTCCTGCCATCGCTCAAAAGTGACATCCGGACTTGCCTCAACCAAACCAGCTAGAAGTTCCCCGTTAGGAAAAGAAACCCCCCGAACCCGAGACTCTCGACCGACCACGAATACGATTGGCGCCCCAGGGGAAGTGACACGCGCAATTTCATCGATAACCTCGGCCATGTCAACACAATACTGAACAACAGTAATGAAGCGGTTTCCCCGATTTTTACGATTGGATCCAATTTCAGAGCGGGCAGCAGGCAGCACTTCCCAGCCCAGCATCTCCATAATCGGCCGGTAGTTCTGATGATAATTGAATACATTGATATACGGGGGAGAAGTCAGTACCATTCCCACGGACCCCGCTCCCATTGGAAGTATCCTAGCGTCTGAGGCGACTACCTTTATAGGGACACTTTGCGTAGGAAATGATTCCACCAGTGCGCGCACCTGCATCCAACTTTTAAGCAGGCGGTCTGCAGTTGTCGACTTCCCATTTCCCATTGCAAGCATTAGCGTTGCAACCACGAGCTTCGATGGACCATCTTGCTTGAGCTCACTCACGGCTTGCAGGATTGCCTCATGAGGCTCAACCCCTAGGGACAAGAGCCCATCAGCAGATTGAATGGCGGCATCGTGAATTGCCCGCTCCGCTTGCTTGATAGCTTGCTCTCGTCCGTCATAATCTTCGGCTGCCAGTTCATATACACTTGCCAGCGAGATAGCAGCCGGATTAATTTCAGCACCACATCCAGGAAGGCCCATGCGCATCACCTCCGCAAGTGTTGTTCCACTTCCCACAAATGGGTCAAGAACTACGCCTTCGGGAGAAAAGGCGTCAAGAATGGCCGCAGGGAGCCCTGGCGTGAATTGGCCACGCCAAGGAAGCGCATTCGTTCGATTACGAGCAACAACGTCTAGTTTTTTCTGGTCGATAGAATGACGATCCAGCTCGCGCAACCGTACGGTCTGCAAGAGAGAACTTGCATACATGTCAGAAATAACCTCGCGAGACAACGTCATCCTCTTCGGGATCAGAGTGATTAATCAAACCTTCAAGGTGTTCAACGAAACGCTCGACCACACTCAACCGAACCGGCGATCGATTCAAAAGATCAAGGTACTCATCTCGATGAGCCCGTCGGCCATTCGCCGTCGAGTAGCGCGCACGCTTATTGGAGGCTAGCCTCTTACCCCTCAGCACAAGCACCTCGTCGACATCCGTGCCTGCGGTGCTGATTGGGGTCATGTCAAGATACTCACAGATAATGTAGTACCTGGATCCGGGCATCGCAACTTTCAGGTCATGAGCATCTGCGATCGCCGATTGAAACATCGTCTTGTCGAGATTGGTCTTGCACTCTGCCGCAAGATAGGCAAGCCAAACGGCTTCGTTGTCGGTTGCATCAGCAGGGAAATTCTTGTCAAAAGATGCACGGACAAAAGCGCGCCGACTAAGAGTGAAGTCTTGGTCTTTGGTTCGAATCCGAAGGCCCAGAGAATGCAAAGGAGCCGTAATTGCCGTCTGAAAATAGGCTGCAGCAAATGCACTAGCCGGCCCTGCAAAGCAATCCATATTTTTGAGCGCTGGTATAATTTCTGGATCGACAAGCCATGGCAAGAACTCCTCTAGCACCGAGTTGTCAACTTTAAGTTGGCCACGCTGTCGGAATAGAAAGTCATGATCGCTGTCCCAGACAAGGTCAATCTCGATTGCCCGCTTGTACTCGTTCAGCAACGAAACTAGATCACGGACTTTGTCAGTGCCAACGGTTGCCAGAGCTTCCATGTCTGCGATCCATTGGTCGTAGCGCACTACGGCCGTAGCTACTCGTGCAGAATCCTCTCGTGGCAACTTATCGTTGGCCAGGAGTTCCTGAAGCTTCGACTTGTGCGGCGTCGGCCGGACTCGTTCACTTGCGGGTGCACCCGCTGGGGCCAGGAGTTCGTTGGACCCTTCCGCAGCGACCTCATGCCCACCGCTACCGGGGATCGACTCCAGTGGAAAGATCGCGTTCTGCTCGACCATACCGCCAAGAGTAGAGCGCAGGCGATGGGTACCTCACATCGGACACACCAAATGACCATCTACGCGCCGGTCGGAACACGTCACATCGACAAGTGGCTGGACGCTCTCAATGAGCGTCCAGCCACTATACGTGGAGCTGAGGGGAATCGAACCCCTGACCTTCTCGATGCGAACGAGACGCGCTACCAACTGCGCTACAGCCCCGTGTTCGTGCTCGCAGAGCATAGCAGTCGTTCCACGGGAGCCTGCACAGCGGGGGTCTATTCGCCCGCGGCGCGTCGGTAGGACACCTGGCCGGGCGGGTCCAGCTCGTCGAAGGCGGGGTCGCCGTCGTCGATCTCGACCATGACGGTGCCCGGCCGGGAGGTGCAGCTGGGCTTCGGCGTGGGCTTCACGCCCGCCGTGGGCTTGGGCGCCACGTACTCGCCCTCGACCTCGGCCTGCTCGGCCTCGTCCGCGTCCTCGGCGACCGCGCGCCTGCCACCGAGCCGGGCCAGGCGGCGTTCGCGCACCTCGGCCTCGATCCGGACCTGCCTGCGCAGGTAGGTGAGATAGCCCACAAGCAGCAGGTCGACGGCTCCGTGACCCCACCACAGCATCGGCCAGAGGAACCCGGCGGCCAGGCCGGTGCCCAGGGCGAGCAGCAGCATGGCGAGCACGACGCGCTGGCGGAAGGCGTACTTGGCCTCGGCGACCAGGGCCGCTTGTTCGGGGTCGAAACCGCCTCTACCTGGGCGGTAGCGGCGTGGCGCGGCCTCTTCGCCGTCGAGTGGGGCGAACTTGGCCCGGCGTGGGCCATCCGGCGCTGCCTCGACTGGATCGTCGTGGTGGCCGTCTTCGGGTTCTGGCATGGCGAGCACCTCCTCCACCGTGCCCGTCGAACCGCCGCGGCGCACGACCCTGGCGGCGAGCGCCGAGTCAGCGGTGCGGGCCACCGGGCCCCTGCGACGGGCGACCATGGGCACGAGGACGATCAGCCAAGCGGCTGCGAGCGCCGCGAAAATCAGTGAACTTGGCATCCCGCGCCACCTCCCCCGCGGTCCGAGCGGCCATTACCACCCGCCACGCTAGTCACAGCAGTCACATCCGTGTCGGAGGCACGCCGCAATAGTGGCCGTAGTCAAGCTGTGTCTGTCCCCCGTTGGGGCTAACGACCGCCGCCGGACAGGCGTGCTCCGGGGTACCAGGCCAGCCCATCGTGGATTAGCTGGCCGACCAGTCCGCCGGGCGTGTCCTCGGTGGTCAGGGCCAGGCAGAGGTGGTCCCGCCAGGAGCCGGCCACGTCCAGGTAACGGCGGTAGACGCCCTCCTGCCGGAAGCCGAGTTTGCCCAGCACCCGCAGGCTGGCCGCGTTCTCCGGCCGCACGGTGGCCTCGACCCGGTGCAGCCCGGCCGGGCCGAAGGCGTGGTCCACGACCAACGCGGCGGCCGCGGTGGCGATCCCGCCCCTGGTCAGCGCGCTGTTCACCCAGTATCCGAGCCAGGCCGAGCGCAGCGCGCCGCGGACCACGTTGCCGATGGTGATCTGCCCGGCGAACTGGTCGTTCACCGTGATCACGAACGGCAGCGCCTGCCCGCGCCGCCCCAGCGCGCGCAGCGCGTACCACTGGGCCGGCCAGGCGAAGGTGGCGTTGCGGTCGGACCAGTCGCCGAAACCGCTGGGTTCCCAGTCCTCCAGGTGCGGCCGGTCGCGCAGCCGGATCGAACTCCAGGCGCCCGCGTCGCGCAGCCGCGGCGGGCGCAGCGCGACGTGTCCGGCCGGGGTCACGATCGGGCCCAGCCGGGCGGGCCAGCCCGGGTGCCTGCCGTACTCGGCCTCCTCGGGCCGGGTCATCGCCGGCTACCCGCGCTGCGCGAGGAAGCTCACCCGCACCGGCTCGCCGATCGGCACGTCCGCGGTGTCCTCGTCGATGACGATCAGGCAGTTCGCCTCGGCCAGCGAGGACAGCAGGTGCGCGCCCGCGGTGCCCAGCGGCTGCACCAGGTAGTCGTCGGTGTCGGTGTCGCGCAGCAGGGTGCCGCGCAGGTAACCGCGGCGGCCCTTGGTGGAGCTGACCGGGGAGACCAGCCGGGCGGTGACGGTGCGCCGGTACGGGTTGTGCTTGCCGAGGGAGGCCCTGATCAGCGGCCGGACCAGCACCTCGAAGACGACCAGCGCGCTGATCGGGTTGCCGGGCAGCAGGAAGGTGGGCACCGCGTCCGGGCCGAGCCTGCCGAAGCCCTGCACCGAGCCGGGGTGCATGGCCACCCGGGAGGTGTCCAGGTCGCCGAGGTCGGCCAGGGTCGCGCAGATCTCCGCGCCCGCCGAACCGCCGACCGCGCCGGCGACCACCACGATCTCGGAGAGCAGCAGCCTGCCCTCGATCACCTCGCGCAGCCTGCGCAGGTCGCTGGAGACGATGCCGACCCGGCTGACCTCGGCGCCGGCGTCCCTGGCCGCCGCGGCCAGCGCGTAGGAGTTGACGTCGTAGACCTGGCCGGGCCCTGGCGAGCGGTCCACGTCCACCAGCTCGTCGCCGATGGAGACGATGGAGACCCGCGGCCGGGGGTGCACCAGCACCTTGTCCTTGCCGACCGCGGCCAGCAGCCCGACCTGGGCGGCCCCGATGGCCGCGCCGCGCCGGACCGCGACATCGCCGGTCTGCACGTCCTCGCCGGTGCGCCGCACGTAGGCGGCCGAGGGCACCGGCTGCTGCACGGAGACCCTGGCCTGGTGGCCGTCGGTGTAGCCCAGCGGCACCACCGCGTCGGCCAGGGTGGGCAGCGGGGCGCCGGTGGCCACCCGCACCGCCTGACCCGGTTGGAGCCTGCTGGGCTGCCGGGAGCCGGCGGCGATCTCGCCGACCACCGGCAGCACCACCGGTTCGGTGGCCGCGCCCTGGACGTCCACGCTGCGTACCGCGTAGCCGTCCACGGCGGCCTGGTCAAAGCCGGGCAGCGCCCGCTCGGCGACGACCTCCTCGGCGCACAGCAGACCCTGCGCCTCGGAGATGGCCACCCGCACCGGTGAAGGTTGCACCGCGGCGGCGAGGACGCGGGCTAGCTGCTCGTCTACTGACCTCATGGCATTCAGGATGCGCCAACCCGCCCCTGAAGCCACTGCAACAGGCCGGGGCCGTACTCAGGGTGTTCCAGCGCGAAGTCGACCGCGGCACGCAGGTAGCCGCCCGGGTTGCCCAGGTCGTGCCGGTTGCCGCGATGCACCACGACGTGCACGGGGTGGCCTTCGGCGATGAGCAGCGCGATCGCGTCGGTGAGCTGCAGCTCGCCGCCCGCGCCCGGAGTGATCCGCTTCAGCGCGTCGAAGATCGCCCGATCGAGGAGGTAGCGACCGGCCGCGGCGAAGGTGGACGGGGCGTCCTCGGCCTTGGGCTTCTCGACCATGCCGCGGACCTGCTTGACGTCCGCGTCGTCGGTGTCGGCCACGTCGAAGACGCCGTAGGCGGAGATCTCCGCGCGCGGGATGTCGAAGGCGCAGAGCACGCTGCCGCCGAAGCGGGCGCGCACGTCGGCCATGGTCTTCAGCACGCCGGTGGGCAGCACCAGGTCGTCCGGCAGCAGCACGGCGACCGCGTCGTCCTGGCCGTCCAGGTTGCCCTCGGCGCAGCCGACCGCGTGCCCGAGGCCCTTGGCCTCCTCCTGGATCGCGGTCTCGACCTTGATCAGTTCGTTGGCCCGGCGGACCTTGGCCAGCAGGGCGTCCTTGCCCCGCTTCGCCAGGGTTGCCTCCAGCTCGGGCTGCGGCTCGAAGTGCTTGACCACGGCGTCCTTGCCGGGCGAGGTGACGATCACCAGCCGGGTGGCGCCTGCATCGGCGGCCTCGGCGGCCACCAGTTCGATGCCAGGGGTGTCCACGACCGGCAACAGTTCCTTGGGAACCGTCTTGGTGGTCGGCAGGAATCGGGTGCCCAGCCCCGCGGCAGGCACGATGGCGGTACGGAAGGCGCTCGACGAGCTCATGGGAAGCGAGCCTAACGGGGGCTGTAAATCACGTTTCGTGACGCCTCGGATACGGGCGTATCCGACGCTAGGGTCAGCGGCTGTGAGCGCGGTGACCTCGAAGAACGAGTGGCGGACCCGGTTGACGACTGCCCGGCGGGCGTTGTCGGCGGAGGTACGGGCGGCGGAGGCGGCGGCGCTGGCCGCGGCCGCGGCGGAGTGGGCGGCGCGGGTACACGGGCCGGTCGCGGCCTACGTGCCGGTGGGCGCCGAGCCCGGCTCGCCCGCACTGCTGGACGCGCTGCGCGCGGCGGGCCGCCGGGTGCTGCTGCCGATCGTGGTCGGCGCGGCCGCACTGGACTGGGCCGAGTACGCCGGGCCGGAGTCGCTGACCCCGGCCCGCTACGGACTGCTTGAGCCGAACGGGCCGCGTCTGGGCCCGGCGGCCGTGGCCGAAGTGGCCGGCTTGCTGGTGCCCGCGCTCGCGGTGGACCGGTCCGGGGTGCGACTCGGACGAGGGGCTGGGCACTACGATCGGTCGTTGCCGCTGGTCAGAGTAGGTGTGCCGGTGCTGGCGGTGGTGCGGGACGAGGAGCTGGTGGACCGGCTGCCCGCCGAGCCGCACGACATCCGGATGACCGGCGCGCTGACGCCGGATGGCGGACTGGTGGAATTCCCCGAACGGGTGTGAGCGACGCCTGTTTGCGTTCGCCCCCTCGGCTGGCGCATCATATTTGTTGGCACTCTGTCAGCACGAGTGCCAGTCAGAGCCGTTCGCGGAGGGACTGTCGTGCCGACCTACCAGTACGCATGCACCGAGTGCGAGCACCGTTTCGAGGCGGTGCAGGCCTTCACCGACGCCACCCTCACCGAGTGCCCGAACTGCTCCGGCAAGCTGCGCAAGCTCTTCGGCGCGGTCGGCATCGTGTTCAAGGGCAGCGGTTTCTACCGCACCGACAGCCGGGGCAGCGGTGGCTCGTCCACGGTGTCGGCCGGTTCGAACAAGTCGGAGCCGAAGTCGGACTCGGGCAGCTCCTCGACCAAGTCCGAGTCGAGCAGCCCGGCATCATCCTCGGCCAGCAGCACCTCCACAAGCTCCGCCGCGAGCTAACCCCGGAGTTATCCACAGCCGCCCACTTATCCACAGGCTCCCCGGCGGCCACACCCGCGGCACGCCCAGCGGCCCTAACGTCGAGGCATGCCCCTCGACCCCACCCCCTGGGACCGCCTCCGCACCCTGCTGACCCGGCTGCCCTGCACCAGGCCACCAGCCCTGCGGCGACTGGCCGCCGCTCTGTGCACGCTGCTCGCCCTGGCCCTGCTGCTGCGCCCGGGTAGCCCCGGCCCGCGCACCGCCCCGGTCCTGCTGGCCGCCAAGGACCTGCCACCGGGCACCCAGCTGTCCCCGGCCGACCTGCGCCAGTCCCAGCACCCCGCGGACACCGTTCCCGACGGCGCCCTCACCGATCAGGCGGCCGCCACTGGCCGCCTGCTGGCCCGCGCGGCCCGCCGCGGCGAACCCCTGACCGACCTGAGCCTCACCGGCCCGAGGCTGACCGCGCTGACCGCGGGCACGGACGCCACCGCCGTCCCGGTCCGCCTGTCCGATCCCGCCCTGGCCGAGCTGCTGACCCCGGGCGCCCAGGTCGACGTCTTCTCCGCCGACCCGCCCGAGCAGTTAGCCGAGGCCGCCACGGTGCTCACCGTGTTAGGCCCCAGGGCCGAGGCGGGCGAGTCGCACCGGATGGTCCTGATCGCCGTACCCAGGCAGGACGCCGCAAGGGTGGCCACCTCGTCACTCACCCGATCGGTGACGATTACGCTGCGCTGATGCTCAAGGGTTTCAAGGACTTCCTGATGCGCGGCAACGTGGTCGAACTGGCCGTCGCCGTGGTCATCGGCACCGCGTTCACCGCCATCGTCACCTCGGTGACCAAGAACCTCATCCAGCCCCTGGTGAACTCCATCGGTGGCTCCGACCCGGCCAAGGGTCTGGGCTTCCCCATCGTCTCCGGCAAGGACTCCACGTTCATCAACCTCGGCGAGGTGATCAACGCGGCCATCAACTTCATCATCGTGGCCGCGGTGGTCTACTTCCTGCTGGTCCTGCCCATGCAGAAGATCCAGGAACGCCGCAAGCGCGGCCAGGAAGCCGGCCCCGCCGAGCCCACCGACGTGGAACTCCTCGCCGAGATCCGCGACCTGCTCCGCAACCAGAACAAGACCCCCTGACCCCGTCCCCACGCCGGCCCGGCCGCCCACCCAACCCCACCAACCCCCTGGGCGGCCAGGCTGCTCATCCCCCAACCCCGGAGCACGCCGACGACCGGGCGCGGCCGACACAACCAAGTCGCGGACCCCACCTCAACCGGAGCCGCCATCCGCCCACATCCACGACAACCCGGCCCCTGCCCCACGCCAACCGCGGCTCGCCTTGGTCTGACGGGTCCACCGCGGCCCACCGGCCCCCGCCGGTCCCCGGGAACGACGCCCCATCCCCTCGACCCCACCGCCCCTGAACGCCGGAACCCACCGGCCAACGCCACAATCCGTCGACCACGGCCCCGGGCGCGAATGATCAGCTGCCTCGGGCACCCGTGACCAGCGGTGAGCGTGTTCGCCAGGCGGGTGAGTGCGCGGCGCACAGCCCCGCGGCGACCAGCCGGGCGGGAACCCCGCCAACGCGCGCCATCGCCACACCGCGCCACCCCGTCCTGCCCCGCTTGCCCCGTCCTGGGACCGGATCAGCGGTCGTGGTGCGGGGGCCGGTTCTCCAGGAACCAGTCGTCGTCCCGGCGGGTGGTGGCGCTGGGGTCGCGTTCATCGGAGGTGGTCTCCGGCAGGACGTCGCCGAAGACCTCCTCCACGCGGGGGCGGGGGCGTTCCGTCCCGGAGTCGGGGCTGGTCAGCTCTCCTCCAAGCCGCTGATCTGTTCGATGACGAACTGCACCAGGGGGGTGAGGGTGGCCATGCCGTCGCGGACGGCGGAGCGGGAACCGGCCAGGTTGACCACCAGGGTGCTGCCGGAGACGCCGACCACGCCGCGGGAGATGCCCGCGTCGGTGGCGCCCGCGGCCAGGCCGGAGGCGCGGAGGGCCTCGGCGATGCCGGGGATCGGCCGGTCCAGCAGGCCGAGGGTGGCGTCCGGGGTGACGTCCCGGGGCGAGACCCCGGTGCCGCCGACGGTGACCACCAGGTCGACGCCGCCGATGACGGCGGTGTTGAGCGCGTTGCGGATGTCGGTGACCTCGCCGGCCACGGCGACCGTGCCGTCGACGATGAACCCGGCCTCTTCGAGCAGTTCGCCCACCAGCGGACCGGTGGTGTCCTCGTGCTCCTTCTGTGCCACCCGGTCGTCCACAAGCACGACCAATGCCCGTCCCAGGCGCTGCGCGGTGCGTTCCATGCCGATCACGTTAGCTGGCTCTCCCTGGCGGGTGTGGGCGGATACGCGTCCGCGGCGCCGAAGTTCCGCGCGAGGGCTGCGCGAGGCTTCGACGCCGCGGTTCTCGGCCCGGTCGGGTGGTGGTGACCGGGAGGCGTGCGGTCAGCGGGGACCGTTGTCGAGGTTCTGGCTGCCCAGGGTCACCTCGACCACGCGGTCGCCGCCCGCGGTGTTGATGGTCAGCTTGACCTTGCTGCCGGGGGCGTAGGAGCGGACCGCGGCGATCAGCGAGTCGGCGTCCTCGATCCGGCGATTGTCGATCTTGGTGATGACGTCGCCGACCTTGATGCCGGCCTGCTCGGCCGCGCCGCCCTGGGTGACCTGGGAGACGGTGGCACCCTGGGTCTGCTGGTTGCGGGTGGGCTGGCCGAGGCCGACGCCCAGCAGCGAGTGGGTGGCCTTGCCGTTCTTGATCAGCTCTTCGGCGATCCGGCGGACCTGGTCCACCGGGATGGCGAAGCCGAGGCCGATCGAACCGCCCTGCTGCTGACCGCCGGTGGCGGTGCGGATGGCCGAGTTGATGCCGATGACCTTGCCCTGCATGTCCACCAGCGGCCCGCCGGAGTTGCCGGGGTTGATCGAGGCGTCGGTCTGCACCGCGTCCATCACGGTGGCCTGGTCCTGGCTCTCGCCGGTGCGCACCGGGCGCTGCACCGCGCTGACGATGCCGCTGGTGACCGTGCTGGACAGGCCGAACGGGGCGCCGATGGCGACCACCTGCTGGCCGACCCGCAGGTCGTCGGAGCGGCCGAGTTCGGCCGGGGTCAGTCCGGAGACGCCGTCGACCTTGACCACGGCCAGGTCGGAGGTGGCGTCCCGGCCGACGATCTTGGCCTTGGCGGTCCGGCCGTCGTTGAACTGCACCAGGATCTCGCCGCCAGCTGCCGCGGACTCGACCACGTGGTTGTTGGTCAGGATCATGCCGTCACTGCTGAGGACGATGCCCGAGCCCGAACCGGGGGCGCCCTGACCGGTGACCTTGAGCTGCACCACGCTCGGCAGCACCTTCTGCGCCACCTGCTCGATCGAACCCTGCGGCGCCGGGCTGTTGATGTCCTTGGCCGCTGGCTTGGGCTGGTTGAGCGCGTTGCCCGAGGAGGCGCTGGTCGAGGACCCGGCGAGGTTGTAGGCGACCGCGCCGCCGATGCCGCCGCCGATCGCGCCGCCGAGCAGCACCAGCGCGAGGGCGCCTGCCACCAGCTTGCCGCGGCCGCCTGCCTTGCGCTGCTGGGGCACGGTCTGCACCGGCACGCCGAGCGGGTTGGTCAGGGGAGCGCCGTAGCCGGGGCCGCCGGGGGGCGGGTAACCGCCGTGACCGCCGCCGGAGACATCGGAGGACTGGGCGCCGTGGCTTGACGGAGTGCCGTAGGCAGAGCCGGAGTGGGCGCCCGGCGTGCCGGAACCGCTGGGGCTGGCCGCGGTCGGCTGGCCGTAACCGGAGCCCGGCTGCCCGGCGTGCGTGGCGGCGCCGGACTGGCTCGCGCCTCCTGGCTGGGCGCCGGAGTGGCCGAGACCGGACTGGGTGCCGGGGGTCGACTGGGCGGCCGGGGTGCCGGGAGTCGGCTGGGCGCCCGGCGTGCCTGCGGCCGGGGAAGCCTCGCCGAAACCGACATCGGCGAGGCCGCCCGGCTGCGCCGGTGACTGCTGCGGCTGCTGCGGGGCGGCGGCCCAGGGCGAGGCCTGGGGCTGCTCCGCGGGGGTGGTGCCCTCGGCTGACTGCTGCGGGCGCTCTGGCTGGTGGCCCGGAGCGCCGGGGGTGTTCTCGGTCATGGCACTCACTCTGGGGCGCGGACCTGAGAACGTGCTGAGACCCAGCTTTGGCTCTCTTGTGTTTCCGCCGTGAGTTGCTCTCAGCTTCCGGCGGCGCGCAGGCGTTCGGCGATCTGCTCCGGGGTGGCGTCGTTGATCCAGACCGCCATGCCGGACTCCGAGCCCGCCAGGTACTTCAGCTTGTCCGCGGTACGCAGCACCGAGAAGACCTGCAGGTGCAGCCAGGACAGCTCCTTCGGCGCGCGCACCGGGCCCTGGTTCCAGGCCGCGATGTAGGGCAGCGGCCGGTCGTAGAGGCGGTCCAGGCGGGCGAGGACGTCCAGGTACAGCAGCGCGAAGTCGTCGCGCTGGGCCGGGGTCAGCTCCGGGATGTCGGCGCACTGGCTGCGCGGGGCCAGGATGACCTCCACCGGCCAGCGGGCGGCCGGGGGCACCAGGGCGACCCAGTGCTCGCTGGTGGCGACCAGGCGGGCGCGCTGGGTGAGTTCGGCCTCGATCACATCGCCCAGGACGTGGGTGCCGTGCTGGGCGCGATAGTCCTTGGCGGTGGCCAGCAAACGTTCGGTGCGCGGGGTGACGAACGGGTAGGCGTAGATCTGTCCGTGCGGGTGGTGCAGGGTGACGCCGATCTCCTCGCCCCGGTTCTCGAAGCAGAAGACCTGCTCGACCCCTGGCAGCGCGCCGAGTTCGGCACTGCGGTCGGCCCAGGCGTCCACCACGGTGCGCACCCGGCCAGGGGTCAGCGCGGCGAAGGCGGAGTTGTGGTCGGAGGTGAAGCAGACCACCTCGCAGCGGCCGTAACCCGGACGGCGTTCGGCCATCGGCAGACCGTCCACAGTGGACGGAACCGGCGGCACGTGCTGGGACAGCGACGGGAAGCGGTTCTCGAACACCGCCACGTCGTAGCTCGACTCGGGAATCTCCGTCGGCCGTCCCGGCGTGGTGGGGCACAACGGGCACAGGTCGGCCGGTGGTTTGTAAGTGCGGGTCTGCCGGTGCGAGGCCATCGCCACCCACTCGCCGGTGAGCGGGTCCCGGCGGATCTCCGAGCTGGGCTTCTGCTCGGGCAGGTCCCTGGTGTCCACCGCGGTGCGCGCGGGGGCGTCCTCGGTGTCGTCGAAGTAGATGATCTCGCGGCCGTCGGCGAGCTTGGCCGTCGTGCGCCTCACGCCAGCTCCTCGGCACGGGACCGTGCGGACACGGGGGCGAGCACCAGCTCGCCGACCTGCTCGGACAGGACCTGCCGGGCCTCGGAGCCCAGTCCCTCGTCAGTGATCAGCACATCCGCCTCATCGAGGTCGGCGATCGTGGAGATGCCGACCGTGCCCCATTTGGTGTTGTCCGCGAGCACGACCAGCCTGCTGGCCGCGTCGACCAGCGCGCGGTCGGTCTCGCTCTCGTTCAGGTTCGGCGTGGTGAACCCGGCCTGCGGCGCCATCCCGTGCACGCCCAGGTAGACCACGTCCAGGTGCAGCGCGCGCAACGCCTGCACCGCCACCGGGCCGACCAGCGCGTCCGACGGCGTGCGCACCCCGCCGGTGAGCACCACGGTCCGGTCGGTGCGGCCGCGCTGCTGCAGCACGTCGGCCACCCGGATCGAGTTGGTCACCACGGTCAGGTCCGGCACGTCGTCGAGGTAGCGGGCCATGGTCCAGGTGGTCGTCCCGGCGGACAGGCCGATCGCGGTGCCCGGTCGCACCATGCCGGCGGCCAGCGCGGCGATGGACTCCTTCTCCGGCAGCTGGCGCACCGACTTGGCCTCGAACCCCGGCTCGTCGGTGCTGCGCCCGGCCACCGAGGTGGCGCCGCCGTAAACCTTTTCCACCAGTCCCCTGCGGGCCAGCACGTCCAGGTCTCGGCGCACTGTCATGTCCGAGACCGCGAGCCGGGTCACCAGGTCGGAGACCCGGACCGCACCGGTGCGCCGGATCTCCTCCAGGATCACCGCCTGCCGCTGCCGAGCGAGCACCTCTACCCCTCTTCCCGCGCCACGGCGACCACGCCGGCCGGCACCGTCAGCGCGACCAGCCACGTTACGGGTTCACCGGCCCGCCGGGCGCGTCGACGCACCACCGCGTCCCCGCTCGTGACCTGGGTAACGGGTGCGACACCAGGACTTGCGCGGACCACACCGGCCCACCCGGTGTCCACAGTGGACCCGAGCGGCCCGCGACGGAGACGCTCGGCCTCCTCGGTCAGCCAGCTCGACACGGACTCAAGCCTGACTCACAACAACCGCACACGTCAAACATAGTCGAACATCGGAGGTTGTTGGTCCGTGTTTGACTGGTTCACCTATCTGAACCCGCCTAACGAACCGGCATCTTCTTACGCTGTCTGGCCTGACCGGAGCTTTCCCGCCCTTGACACCGGACCGTGGCGGCTACCACATTGTGCGCAACTTTGTTGGAAATAGTTCGATACAACCTGGTAGCCGCGACAGGAGTCACCATGGCCAACACACCGTTACCGCCCAACCCGCTGCTCGGCCGTCGCACCGTGCTCAAGGGCCTGCTCGGCGCCTCCGCGCTGGCCGCCGTGCCCGGCCTGGCCGCCTGTGGTTCCGGCGGATCCGCCGGTGACGGCAAGACGGTGGGCTTCGGCTCCAACTACTCCGACGCGGTGCCGCGCGAGGGCATCGCCGCGGTGCTGGAGACCTTCAAGCAGCAGAACGGGCTTGAGGTCAAAATCAACACCAAGGACCACGAGACCTACCAGCAGCAGATCAACAACTACCTGCAGGGCAAGCCGGACGACGTCTGGTCCTGGTTCGCCGGCTACCGGATGCGCTTCTTCGCCAGCAAGGGCCTGGCCGGGGACCTCACCGAGCTGTGGAAGACCATCGGGGACAACTTCACCCCGGCCCAGAAGGAAGCGGCCACCGGCAGCGACGGCAAGCAGTACTTCGTGCCGTTCTACTCCTACCCGTGGGCGGTCTTCTACCGGCCGAGCATCTGGAAGCAGCGCGGCTACGCGGTGCCCAAGACCTTCGACGAACTGATCGCGCTCGGCACCAGGATGAAGTCCGACGGCATCGTGCCGATGGCGGTGGGGCAGAAGAACGGCTGGCCGCAGCTGGGCACCTTCGACCAGCTCAACCTGCGCACCAACGGCTACGACTTCCACGTCAGCCTGATGGCCGGCAAGGAGGACTGGCAGGGCAAGAAGGTCCGCGACGTCTTCGACAACTGGAAGCGGATGTTGCCGCTGTACCAGGAGAACCCGCTGGGCCGGGAGTGGCAGGAAGCCGCGCAGACCATCCAGCAGGGCAAGGGCGGCATGATGATCGTCGGGTCCCAGCAGATCGGTCAGCAGATGAAGAACGAGCTGAACGACCTGGACTTCTTCGCCTTCCCCGAGATCAACCCGGCCTACGGCACGGACACCGTGGAAGCCCCGATCGACGGCTTCATGCTGGCCAAGAAGCCCGGCAACGAGGACGGCGCGCGCAAGCTGCTGACCTACCTGGCCAGCCCGGCCGCGCAGCTGGCCTACCTCAAGACCGACCCGGTGACCATCGCGGCCAGCGGCAAGGCCGACACCGGCGGCTACAACGAGCTGCAGAAGAAGTGCGTGAAGTTCGTGGCCGAGGCCAAGCACATCACCCAGTTCCTGGACCGCGACACCGACCCGCGCTTCGCCAACGACGCGGCGATCAACGGGGTCAACGCCTTCCTGACCAACCCGAACGACATCAACTCGGTGCTCAAGGGCATGGCCGACCAGGCCAAGAACATCTTCACGGGCTGAGGCTGATGACTGTTCTGGAGCAGGCGCCCGCCGCCACGAGCGCGCCGCCACGCAAGCGCAGGCGGCGCCGGGCCAGCGCGTTCACCACCGCCGACAAACTGGTGCTCACGGTGATGCTCGGCGTCCCCTCGCTGCTGCACCTTGGCCTGGTGTGGTTTCCCACGCTGGGCTCGATCCTGTTGTCCTTCACCGAATGGGACGGCATCGGCGGGGTGGCGGACATCGCCTTCGTCGGGGTGCAGAACTACACCGACATCCTCACCACCTACCCGCGCTTCTGGCCCGCGCTGTGGAACAACCTGACCTGGCTGGTGTTCCTGCTGGTGCTGCCAACCCTGTTCGGGTTGTTCATGGCGGTGCTGCTGGACCGCAAGCTGCGCATGGGCCGGATCTACCAGAGCGTGCTGTACCTGCCGATGATGCTGTCGCTGGCCCTGATCGGGTTCATCTGGCAGCTCATCTACCAGCCGGACCAGGGACTGCTGAACAACCTGCTGGGCACCGCCAACGATCATCCGACCAACTGGCTGGGTGATCCGGACATCAACCTGTACGCGGTGCTGGTGGCCGCGGGCTGGCGGCACGCCGGGTACGTGATGCTGCTGTTCCTGGCCGGGCTCAAGGCGGTGGACCCCTCGCTGAAGGAGGCCGCCGCGCTGGACGGCGCGACCGGCTGGCAGACCTTCTGGCACGTCACGCTGCCCGCGCTCAAGCCGGTGAACATCGTGGTGCTGGTGATCACGGTGATCGAGTCGCTGCGGGCCTTCGACATCGTCTACATCATCAACAAGGGCAGGCAGGGGCTGGAGCTGCTGTCCATCCTGGTCACCGACAACATCATCGGCGAGGCCAGCCGGATCGGCTGGGGCTCGGCGCTGGCCGTGGTGCTGCTGCTGATCTCGATGGGCTTCATCATCACCTACCTGATGCAGACCTTCCGCAAGGAGGAGCGGCCGTGACCGTCACGAACAACACGGCCACCGGCCGGGCCGGGCGGATCGCGCTGCACACCTTCCTGGGCGCGACCTGCCTGGTGTGGCTGGCCCCGGTGCTGTGGGCGGCCTTCGCCTCGCTGCGCACCATCGAGGACACCAACAAGAACGGCTACTTCTCCTGGCCCACCGAGCTGACCCTGGACAACTTCGGCAAGGCCTGGGAGCAGGCGGACCTGCCGCACTACTACCTGAACACGCTGATCATCACCATCCCGGCGCTGCTGATCACGTTGTTCTTCAGCTCGATGGTCGCCTTTGTGGTCTCCCGCTTCAGCTTCCGCTTCAACCTGGCGCTGCTGATGCTGTTCACCGCTGGCAACCTGTTCCCGCAGCAGGTGATCGTCACCCCGCTGTACCGGCTGTACCGGCTGATCGAGGTGCCGGAGTGGCTCAGTGACTCGGGCACGCTGCTGGACTCCCAGCTCGGCGTGATCCTGATCCACGTCGCCTTCCAGACCGGGTTCTGCGTCTTCGTGCTCAGCAACTACATGAAGACCATCCCGATGGAGCTGACCGAGGCGGCCAGGGTGGACGGGGCCGGGGTGTTCCGGCAGTACTGGCAGGTGATCCTGCCGCTGTGCCGTCCGGTGCTGGCCGCACTGGCCACGCTGGAGTTCACCTGGATCTACAACGACTTCCTGTGGGCGCTGGTGCTGATCCAGACCGGGGACAAGATGCCGATCACCTCGGCACTGAACAACCTCGGCGGCCAGTTCTTCAAGGACAACAACCTGATCGCGGCAGGCTCACTGCTGGTCGCGGTGCCCACACTGGTCGTCTTCTTCACCCTGCAACGCCATTTCGTCGCCGGGCTCACCCTCGGGTCGACGAAGGGCTGACTCGGCAAGGGACTCCCCGCGTCGCCTTCTTCCGGGGGCGACGCGGGGTTCCAGTCTCAGGTCGCGGCGAACTCGTACACGAGTTCATACCTGTCGCCGACCAGCACCATGTCGTTGATCTCCACCGGCCGCCCGGTGCTGTCGTAGGCGACCCGGGTCACCGCGAGCACCGGTGTGCCTGGTGCCAAGCGCAACGCGGTCAGTTCCTGTTGCGTCGCAGGGCGGGTGGAGACCGACTCGACGAAGTGGTCCAGGGTGTGTCCGGCCTCGTCCAGCACTCCGTAGATGCCGGTCGGCCCCGGGTTGTCCTGCTCGATGGCGGTCCCCGCGGTGATTGACCTTGGCAGCCGGGAAACCGCGAGCTGCACCGGTTGGCCGTCCGCACTCATAATCCGCTGCCGAACGGTCACCTCGTCTCCAGCCTCGATGTCGAGCGCATCAGCGATCCGCTCTCCTGCGGGCTCGAAGCGCACAACCACCTCGACCGCCGGTGTGAAGCCACTCGCCTCCGCATCAGCCAGGAATGCTCCCCGCCCTGCCTGACGGGTTTCCCGGCTCAACCGGTTTCGGCTCAAGCGTTGGACAACCGGACGGTCCCGAACGAAGACGCCGGCGCCTGGCCTGCTGACCACCCAGCCCTCGACTCGCAGCAGGTCAATGGCGTTCTGCACGGTCTGGCGAGCCACGTCGTACCGCTTCATCAACGCCGAGCCGCTGGGCAGCTGATGGCCAGGGCGGTACTCGCCCTGCTCGATCGCGGTTCGTAGGTCCGCCGCGATCCGCCGGTAGGGCTGTTCGCTGCCTTCTGCCTGGTTTCCGCGTTCCTCAGCCACGCAACCAGCCTATACCGACCCTTCTAGACAGGTTGAGGACAGGGTGCTACGGTGCTCGCAAGCAATCTAGATTGATCAGTCTAGATTGATCGTGATTCTCAAGGTGGGAGGCCCCGATGGCTGATCCACGCCGTTGTCTCACCTGCAACAACAAAGGGCTGATCATGGCCAACTGCAACACCCCGCCGTACTGGCGGCCATGCCCGGACCCGTGGTGCCCGTCCCAGGGATCAGGCGAGCCCAGCCCAGTCCCCGAGACGCCGGTGCACGACGCCGAACAACAGCAACCCGATCGGCCATGTGACACAACGGAAAGCGAACGGAAGGCGTGCGATGAAGCCGATCACCAGTCCAGTGTGGCGGTCCTCCCGCACGCGCCAGGTGTGCACGGAACTGCGCGCGCTGCGCAAGGCGCGGCGGATGACGCTATGGCAAGTGGCCCGCGCGCTCAGCTGCTCGGTGACCAAGCTGCAGCGGATGGAGACCGGCCGACGCGGGCTGAAGGTGGATGACGTCTCGGCGCTGCTCACCTACTACCAGGTGCCGCCAGCCGAGCGAGAGCGTCTGCTTGGCCTGGTCGGCGCCCTCAGTTCCCGGGGATGGTGGCAGCTCCCCGGTGCCGGGATACCCGAGGACTGGCATCAGACGATCGCTTTGGAGGACGAGGCCACCGTCATCCGCGACTACGCGCTCGGGGTTGTGCCCGTCCTGCTCCGGACGCCCGACTACGCCCGCGCTCTGCTGACTCCCCTGAACACGGACCTCGCCGAGCCAGACCTCAACCGCTTGGTCGCGACTCAGTTGAACCGCCAGCTCATCCTCAGCCGCCCCAATCCACCCCAACTGCATTGCCTGGTTGACGAAAGCGCCCTGTTGAGACCGGTTGGTGGCACTGCGGTACTGGCACGCCAGCTCAGAGCGCTGGCCGTGGTGGCCGAGCGACCAAACGTCACCGTTCGGATAGTGCCCATCGATGCCGGGGCACACCCCGGTGTGCATGGATCGTTGACGCTGCTGGAGTTCACCGGCGGTCCGCCGATGGCGCGGACATCCGGCACCCAGAAGTTCCAGGACTCGGGCTCGGTCGTGGATCGGGCTTGGCGGGACTGGATCGGGCTGGCGTGGCACGCGCTCCCCGCGGAGGCAACCGGCCGGCTTGTGTCTGACCAAGCGGATACATTGCGCCGCAACGACCTTGCTCGGCTGAACGCGGCCAGGTGACCGCCGGTCCGCCGGTCACCGCAGCCCATCGGTGACCGGTCTGGCTGGTCAGTGCTGCGGCTGCCCCGGTTCCGGGAACCCCTCGGCGTGGAAGGTCTCGGACGGATTTCCCGGCAGCCACAACGACATCAGCGCGCCGCCCTCGGGCGAGCGGCCCGCGGTGACCGTGCCGCCGTGCCGTTGCGCCACCTGCTTCACGATCGCCAGTCCCAGCCCGGAACCGGGCAGGGTGCGTGCCTCGGTGGAGCGGTAGAAGCGCTCGAAGACGTGTGGCAGGTCGGATTCGGCGATGCCGGGACCGCTGTCGGCCACCTCCAGCACCACCGCCTGGGCCCCGGCCTGGCGCAGTTCCACCCGCACCCGGCCGTCCGGCGGACTCCACTTGACCGCGTTGTCCAGCAGGTTCATCACCGCCCGCTCCAGCGCGTTGGCGTCCCCGACCAGGGTCCACGGCCGCAACCGGATGTCCAGGCTGACCCCGGGTGCGCGGCGGCGGGCCCGGTCCAGCGCCCGCTCCACCACGTCGACCAGCTCGACCGACTCGTGCACCACCAGCGGCGCGTCGTCCCGGGCCAGTTCGACCAGGTCGCCGATCAGCGTGGTCAGCTCCTCGATCTGCGCGCGTACATCGGCGTAGATCTCGACCCGGTCCTCATCGGAGAGCCGGTACTTCGCGTCGGCCTGCTGGGAGGCGACCAGCAGTTCCAGGTTGGTGCGCAAGGAGGTCAGCGGGGTGCGCAGCTCGTGCCCGGCGTCGGCGACGAGTCTGCGCTGGCGTTCCTGGGAGTCGGCCAGCGCGCCGAGCATGGCGTTGAAGCTGTTGGTCAGCCTGGCCAGCTCGTCGTCCTCGCTGGTGACCGGGATCGGTTGCAGGTCACCGGTTCTGGCCACGTGCTCGGCGGCCTTGGTGAGCCGCTGCACCGGCCGGATCGCGGTCCGCGCCACCGCCAGCCCACCGGCGGCGGCCAGCACGATGCCCGCGCCGCCGACCGCGAACAGCACCCAGGCCAGCCTGCCCAGGGTGTCCCTGGTCGGCTTGAGCGGCTGGGCCACCACAAGTGCGGCGTTGCGGTACACCGGCACCGCGATCACCCGCTGGTCGCTGCGCGCGTCGGTCCGGATGGAATGGTCCTGGTGCCCGCTGATCACCGAGATCTCGTCCGGCCCGACCGGGACCGGCGGTGAGTTGAGCGGCGAGGTCACCTTGACCCGCCCGTCCGGCAGCGTCTCGGCCAGCCCGACCCGCAGGTCGATCGCGTCGAAGATGGCCGCGGACTGCCGCTCCAGCTCGATGCCCTGGCCGAGCGCGCTGTCCGCGATCACGTTGGCCCGGCTGAGCAACTGCTCGTCCAGCTCGCTGTAGAGGCTGCGGAACACGGTGAAGTAGGCGGCCACCGACACCAGGGCGACCGCGGTGCCCACGCCGATCGCGGCGAAGAGGGTGAGCCGGTTCTGCAGGGTGACCCGCTGCATGCGGGGCTGGTGCGCGTCACGGCCGACGCGCACGGTGGGCACTTCGCTCACGGAGGCGTCTCCCGCAGTACATAGCCGACCCCGCGCACCGTGTGCAGCAGGCGGGGTTCGCCGTTGGCCTCGGTTTTGCGGCGCAGGTAGCCGACGTAGACCTCAAGGGCGTTGCCCGAGGTGGGGAAGTCGTAGCCCCACACCTCCTCGAGGATGCGGCCCCTGGTCAGGACCTGTCTCGGGTGGTGCAGGAAGAGTTCGAGCAGGGAGAACTCGGTGCGGGTCAGGCTGATCGGCCTGCCTGCCCGGTTGACGTCCCTGGTGCCGGGGTCCAGGTCCAGGTCGGCGAACTTGAGCGTGGCCAGCTGGGCGTTGGCGTTGGCGTTGTCCTGTTCCGGGCCGACCCGGCGCAGCAGCGCGCGCAGCCGGGCCAGCAGCTCCTCCAGGGCGAAGGGTTTGGGCAGGTAGTCATCGGCGCCCGCGTCCAGGCCGGCGACCCGGTCGGAGACCGCGTCCCTGGCGGTGAGCACCAGGATGGGCAGGTCGTCGCCGGTGCCGCGCAGCCGCCTGCACACCTCCAGGCCGTCCACCCTGGGCATCATGACGTCCAGCACCATCGCGTCCGGCCGGTTGTGCCCCAGCACCTCCAGGGCCTGCTGACCGTCATTGGCCAGCTCCACCTGGTAGCCGTTGAACTGGAGGGACCGCCGCAACGACTCCCGAACGGCTCGGTCGTCGTCCACAACGAGGATGCGCATACCGGTAGTCTGACCCGTTTCCTTAAGAGCCGCCTGAGAGCACGCTGAACTGCGACCAGCAAAAACTATCGTTCGCGCGGCCTGGGCGCGTCCCAGCGCCGCCAGAGCGCGAGCAGCCGGAGCCCGCAGATCAGCGCGGCGGCCACCACCGCGGTCGGGCCGGCGGGCAGGCTCAGCCGGTGGCCGATGGCGACCACGATCGCGCCGGTCAGCGCGGCCACCGCGTAGATCTCCTGGCGCAGCACGGTGGGGATCTCGCGCAGCAGCAGGTCGCGCAGGGCGCCGCCGCCGATGCCGGTGGTCATGCCGATCAGGCAGGCGGTGTACACCGGCACGCCCGCGGCCAGCGCGGTGGTGGTGCCGCCGGTGGTGAACAGGCCGAGGCCGACCGCGTCGGCCAGCAGCACGGCCCGGCGCAGTTTGGCCACCTGCGGATGGAAGGCGAACACCAGCAGGCCGGTGGCCGCGGAGACCAGCAGGTAGGGCCAGGTGCGCAGGGCGGTGGGCGGGTGGATGCCGAGCAGCACATCCCGGATGATCCCGCCGCCGAGTGCGGTGGTCATGGCGAGCACGACCACCCCGAACACGTCGAGCCGGGCCCGCACCGCGGCCAGTGCCCCGGAGGCGGCGAAGACCGCGATGCCGACGAGTTCGAGGACGGTCAGCAGCACCAGCGGATCTTAGGCAGCCAGGTCAGAAATAGTCGGCCATCCTGGCCGTGCCCGGTGCGCCTACCAGCAGGTCCAGCAGTGCGGTGTGTTCGGGATCGCCCCGCAGCAGGCCCGCCCGGCGGAGTCCGGCGGTACTGGCCGAGCCGGAATACCAGGCGCCGAGGCCGCGGGCGGTGATCCGGACCACGCCGGCGCCGCCGGGTTCCACCGCGACCTCGCCGTTCTTGACGATCAGCCGCTGCCGCCCGGCCTGCCAGGGCGCGTGCCGGTCCTCGATCTCCAGGTCCACGGTCGCATCGTCCAGGTAGGGCGCGGTCGGCCAGCCACGGGCGGCCACCGCGGCGGGCAGGTCGACCACCCGCAGCAGCCAGGGCTGGGTGCGCTTCTTACCGTCCAGGCCGGACCACTCCAGCACGCCGAGCAGGGTCTCGTCGGCGATGTGCAACTTCACCCGGTCGAGCAGCCCGGTCCAGGAGCCGATCGAGTCGAGCAGGCCGAGCGCGACCTCGGGGGTGTCCGCGACCAGCTCCCAGACCTCCAGCACCCGCTCCTTGCGATCGGGCTGGGCGAGCAGATAGCCGCCGTCGGTGACCAGCGAGGCATCGGCGTCGAGCAGCTGGCTGGCCCGGAAGGACCTGGTGCGGCGGTCCAGCATGCCGTCAACGGACTGGGCCATCCGGTGGTAGCAGTCCTGCATGGCCGGGACGTCGGACTCGGTGGCCGCGCGCAGCTCGATCGCGCTGCGGCGGCCCTGGAAGGCGTGCACGGGCAGGTCGATGGACTCCAGCACGCCGCCGCGTTCCCAGCCTCGGCCGCGGTAGAGCGCGGGCACGGTCGGGTACAGCGCGCTGATCGGCTGCCCGTCGGCGCGCATCGTGGCAAGGATGGTGTCCAGCAGCGCGCTGCCCACGCCCTTGCCGCGGGCCTGCGGGGCGACCGCGACGCTGGCGATGCCGCCCATCGGCACCGCCCGCCCGCCGAAGAACTGCCGGTACGGCCGGATCATGGCGAACCCGGTGCGCTCGCCGCCGGTCTCGGCGACGAACCCGCGCCAGCTGGTTTCCCCGCGCCACAGCTCGGGTGTCTCCTTGGGGCCGCCGAAGGGCACCCCGCGCAGCCGCCAGGCCGCGTCCGCGTCGCTGGACCGGTAGTCCCGAACCGTCACGTCTCCCACAAGAGGGAGCCTAAGCGTCGGGCCAATCGAAAAAGCCCTTGCCGGACTTGCGGCCCAGCTCACCGCAGGCGACCTTGTCCCGCAGCAACTTGGGCGGCTCGAACCGGGGGCCGAGTTGGGCGGCCAAGTGCTCGGCGATGGCCAATCGGACGTCCAGGCCGACCAGGTCGGTGAGCTTGAGCGGGCCCATCGGCCAGCGGTAGCCCAGGGTCATGCCGGTGTCGATGTCCTCGGCACTGGCCACGCCCTCCTCGACCATCCGGATGGCCTCCAGACCAACCGCGACGCCCAGCCGGGAGGTGGCGAAGCCGGGCGAGTCGTTGACCACGATCACCGTCTTGCCCAGCGCCTCGGCCCAGTCCTTCGCCCTGGTCAGGTTGGCCTCGGCCAGCTCGGCGTGGGTGACCAGCTCGACCAGTTTCTGCGCTGGCACCGGGTTGAAGAAGTGCATGCCCAGGGTGCGGTCGGCGGCGGGTCCGGCGGCGATCTGGGAGATCGACAGCGAGGAGGTGTTCGAGGCGAGCACGGCGTTCGGGCAGGCGGTCGCGGCGGCGGCGAACACCTGCCGCTTGAGGTCGACCCGCTCGGGCACGGCCTCCACGATCAGCTCGGTGTCCGGGCTCAGCCGGGCCAGGTCGTCAGCGGTGCTCAGCAGCCCGGCACAAAACTCTGCGGTCACGCCCTCGGGCAGCTTGCCGCGCTCCTGCGCCTTGCGCAGGGAGGCGGTCACGGTCTCGCGGGCGGTGGCGCACCGGTCGGCGTCCGCCTCGACCACGGTCACCTGCGCGCCCGCCACGAGCAGCACGTGCGCGATGCCCGCGCCCATGGTGCCGCCGCCGATGACCACGGCCCGCTTCGGCGCGGTCATGCCCTGAACCCGGCAATGCACTCGATCATGTGACACTCCCGTCCACTATCCCGCTCGGACTGTAACAGCGGGCATCCGTTGGAGTGCGGGCCGATCGGGTGCTTGACCACCTCGCAGGGCCCGGTTTCCTGATGTTCGACCGGTTGGAGTAGTGGAAACCAGGCACGATGGTGTTGTGCGGATCATTCTGTTGCGGCACGGCGAGAGCCTCGGCAACGTCGACGAGATGGCGTACTGCCGGGTGCCCGACCATGCCCTCCCGCTGACCAAGCGCGGCCAGGAGCAGGCCAGGGCCGCGCGGACCGCGGTGCGCGCCGCGCTGGGCCCCGGCCCGGTCGCGGTGTACGTCAGCCCGTACCTGCGCACCCAGCAAACCCTGCGCGGGCTGGACCTGGGCGAGGTGTTCGAGCGGGTGGTGCACGAGCCGCGGCTGCGCGAGCAGGACTGGGGCAACCTGCAGGATCCGATCGAGCAGGAGCGGCAGAAGCAGGCGCGGCACGCCTTCGGGCACTTCTTCTTCCGGCTGGCCCACGGCGAGTCCGGCGCGGACGTGGACGACCGGGTGGCCGGGTTCATGTCGGACCTGGAACGCCGGATGGAGACCGAGCCCTCGCACCCGCGCACCGTGCTGATCGTCTCGCACGGCCTGACCCTGCGCCTGCTGGTGCGGCGGCTGTGCATGTGGAGCATCGAGTTGTTCGAGTCGCTGTCCAACCCTCGGCACTGCGAGCACCGGATCCTGCACAAGGGCCCGGACGGCCGGTGGAGCCTGGACCACCCGTTCGAGCAGTGGCGGGACTCCCCCGACGGCGCGGTGCAGGTCGACGGCAACGGCGAGGTCGCCCGCCCGGCGTAGGGCGGCCCGCCCTGGTGAAAACCGGGGCGGGCCGCTCGCTCAGGCCTGGCTGTGCGCCCAGCGGATCAGCCGCCGCGGCACCAGCATCTTCTTACCCTTGACCACCACCGGCACCAGGTCGGGCGCCTCGGCCTTCCACTGGGCCCGGCGGCTGCGGGTGTTGCTGCGCGACATCCGGCGTTTCGGGACAGCCATCTCAGTTGGTTCCCTTCCGGTCGGCCCGATCGCCGTAGCGGCGGCGGAACTTCTCCACCCGGCCCTGGGTGTCCATCACCCGGGCGGCGCCGGTCCAGAACGGGTGCGAGTCCGCGGTGACGTCGACCAGCAGCAGCGGGTAGGTGTTGCCGTCGGTCCACTCGATGGTCCGGTTCGAGGTGGCCGTGGACCTGGTCAGGAAGGTCATCCCGGTGGAGGAGTCCTGGAAGACCACCGGGTGGTAGTCGGGGTGGATGCCCTTTTTCACGCTTCGTCCTTCTGGTTGCTGATGATCACATCGGTGGGTGCGCGGTCGTCGTCGCACGGGTCCTCGTGCCAGGAGCCGAACGGGTCGGCGTAGGCCAGCCAGGCGTCCTGTCCTTGCGCCAGTTCCTCGTCGGTGAGCAGCGCGGACTCCAGCGCCTCGGCGATCTCGGCGGGCACCGCGGTGTGTGAGAGCACCACGATGTCCTGGCCGCGGTCGCCGTAGTAGGGGTCCCAGTTCAGGTCGGCCATGGCCCGCCGGTCGGGGTCCACACCGGACCAGTCGTCCAGCGCGGCCAGCCACGGTCCGGCGTGGCCGATGCGCAGGCCGCCGCCCGCGGTTTCCAGCCACAGCGCGACATCCGGCTGGCTGGCCACCCACACCCGGCCCCTGGCCCGGACCACGCCGTCGAGCAGGAAGTCCAGGGCCTCGTGCAGCCGGTCCGGGTGGAACGGCCTGCGCTGGCTGAACACGGTGACCTGCACGCCCGATTCGGCCTCCAGTGGCGGCTGGCCGCGCAGCAGCGGGGAGTGCGCGTCGTCGATCTCGCCGCGCCGGGCGCCGGTCGGCACCAGGTCGAGTGCGGTCAGCGGGTCCAGGTCGGCCAGCCGGACGCGGGGCGCCAGCGGGGCCAGCCGGTCCAGCACCGCGTCGGTGCGGGCCGCGGTCCAGGCGTCCGGGGCACTGCCCGCGATGACCACCAGGTCGGCGAACTCGACCTGGCCGACCGCGACCTGGGCGATGGTGCGCTCGTCGTCGGCGCTGGCGCCGAGGCCGCGTTCGCTCAGCTCGATGTCACCGGTGGCGTCGGCGAACCAGGTTTCCGCGTCGACCACGGTGAGGACCGCGTCCAGGTAGACGACCTCGTCCACGGTGCGGCCGTCGATCAGCACGTGCTGGAGCGCCCAGCAGACCGCCTCGGGTTCCAGCGCGCGGTCGCAGTGCAGCACGATCCGGCGCACGTCCGGGGCCTGGGCCAGCCGCAGCACCAGCGGCAGCAGGTCCTCGCGCAGCGTGCAGGACACGCAGCCGTGCGCCAGTTCCAGGGTCTCGGTGGCGTCCAGCGTGCCGTGCCGCAGCCGCCGGACCACCACGCCGTGGGTCACCTCGCGCAGGTCGTGGTGCACCACCACGGTGCCCGGATCAGCCGCGAAGCGGTCGGCCACGGCGCTGGCATGTCCGGCCGCCAGGCCCGCGACCAGCACCAACGAGGTGCGGGGTGGCGTCACGTTGTCCTCCAGTTGGGAACGATTTCCATCACCGACAAGCTCAGGCTACCCTCGGAGCGAGCTAAACGAAAATGGATGTCGTTCGCAACAAGATCGTGAAGGAGCCGCGCATGTCCGCCCGCTGCCAGGTGACCGGCCGAGAGCCGGGCTACGGCAAACAGGTCTCGCACTCGCATGTGCGGACCTCGCGCCGGTGGCTGCCCAACATCCAGCGCCGCCGCTACTGGCTGGCCAGTGAGGACCGGTGGATCAACCTGCGGGTCTCCGCCAAGGGCATCAAGACCATCGACAAGCGCGGCATCGAGTCCGTGGTGGCCGAGCTGCGCCGCCGAGGGGAGAAGGTCTGATGGCCCGCAACGAACTCCGCCCGATCATCAAGCTCCGGTCCACCGCAGGCACCGGCTACACCTACGTGACCCGCAAGAACCGCCGCAACAACCCGGACCGGCTGGTGATCCGCAAGTTCGACCCGGTGCTGCGCAAGCACGTCGAGTTCAAGGAAGAGCGCTGATGGCCAAGAAGTCCAAGATCGCCCGCGACCTGCAGCGGCGCGAGATCGTCAGCCGGTACGCGGAGAAGAGGGCCGAGCTGAAGGAGATCATCCGCTCGCCGAAGTCCAGCACCGGGCAGCAGGCCGCCGCGCTGGCCGCGCTGCAGAAGCTGCCAAGGAACGCCAGCCCGACCCGGCTGCGCAACCGGGACGTGGCCGACGGCCGCCCGCGCGGGTTCTTCCGTGCCTTCGGCATCTCCCGGCTGCGGCTGCGCGAGATGGCCCACCGCGGCGAACTGCCCGGCGTCCGCAAGTCGAGCTGGTGAGGAGAGCGACGATGGCCAAGTTCGAGCGCCGCCCCGGCCTCAAGCGCAAGCCGAACCTGTTGCTGCGTGAGGGAATCTTCCATGTGGACTGGAAGGACGCCGGCCTGCTGCGCAAGTTCCTCTCCGACCGCGGCAAGATCCGCTCCCGCCGGGTGACCGGGCTGACCCCGTCCCAGCAGCGCGAGGTGGCGACCGCGATCAAGAACGCGCGGGAGATGGCCCTGCTGCCCTACCCCGGACCGGCGAAGGCCGCGCGCTGAGCGAGGGGGCGGTGCGCACGGTCCTGGCCACCGCCCCCGCCACGCTCGCCAGCACCGCCACCACGACCAGCAGCGCGCCGGTCCACCGGGCGTGCTCGTCAAAACTGAGTTCGCCGAAGTGCCCGGCGACAAAACCGACGTGCAGCCCCCAGGACTGGGCCGCGACCAGCAACGCGCCCGGCACTGTGGTGAGCGCGGAGACCAGGGCGACCCCGGCGACCGCGATCAGCAGCGCGAGCGCCGGCCGGGCCGCGGCGAGCACCACGACCCCGGTGAGCGTGAACCCGACACCGAATCCGAGCCCGGAGCCCTGCGGACAGGCCAGCCGGGGCACTCGTGCGGTGTCCGGGGCGACCGGAACGAACAGCACACCCCAGTCCACCCCGGCACCGGCCGCGCCCGCGACCGCCACCAACGCGATCTTGACGCTCAGTGCCCGCACCTTTACGCGGTGTTGACCACCGGACCGCCGGGGTCGCGCCAACCGCGGTCAGGCAGGATCGGCCGGATGGACTCCCCCTTGGACACCCCCTTCTACGAGGTGCTGCACCGGCGGCGCGATGTGCGCGCGGAGTTCACCGGCGCACCGGTGGCGGAGCCGATCCTGCGCCGCATCCTCACCGCCGCGCACGCCGCGCCCAGTGTCGGGCTGAGTCAGCCCTGGGACTTCATCGTGGTGCGCGATCGGCCTTTGCGCCGGGCCTTCCAGGAGCACGTGCAGGCCGAACGCAGTGTCTTCGCGGCAGGCCTGGCCGGCGAGCAGGCCGAGACCTTCGCCCGGATCAAGGTCGAGGGGGTCATGGAGTCCAGCCTCGGCGTGGTGGTCAGTTACGACCCGGAGCGCGGTGGGCCCGCCGTGCTCGGGCGGCACGCGATCGCCGACGCCGGCCTGTACTCGGTATGTCTGGCCATCCAGAACCTCTGGCTGGCGGCCACCGCCGAGGGCTGGGGCGTGGGCTGGGTCAGCTTCTACCGGGAGGAGTTCCTGCGCAGGTTGCTGAGCATTCCCGGCGGGGTCCGGCCGGTGGCCTGGCTCTGCCTCGGGCCGGTGCGCGGACTCGCCCAGACGCCGGATCTGGAGCGGCACGGCTGGCGGAAGAGACTGCCGCTTGATGACGTTGTGCACCAAGAACGGTACGGGCAGCGACGGTGACGGTAGCCTGTCGGGCAGGTCGTACCAGGTGGTGGAGGCCGAGGGCACGGTGAGGCAGGACGATCCGGTGACGGGGGTCGATCTCCCGAGGCAGGAAGGCGACATCCCGCGGCAGGACCGCGAGGTGCGGATCCTGCTGGACTCAGGCCGGGTCGTGGAGGCCAACACCCTCTTCGACGACGTGGTGGTGCGCTCCCCCGCGGCCGAGGACGGCGACCGCTGGCGCCGGGCGACGGTGCTGGTCTACCGGGCCGTGGTGGCCTGGCGGCTGGGCCGGTTGCCGCTGGCCCTGGAGCTGGCCGCGGACGGCTGGACCGAGCTGGAGACCGATCAGCCCAAGGGCCCGGCCGCGGCGCAGACCATCGGCATGCTGGCCTACCTGCTCGAAGGCATCGGGCACCGCAGGGCCGGGCTGGACATGATGCGCCTGTCCGTCCAGGTGGCCCGCGACGCCGACGACCCGCACACCCTGGCGCACTGCCTGCAACGACTGGGCGCGGCGCTGAACTTCCGCGCGGTGGACGCCCCGCCAGAGGCCTCCGGCCGGATCTTCGCCGAGGCCAGCGAACTGCTCAGGGAGGGCCTGCAGCTGGTCGGCACGGGTTACGTGCACCGGGCACTGCTGGGCTCCTACGCCCGCGCGCTGGCCGGGATCAACGAACTGGCCGCGGCCGAGCGCACCGCCCGCGCGGCCGAACGGCTGGCCACCGCGCACGAGGACCGCTGGGGCCTGGCCATGTGCCACTGGGTGCTGGCCACCGTCCGGCACACCCAGAACCGGCTCACCGACGCGCGCACCATGGCCAGCCGCGCGGTGGCCGAGGCGGAGAAGATCAACGACACCACGCTGCTGCTGCGGTTCTCCTTGGACCTGGCCAACATCTGCGCCGAACTCGGCGACTACGTTGGCGAGTCCGAGGCGTTGCGGCGCAGCGTGGCCTCCGGGCGCAAGGCGGTGGAGACCCTGCAGGAGGGGCTCGGCCAGGCCCTGGAACAGCGGCGGCTGGCGGTGCAGGCGCAGCGGCTGGCGATGGCCGCGCAGGAGGCCGCCGCCCGCGATCCGCTGACCGGCCTGTCCAACCGGCTCGGCCTGGAACGGGCCGCGCCGCTGCTGCTGGAGAGCACCGCGGCCAAGGGCCGGGTGCCCTGGCTGGTGCTGGTCGACGTGGACTGGTTCAAGGGCCTCAACGACGACGCCGGGCACGCCGCGGGCGATGTGGCGCTGCGCGAGATCGCCCAGCTGCTGCGCGCGGAATGCCGGGCCGACGATGTGGTCGCCCGCTGGGCCGGGGACGAGTTCGTGGTGCTGCTGGTGGACGCCACCGACGAATGGCAGGACGCCGGGCCCGCGGTGGCCGAGCGGATCCGGTCCGCGGTGGACTGCCACGACTGGTCGCTGGTGCTGGGCAGCACCAGGCGACCCACGGTGAGCATTGGCGTGGCGGCCGGACCGGCCAACCTGGACGACCTCTTCGACGCCGCGGACGAGGCCCTGTACCGGGCCAAGCGGCATGGGCGGAACCGGGTGGAGGTCCACCCGCCGCTGCTGCCGTCGAAGTGAGGGTGGCGGCGCACCGCCACCCGGCACCTCAGACGATCAGGCGATCAGGCCACCGCGGTAGGCGACCAGCGCCGCCTGTACCCGGTTCACCGCGCCGATCTTGCCGAGCACCGAGGACACGTAGCCCTTCACGGTGGCCTCGGACAGGTGCAGCGCGCTGCCGATCTCCGCGTTTGACATGCCCTGGCCGATCAGCGCGAGCACCTCGCGCTCGCGTTCGGACAGGTTGCCGAGCAGGCTGCGGGCCGGTTCGGCGGCCCGTTCGCCGTGCGCGACCGCGGCCAGCACCCTGGCTGCCACGCCAGGGTCCAGCACCGCGCCGCCACGGGCGACATCGCGCACCGCCTTGACCAGCTGGGTCGGCTCGGTGTCCTTGAGCAGGAATCCGCTGGCGCCCAGCCGGAGCGCCTCGCTGACGTACTCGTCCATGTCGAACGTGGTCAGCATGGCCACCTTGGGCGGCTCGGGCAGCGAACGTAACCTGCGCAGCGCGGACAGGCCGTCTGTTGTGCGCATGCGGATGTCGAGCAGCACGACGTGCGGCCGCAGCTGACGGACCCGATCGACGACGAGCGAGCCGTCGTCGCATTCGCCGACGACCTCAATGTCGCCTGCGCGGGACAGGATCATGCGAAGTCCGGAGCGCACCAGGTCTTCATCATCGACCAGTAGCACCTTGATCACGGACGCCTCCCCGATTGGGCGTGACGTGGTCACGAGTAAGCGTGGGCGTGCAGTATTGCCTATCTATGTCACTTTGCGGTTATCTCATCACGTTCGGGACGTTTGCGCAGCCTCCACTTAGGGAACCGGATCTCCACGCAGAGTTACCGAACGTGTGAGTAGAGCGCTCTCGCCAGCATTTTCGGATCATCCGAACGCACGAACGTGAACCTCTTTCACGAGAAGCTACTCGCCCGTAACGTGCGTCACAACCCACGAGGAGTGATGGCGATGCGACGACGGCTGGCGATGTCACGGTCGATCCTGACCAAGCAGATCTCCGTGCTGCTCACCTCTGCGACCACCATCGCCCTCCTAGGTGTCCCGCCCGCCGCCGCCCAGCCCACCGGAACACGGGCCGCGGCCCCTCCGCCTGACTACTGCATCAGTCAGTGCGATGACATCCTGCCGCCCGGCCAGAACGGCAACGCCACCTTCGCCGAGCTGCTGCTGTTCAAGACCCTGGGCATCCGCCCGCCGCACTCCAGCGACCAGAAGTCCCGCTACGAGAAGCTGGTCTGGGGCTACAGCGGGCTGACCGACGAGCAGCTCAACACCTACTTCAACGACGCCTCCTTCGGCGTGCCTGCCGACCAGGTGGCCAGCACCAGCTCGCCGCGCCCGGACGTGACCATCGTGCGGGACAAGGCCACCGGCACCCCGCACATCACCGGGAGCACCCGCTCCGGCGGCATGTTCGGCTCCGGCTTCGCCTCCGCGCAGGACCGGCTGTTCCTGATGGACGTGCTCCGGCACGTCGGCCGCGGCGAGGTCTCCTCCTTCGCGGGCGGCGCGATCGGCAACCGCGAGTTCGAGCAGCAGCAGTGGTCCATCGCGCCCTACACCGAGGCCGATCTGCAGGCCCAGTTCGACCGGCTGGACCAGCTCGGCCCGCGCGGCAAGCAGATGAAGCAGGACGTGCAGGACTACGTGGCGGGCATCAACCTCTACATCTCGCAGAGCAAGGCGGGCCGGTACTTCCCCGGTGAGTACGTGGCCATCGGCAAGGCCAACGCGATCACCAACGAGGGCGGGCCGGAACCCTGGAAGCCCACCGACATCGGCGCGATCGCCTCACTGGTCGGCGGCATCTTCGGCGCGGGCGGCGGCCAGGAGGTCATCTCCGCGGTGGCCCTGGTCGAGGCGCGCGCCCGCTACGGCAAGGCCCAGGGTGACGCGGTCTGGTCGGCCTTCCGCGCGCAGAACGACCCGGAAGCCCCGGTGACCGTGCACAACGGCACCTCCTTCCCCTACGGCGCCAGCGATCCCGACGCCGCGGGCGTGGTGCTGCCCGACCGCGGTTCGGTGGTGCAGCAGCCGATCGTGCGCGATCCCACCGGCCCGGCGAGCAAGGACTCGCTGGCCCCCGCGCCGCCTGCCCAGCGCGGCATGTCCAACGCGCTGCTGGTCTCCGGCGCGCACACCGAGAGCGGCCACCCGGTGGCCGTGTTCGGCCCGCAGACCGGGTACTTCGCCCCGCAGCTGCTGACCATCCAGGAGATCCAGGCCCCCGGCATCAGCTCGCGCGGCGCCTCCTTCGCCGGACTCGGCCTCTACGTGCTGCTCGGCCGCGGCCAGGACTACGCGTGGAGCGCGACCACCGCCTCCCAGGACATCACCGACAGCTACACGGTCGAGCTGTGCGAGCCCGGCGGCGGCGCGCCCACCCTGCAGTCGGCGCACTACCGCTTCCGCGGCGAATGCCTGGCCATCGAGGAGCTGACCAAGAAGAACGCCTGGAAGCCCAGCCTGGCCGATGCCACCCCGGCCGGGTCGTACACGCTGGTCACCCAGCGCACCAAGCTCGGCCTGATCTCCCACCGCGGCACCGTGGCAGGCAAGCCGGTGGCCTTCACCAAGCTGCGCTCGACCTACCTGCGCGAGGTCGAGTCCACCCTGGGCTTCCAGCTGTTCAACGACCCGGACGCGATCCGCTCGGCCGCGGACTTCCAGCGCGCGGCCAACCAGATCGGCTACGGCTTCAACTGGTTCTACGCCGACAGCAAGGACATCGCCTACTTCAACTCCGGCTTCAACCCGGTGCGCAAGCCCGGCCACGACCCGAACCTGCCGGTGCGCGGGGACACCGCGTATGAGTGGCAGGACTGGCGGCCCGCGGACAACCAGGCCAGGTACACCCCGTTCGAGCAGCACCCGCAGGTGGTCAACCAGGACTACCTGACCAGCTGGAACAACAAGCAGGCACCCGGTTTCTCGGCCGCGGACGGCAACTTCAGCTTCGGCCCGGTGCACCGCTCGCAGCCCCTGGACGACCGGATCAAGCCACTGCTGGATCGCGGCGAGAAGTTCACCAGGGCCAAGCTGACCAAGGCGATGGCGGACGCGTCCACAGTGGACCTGCGCGCGGACAAGGTGCTGCCGCTGCTGCTGCGGGTGCTCGACCAGGCCCCCATCACCGACCCGGCGCTGGCCACCGCGGTGGCGCAGCTGCGCGCCTGGCAGCGCGCTGGCGGGCATCGCACCACCGACGGCGATCCGACCGCCTCCGGCAAGTACGTCTACCTGCACACCGAGGCGATCCGGGTGCTGGATGCCTGGTTCCCGCTGCTGGCCAAGGCGATGTTCGAGCCCGGCCTGGAACCCGCGCTGCACAAGGCTTTGCTGTCCGCGATGAAGGTGGACGAGCAGCCTGGGCACACCGGGTCGGCCTTCCAGTACGGCTGGTACGGCTACGTGCACAAGGACCTGCGCAAGGTGCTCGGCGACCCGGTCCAGGCGTGGACGCCGACCGCCTTCTGCGGCAACGGGAACGCCGCCGCCTGCCGCACCGCGCTGCTGGACTCGCTGCGCGTCGCGGTGAACACCCCGGCCACCACCACCTACCCCGGCGACGCCGACTGCAAGCCGGGCGACCAGTTCTGCCGGGACCAGATCATCCACCGGCCCACCGGCGGCATCACCCAGGACAAGACCCAGTGGCAGAACCGGCCCACCTACCAGCAGGTGATCGAGTTCCCGGCCCGCCGCGGCGAGCAGATCGGCAACCTGGCCCAGGCCAAGGCGATCAGCGCGTCCAGCCACGAGACCGGCATGTACCCCTCCCCGCCCGGCAAGGCGGTGGACGGCGACCGCAGCACCCGCTGGGCCAGTGACTGGTCGGACCACCAGTCGCTGACCGTGGACCTCGGTTCGGTGCAGCAGGTGGCCAGGACGGTGCTGCGCTGGGAGTCCGCCTACGGCAAGGCCTACCGGATCGAGGTCTCCGCCGACGGGCAGCAGTGGCGGCCGGTCGCGACGGTGGCCGAGGGTGACGGCGGCGAGGACAACATCCCGTTCGCGGCCACCCAGGCGCGATTCGTGCGGATGACCGGGATCAGCCGGGCCACCCGCTACGGCTACTCATTATTCGAAATTGAAGTTTACGCGCACTGAAAACCGAAATGTTCTGGAAAGCCGTTGTCTGCCACCATCGGCGGTGTGCGGAAATCGGAGATGGCGTCGAGTGGACTGCATGAGGCCCTGCGCACCGGTCCGTTCGAGCACGCATTGCGGCTGGCGATCCAGGCCAGCGGGCTGACCCTGGCCCGGATCAGGGCCAGGATGGCCGAGCGCGGCATGCCGGTCGGTCTGGCCACGTTGAGCTACTGGCAGCGTGGCCGGAGCAGACCGCGCTCGGCCGCGCTGGTGCGCGCGCTGGAGGAGGTCGTCGGGGTGCCCCAGGGCGCCCTGCAGACCCTGCTCAGCCCGGCCCGGCAGCAGCAGCCCGCCCCGGAACGGCCCTGGTACGCGGTGACGCCCCGGCAGGTGTGCGCGAACGCCGAGACGGTGCAGCGGCTGCTGGTGGAGCTGGCCAATCCCTTCGACGGGCAGCTCATCGCGCTGAGCGTGCACGAGCACCTCACGCTGGCCCCCGGGCGCGGCATCGACGCGCTGGACTTGCAGATACTGCGGCAGGCCAGGATCGACGGGGTGGACCGGGACGCGGTGATCGCGGCCTGCGAGCCGGGCGAACTGCCGGTGCGCTGGCGCAGCGAGCGGACCAGGCTGGGCCGGGTGGCCACCGATCACCAGGCCGGGGTGATGGTGGTGGAGGCCCGCTTCCCGCACCCGCTGCGCCGCGGGGAGAACCTGCTGGTGGACACGGTCTTCGAGTTCACCGGGCGCGGTTCGGCCTGCACCGCCTGGGGCGGCGGGTTCCGGGCGGGCGCGCAGACCTACTGCCTGACCGTGCGGTTCCCGGCCGGTGATCCACCGGCTCGGGTGTGGCGGGTGTTCCGGCCGGACAACAGCTCGCCGACGGTGGATGTCGGGGACATTCAGGTTGATGGGAACCTTGTTGCCCATTTCATCGACTTCGACCTGCCGCCCGGCTATTACGGCATGCGCTGGTGCTGGAACTGACTTCGAGTCAACTGAAAACAGACTGAAACTGAAAATATTGTGAAATCCGCACACCCATGGTGGGGTGCTCTTCTCGACACCAGTTTTCAACAATGGCGCACATCAAGCAGGCGGCGGACGGGGGAACCATGACAGCGGCGACGGTGCCAGAGGAACTGACCGCGGCGCTGCGCTCCGGCCCGTTCCATCACGCCCTGTACCTGGCCATCCAGCTCAGCGGCCTTACCCTGCAACGGATCCAGGTCCGGCTGGCCGATCGCGGGCACCGGGTCAGCCTGGCCAGCCTGAGCTACTGGCAACGCGGGCAGAGCCGTCCGCACCGGCACGCCTCGCTGCGGGTGCTGCGCGAGCTGGAGGAGGTGCTGGAGCTGCCGCCGCGCGCCCTGCTGGCCCTGCTGGACCGCCCGGCGCCGGAACCGCCCGCCCCGCCGGTGCACCCGCTGGTGCTGCGCGGCCGTCGTGGCGCGCCGATCTCCGGTCGCAGGCTGCCGCACCCGGCCGATGCCATCGTGCCGCTGAGCGTGCACGAGCACTGGACGGTCGGGCCGGACCGGGCGGTGCGATCGATGCGGGTGCGGGCAGTGCTGCAGGCCATGGTCGACGGCGTGGACCGGCACCTGGTGCGGCTGGCCGCGCCGGCCGGCGCGTTACCCAATCGCTGGCAGAGCGACACCTGCCGGCTGGGCCGGATCCACACCGACCCGGACGGCGGCGGGGTGCTCGCCGAACTGCGCTTCGACCGGCCGCTGCGGCAGACCGAGACCTGCCTGGCCGACTACGAGCTGGGCTACCGGCCGGAGGAGGCGCTGGTGACCAGTTGCGAGCGCCGGTTCCTGCTGGGCTGCCGGGAGTACCGGCTGACCGTGGCCTTCGATCCGCGGGCCACCCCGGCCAAGGTGTGGCGGGTGCACCGCGCCGCCGCGCACCCGGCGGGCCGGGACGGCCAGCGGGAGGCGACCGAGCTGCGCCTGGGCGCGCGCAACGAGGCGCAGCTCGTCGGCTTCGACCTCGGACCTGGCGGGCACGGCATCAGCTGGCTGTGGCGCTGACCAGTTCGCCGACCGGGGTGACCACCAGGAACCCTTGTCCCGCAGCGGGTTTCCAGCTCAGCTCGCGCCGGTAGAAGCGTTCCAGGAAGGCCACCCGCTGGTGGTAGACGAACACCGAGGCACGGCGGCCGACGATGCCGGTGGTGCCTGCGAACAACGGCAGCTCGGCGAGGAAGTAACGCACCGCCTTGGCCAGCTGCTCGGGGCTGGGCCGCTGGCCGTCCGGTAACTTGCGGTCGAGCACCCAGTGGCTGGCCTGCAGGCAGGCCGAGCGGAACTCCTCGTCAACGCGGTAGAGCTGCTCGCCGTGGGCCAGCTGCCGCTGGTATTCCGGGTTGTGCTCCAGCGCGGCCGAGTCCAGGATCAGCGCGCCCGGGTCCGGCACACCCAGTTCGGCCAGCGCCTTGTGGATCTTGTTGTAGACGTAGCAACCCTGCCGCCGCGCCTTGGACCGCGCCTTGCTCGGGGAATAGCCGAGGGCCTCCAGGGTGTAAACCGATGGCCCGTCTGGCACAAAGAAGTGACAACTCGGGAACGTCCGCACCGCCCAGGCGGCGAGTTCGTTGATGCGTTCCGGAGTGAAATATCCATTAAACGGGCTAATACCTACACAGGCATGTTCTGCCTCGATCACCGAAGCCGGACAGCTTTCCACCAGCGGGTTCACCACATACATCGCGCGCTCCGTTCGTTGAGGTTTCCACTACGTGCTGACCTCTTCGTACGTCGGAGCAAACCCGCACGTCAACGCGTTGTGAACGCCTGAAATTCAGTTCAAGGCACCTCGAAAAGCACCCCCCAGAAGTAGGGTGCAATCGAATGCCGAAATGCACAGACTTTTTGACATGAGCGGAACAGCGAACGCGGTGGGCCGCGACGACTACTCCCTGACCCGGGTACCGGAGTCAGCCCGCCGGCCGTGGTTTTCCATCGCCGTGCAGCGATTTGGGCAGATTGCCTCTTTCCACCAGTTCCTACTGGGCGCGGTACTCGGATTCGGGATGACGTTCTGGAACGCGGTGCTGGCCATCACGCTGGGCGCGGCGATCATGGAAGTGATCACCGTCCTGCTCGGCGTGGCCGGGATGCGGGAGGGGCTGTCCACCTCGGTGCTGACCCGCTGGTCCGGGTTCGGGCATCGCGGTTCAGCACTGGTCGGGCTGCTGATGACGATCAGCCTGGCCGGCTGGTTCGGCGTGCAGAACGGCGCGTTCGCCCAGGGCCTGCGCAACCTGCTCGGCGGGCCGCCGCTGTGGGCCTGGTCGCTGATCGGCGGACTGCTGGTGACCGCGATCGTGGTCTTCGGCATCCACGGCATGGCCTGGACCGCCTATCTGACCGTGCCAGCCTTCCTGCTGCTCAGCGGCTACGCGATCTGGGACGGCCTGCGGATGCACTCGCTGAGCGAGCTGATGAGCGCGGCGCCGCCGGGTCCGGCGCTGTCGCTGGCCGCGGGCACCACGCTGGTCTCCGGCGCGTTCATCATGGGCGCGATCATGACCCCGGACCTGACCAGGTTCAACCGCAGCACCGGCGACGTGGTCAAGCAGACCGTGCTCAGCGTGACCCTCGGCGAGTTCGTGATCGGGCTGATCGGGGTGCTGCTGGCGCACGCGGCCAAGACCTCCGACGTGGTGCACATCATCACCTCGTCCTCGGGCTTCCTCGGCACGCTGATCCTGATCGCGGCCATCCTCAAGGTCAACGACTGGAACCTGTACTGCGCCTCGCTCGGTCTGGTGAACACCATCGACGTGCTGCTGGGCAGGCGCACCAACCGGATCGCCGCCACGGTCGGCCTCGGGCTGCTCGGCTCGGTGCTGTCCGCGCTGGGGATTCTCGACCAGTTCCAGGGGTTCCTGACCTGGATCGGGGTGATCAGCCCGCCGATCGCCGGGATCGTGATCGCCGAGTACTTCCTGGTTCGCACCTGGCGCCGGGACCTGGAGGAGTCCCGGGCCCGGGGCGAGTTGCCCGCCACCGCGCCGGACTGGGTGCCCGCGGCCGCTGCCTGCTGGGTGCTCGGCGCGGTGGCGGGCGCGTTGCTGCCCTTCGGGATCCCCACCCTCACCTCGGTGCTGGCGGCCTTCTTCGGCTACCTGCTGCTGGGCCGCCTCGGCCTGACCCGCGGGCTCGGCAGCGTGCCGACCGCGCGCACCGCACCGTCCACAAAGGAGGAAGCACCGTGTTGCCCCTGATCAGTCGCGCCGAGCTGGAAACCGAACTGGCGCAAGGCAAAGTCGTCGTGGTCGACACCATGCCGGTGGCCTACTACGAACGGGAGCACCTGCCGGGCGCGGTGAACATTCCCGGCTTCCCGTATGAGCAGGCCGCCGACTTCACCGACGAGTACGCGCCGAAGGTGTTGCCGGACAAGGAGGTCGCGGTCGTCGTGTACTGCGCGAACGTGCCCTGCCGCAACAGCGAGTTCGTCGGCCAGCGGCTGTTGCAGCTCGGCTACGCCAACGTGCGCAAGTACCGCGAGGGCATCGAGGACTGGGCGGGCGCAGGTCTGTCCACCGTGCGGGCGGTGGCCTGATGCGCAAGCTCAGCCTGACGCTCGGCGCCCTGGTCAGCACGCTCGCCCTCGGCGCGGGCACGGCGCTGGCCGCTCCCGAACCGGGCAAGGACGGCGCCGGTGACCCGTACTACCCCACCGACGGCAACGGCGGCTACGACGTCAGCGCCTACGACGTGAAGCTGTCCTACCACCCGGCCACCCGCGGCCTGGACGCCATCGCCAAGATCACCGCGAAGACCACCCAGGAGCTGAGCCGGTTCAACCTGGACCTGCGCGGCCTGAAGGTCAGCTCGGTCAAGGTCAACGGCCAGCCCGCCAAGTTCACCCGCACCGGCGAGCACGAACTGGTGATCACCCCGGTCAGCCCGCTGGCCAAGGACGCCGAGATCACCGTCGAGGTCGCCTACTGCGGGCAGCCGCAACCGGTCCGGCACCCGGTCACCGGCCTCGGCGGCTGGCGCGGCACCCCCTCGGGCGGCGTGATCGCCGCGGGCGCCCCGCATTCGGCGAGCACCTGGTTCCCGGTCAACGACACCCCGATGGACAAGGCCACCTTCACCGTCACCACCACCACACCGCAGGGCTGGCACAGCGTCTCCAACGGAACCCGGAACAAACCCAGCACCAGCAACGGAAAAACGACCACCACCTGGACCGCCACCGATCCGGTGTCGCCGCACCTGATCATGCTGGGCATCGACAAGTGGACCTTCCAGGAGTCCACAGTGGACAGCACATCGGTGCTCTCCGCGTTCGCGCCGGGCAGCAACGGGAAAGCGTTGGCGGACAAGCTGCCCGAGGTGCTGAAGTTCCTCAACGGCAAGCTCGGCGACTACCACTTCGGCACCGTCGGCAGCGTGCACCTGGCCGAGAACCTGCCGTACCAGGTGGGCAGTCAGACCCGCCCGGTGCTGGGCCGCAACGCCGACCTCAACGCGCTCATCCGCACCCTGGCCGCGCAGTGGTGGGGCGGGTCGATGTCGGTGGAGAACTGGGCCGACACCTGCACGCACGAGTGCTTCGCGAACTACCTGAGCTGGATGTGGGCCGAGGCCAAGGAGAACAAGGACCTGGACGCCCACTACCGCAAGCTCGTCGAGTCGGTGCGGGGCAACGCCGCCTTCTGGTCCCGCAAACTCGCCGATCCGGGCCGGGGCAAGGAGTTCAGCGCGATCTACGACAAGGGCGCGCTGTTCGTGCACGCCCTGCGCCGCAAGATCGGCGAACGCGCGTTCAGCACGGTCCTGTCCAACTTCCCGACCATAAACCAGGGCTGGAACCAGGGCTGGCACGACCTGGAGCTGTACCTGGAGGCCGAGGCGCAGCTGGACCTCAAGGAGTTCCTGGAGGCCTGGTCACACGGCACCGCCATCCCGGCGGACAAACACCTCTTCCCCGCCTGATGTCCCACCATTGATTGAAAGGAACAACCATGCGCAAGACCCGTTTCGCCGCCGCGCTGGCCGCGGCCGCCCTGGCCACGGCCGCTCTCGCCGGCACCGCCACCGCCGCGCCCAGCAGCGTGGAAACCTCCGGCGTCCGCGCCGAGGAGAACATCGTCCACGTGACCAGCGCCAACTACGACCAGGTGATGGAGACCTCCAAGCAGAAGCTGGTCATCATGGACTTCGGCGCCACCTGGTGTCCCCCGTGCCAGAAGATGAAGCCGGTCATCGAGAAGATGGCCAAGGAGAACGGCGGCAAGTGGGTGCTCGCCGAGGTCGACGCGGACGAGTCCAAGGCGATCCTGACCAAGCACAACATCAAGTACCTGCCGACCCTCCAGGGCATCCGCAACGCCAAGGACCTGCCCGACTCGCGCCGCATCGGTTACGGCGGCGCCAACGCCGAGCGCGACCTGAAGAACTGGATCAACGCCCAGCTCGCCAAGGGCTGAGTGCCGGGCGCCCGGAGGGGACGTGGGTGCGATCTCCGCCACCCCTCCGGGCTCAGCCCGATCCACCGAGGACAAGCCGCCGCCCACCCGCTAGGCTGGCCTAGCTTGTCCCGGCCTCGTAGCTCAGGGGATAGAGCACCGCTCTCCTAAAGCGGGTGTCGCAGGTTCGAATCCTGCCGGGGCCACCACAGCTGAACAACAAAGATCGGCCCGCTACCTGCGTAAACAAGGTAGCGGGCCGATCTTGTTTTGGTCCGTAGCAGGTGCCCACGCCACCTGCGCGCGCAAGCCCAGCGCCACAAGTCAAGAATATTTGACACCGTGTCTGGTCTGCTTTACATTCGGTCGTGTCAAGTTTCCTTTACATAGGAGCCCGGCGTGGCGATCGAAGAGAAGCGCGCGTGGATCTTGATGGTGGTGGCGATCTGTGGCTACACCACCTACCTGGTCCTCGTGCTGGGGCGGTCCGGACCTGGTCCGCTGACGGAAACCCCCTATGCCGCAATGATGCTGTGGACCATCGGCGGTGGCATCGTGGCCGGGATCGTGTTGCACATCCTGGCGTCCATCGCCACCTCCGCCGCGGCCAACCGGACCGATCAGCGGGACCGGGAGATCAACCGGTTCGGTGAGCACGTCGGCGGGTCCTTCATCGTGATCGGCGCGATGTCCGCGCTGGTCATGTCCATGGCCGAGGCGCCGCACTTCTGGATCGCCAACACGATCTACCTGGGCTTCGTGCTCTCCGCGGTGCTCGGCTCGGCGACCAAGGTGATGGCCTACCGGCAGGGGTTCCAGCCGTGGTGAAGCCGACCAAGGTGACCAACTCGATCCGCGCGCTGCGGTTCGGGCAGGACCAGATGACCCAGGCCGAGCTGGCCGATCTGATCGGAGTGACCCGGCAGACGGTGATCGCCATCGAGGGCGGCCGGTATTCGCCGTCGCTGGAGATGGCCTTCCAGATCGCGCGGGTGTTCAACGTGGGGCTCGACGACGTTTTCCAGTATCCGGGCGATGCGGGGGAGAGATCATGAAGGCGATCGCGCAGGACCGTTACGGCTCGGCGGATGTGTTGGCGTTCCAGGACATTCCGGTGCCGACGCCCAAGGACGGCGAGGTGTTGCTGCGGGTGCGAGCGGCCGGGGTGGACCCCGGGGTGTGGCACCTGATGACCGGGCAGCCCTATCTGCTCCGGCTGCTGGGCTTCGGCCTGCGCAGGCCGAAGGTCGCGGTGCGCGGCCGGGATGTGGCGGGTGTGGTCGAGGCGGTTGGTTCCGGTGTGACCGGGTTCCAGCCTGGGGATGCGGTGTTCGGGACCGCGGAGGGCTCCTTCGCCGAGTATGTGTGCGCCAGGGCGGACCGGCTCGCGGCCAAACCGGCGAACCTGACCTTCGAGCAGGCGGCGGCCATGCCCATCTCCGCGGGCACCGCGTTGCAGGGTCTGCGGGACGCCGGCCGGATCCGGGCCGGGCAGCACGTGCTGATCACCGGCGCCGGCGGTGGGGTCGGCAGCTTCGCGGTGCAGCTGGCCAAGGAGTTCTGCGCCCAGGTGACCGCGGTGTGCGGGCCGGAGCGGGTCGAGCTGGTCCGCTCGCTCGGCGCGGACCGGGTGATCGACCGCAGCCAGCAGGATTTCGTCGACGGCACCCGCTACGACCTGATCCTGGACAACTCGGGGCTCTGCTCACTCGCCCACCTGCGCCGGGCGCTGACCCCGGCGGGCACCCTGGTCATCGTCGGTGGCGAGGGCGCCGGGCGCTGGTTCGGCGGCACCGACCGGGTGCTGCGCGCCACGTTGTGGTCGTTGTTGCTCAAGCAGAACCTGCGTGGACTGTTCGCCACCGAACGAGCCGCGGACTTCGCGCTGCTGGGCGAACTCGCCGAGGAGGGCAAGCTCACACCCGCGCTTGACCGGACCTTCCCACTGAGCGAGACCGCGGTCGCGATCCGGCATCTGCACGAGGGCAAGGCCAGGGGCAAGGTCGTTATTTCGGTCTGACCTGGTCCGGCTGAGCTACACTGGCATCGCGGCCCGCTCAGTTCTGCCTCGGGCTGCCCTTCTGGTCGATCCACCATTGCGCTGCGGACGATCCGCGCCGGGCAGGACGACACCTCATACGTTCGGAGACTTCATGGCGGCCCGCCGCCCTCACACGACTCTTTCGCCTGCTCAGCCCGCCGCCACCTTCACCGGTCTCGGCGTTCCCGCGGCACTGGCCGCGGTGCTCGCGGAGCGGGGCATCGACACCCCGTTCCCGATCCAGACCGCGACCCTGCCGGACTCCCTGGCCGGTCGCGACGTGCTCGGCCGCGGCCGCACCGGCTCCGGCAAGACCTACGCGTTCCTGCTGCCGATGCTGGCCCGGCTGGCCGCGAGCAACACTCCCCGGCGGCCCGGCAGGCCGCGCGCGCTCATCCTCGCGCCGACCCGTGAACTGGTCGGCCAGATCACCGAATCCCTTGCCCCGCTTGCCAAGGCGCTCAAGCTGCGGACGATGACCGTCTTCGGCGGAGTGGCTCCCCGGCCGCAGATCAACGGGCTGCGCGCGGGCGTGGACATCCTGGTGGCCTGCCCCGGCAGGCTCGCCGACCACATGGGCGAGGGGCACGCCAACCTGGACGCGGTGGAGATCACCGTGCTGGACGAGGCCGACCACATGGCCGACCTCGGCTTCCTGCCGGTGGTGCGCAGGCTGCTGGACACCACGCCCAAGGGCGGGCAGCGGCTGCTGTTCTCCGCAACGCTGGACAGCGGAGTGGACACCCTGGTGCGCCGCTACCTCAGCAACCCGGTGACGCACAGCGTCGACTCGGCCCAGTCGCCGGTCACCGCGATGACCCACCACGTGCTGCAGGTTCGCGCCGAGCACCGGCTGCCGGTGCTGGCCGACCTGGCCGCCGCGCCGGGCCGGACCGTGGTGTTCACCCGCACCAAGCGCGGGGCCACCAAGCTGACCAAGCAGCTCATCGCCTCGGGCGTGCCAGCGGTCGAACTGCACGGCAACCTCGGCCAGTCCGCCCGCACCCGCAACCTGGGCGCCTTCGCCGAGGGCCGGATCAGCACGCTGGTGGCCACCGACATCGCCGCCCGCGGCATCCACGTGGACGACGTCACGCTGGTCGTGCACGCCGATCCGCCGATGGAGCACAAGGCATACCTGCACCGCTCGGGCCGCACGGCACGGGCGGGCGCGGCAGGCACGGTGGTCACGCTGATGACCGCCGACCAGGCCGCCGACGTCCGGGACCTGACCCGCAAGGCGGGCATCTCCCCGCAGCTGACCAAGGTGACGCCGGAGCACCCGCTGCTGGCGCAGCTCGCGGTCGGCGAACGCTCCTACGTCACCCCGCCCCCCACGCCGGCGCCGTCGGAGCGCCAGCCGGCGCGCCGCGCCGCCGCTGGTGGTGGCCGTGGTGGTGCGGGCGGTCGCCGGGGCTCGGGCGGTCGCACCAGCGCCGCCCCGCGCAACGGCTCCGCGCCGGATGAGGGTTCGGGCACCCGCGAAGGCTCCGGCCAGCGCGGTGGTTCGGGACAGCGCACCGGTTCCGGCCGGGGCGGCTCCGGCCAGCGCACCGGCTCCGGCCAGCGCACCGGCTCCGGTCAGCGCGGCGGTCCGCGGGCGGCCAAGGACGCTGACACCAGCACTGGCGCCCGGCGTGGTGGCTCCGGCGCGCGCCGGGCCCCCGCATCGCCCGCCGCCGCGGCCACCCCGGCCGGCAGCGCGGCGAGCTTCTCCGCGAAGAGCAGGGCGGGCGCTCGCCGCGGCGGGCGCTGAGTCACACCCGCTTGAGCACGTCGAGGATGCCCTCGACGACTTCCTCGGGCTGGTCCATGTGCAGCCAGCTGTGGCTGCCATGGGCCAGCACCCGGTGCTCGCCCCGCGGCGCGGCGGCGGCGAGTGCCTGGTACATCGCCAGTTTGCGTTCGCCCTGCACCCGCAGCAGTTCCTCGGTCAGGAACAGTCGCTGGCTCGGGTCGATGCCGTTGGCGGTGTAGAGCAGGTACGGCACGTCCGGGATCGGGCCGCCACGGCGCAGTTCGGCGAACACCGCCGCCAGGTTGGACCGCTCCCGGGCGCCGATCCGCATCCACTCCAGGTCGAGCTGCCGTTCGATCAGCAGCTCGCGGATCTCCGCAGGCCAGGCGGCCAGCTTCGCGGTGATCAGGTCGCGGAATCGCTGGATGATCTCGGCGGGCAGTTCGGGCATCGGCGCGTCCGCGGCCCCGTTCTGGATCCGCAGCTCCGGCGGCATGTAGTCGTCCCAGTCTTCGTGCGCGCCCTCCAGCGACACCAGTCCGGCCACCTGGTCCGGGTAGCGCTGGGCGAAGCGGCGGGCGTAGACCCCGCCCAGGGAGTGCGCCACCAGCACGTATGGACCGCTGACACCGGTGGCGCGCAACAGTTCGCGCAGTTCGTCGGCGACCTCGGCCGCGGTGCGCGGCAACGGGATCCGCTCGCTGAAGCCGGTGCCCGCCCGGTCGTAGAGCACGCTGGTGGTGTGCTCGGCGATCCGGTTGTGCAGGTTGAGGTAGTGCAGGCCGACCATGCTCGCGCCGGGCAGGAACACCACCGGCGGCCCGCCCCGGCCGGAACGGTGTGTGAACAACGTCCGCCCGCCTGCCCGCACGTGCTCGCCCAGCGGTAACGCGGCTGCCTGGGTCATCGTGATCCCCCTCGGGTCCAGGTTCGTCCGGTGCGCCGCCGACTATACGTATACCCCTACGTACACGCAACAGGCCACATGATCCGATATAGAAATTCCGAATGCGCTATTCGCGGGCAATGATCTGGCCGACAACGGCCGCGATCTGGCCCGAGGCGGGTCTTTCGACGTAGAACAACCTCGTCACGGCACTGGCAGCACTGTGACATCCGACCCGAGGTGGTTCATGTCCGGAAACGAGAAGTCCCTACTCGGCCGCCGCGTGCAGGCAATGCGGGAACGCGCCTTTGTCGGCCGGGAAGACCAGCTCAGCGCCTTCACCGAGGCGTTGACCGGGACCGGCCGGGCCGCGTCGGTGTTGTTCGCGCACGGTCCGGGCGGCATCGGCAAGTCGACTCTGCTTCGACGATTCGGGCAGGTTGCCCGTTCGGCCGGCCACACCGTTGTCGAGATCGACGGACGTATTGTCGGTGCGGATCCAGGGCAATTCGCGAATAGGGCTCAGGTTGCCCTCATGGACGAACGCGCGGTGTTGCTGGTGGACGACTTCGACGCCTGCGCGGGCCTGGCGGACTGGCTGCGCGAGGACTTCCTGACCCGGCTGCCGGTCGGCGTGGTCACCGTGCTGGCCGGCCGCCGCCCGCCGGGCAGCCGATGGCTGGTCGACCCGGGCTGGGCCGGACTGTTCCGCGCGCTGCCCGTGCGCGACCTGGCCCTCGCCGAGGCGGAGACCTTCCTGCGCGACCGGGGCGTGCCCTCGACCGCGATCGACGCGCTGCTGTCCTTCACCGGCGGCAACCCGCTCGCCCTGGCCCTGGCCGCCGCCCTCGCCCAGCACGAGTCGGCGCCGCCTGCCGACTGGACGCCGGGACACGGCGTGCTGGAGGCGCTGCTACCCCAGCTGATCGGCGGCCTGCCGTCAGCACTGCACCGGCGGGCGCTGGAGGTGTGCGCGCACGCGCGGGTCACCACCGAGGGCCTGCTGCGCGCGGTGCTGGGCGAGGCCGCCGCGGAGTTGTTCGGCTGGCTACGCGGGCTGCCCTTCGTGGCGGTCACCGAACGCGGGCTGTACCCGAGTCCGGTGGTGCGCGCGGCGCTGGAGGCGGATCTGCGCTGGCGTGATCCGGACGCCCACCAGACCATGCACGGCCAGATCCGGGACCACCTGCGTGCCGCGGTGCAGACCGCCGCCCGCGCCGCCACCCACCCGACCGCCCGCGCCGCCACCCACACCACCACCCGCGCCGAGGCCCTGCCGCTCATCGACGCCCTGCTCTACCTGCGCCGGGACCCCTCGGTGCAGGCCACGCACACCTTCCGCGACGCGGGCTCGGTGCGCGAGCTGCCGTACACACCCGCCGAGCACGCCACCGTGCTCGCGCTGACCGAGTCCGCCGAAGGCCCAGCCGCCGCCGAACTGGCCCGCTACTGGCTGGCCCGCCAACCAGAAGCGTTCCGGCTCTACCAGTGCACCCGCACCAGCCGGGTGATCGCCTTCTCCGCCTGGCTGCGCCTGGCCGGTCAGGAGGGAGCAGACACCGACCCGGTGGTAGCCGCCGCCTGGGCCCACGCCCGCGCCACCGCGCCCCTACGCGAGGGCGAAACCCTTGCGGTAGCCCGTTTCGCGGTACACCCGGAGGCCTACCAGCGCCCCTCCCCCGTGCTCGATCTGATGCGCTGCGGCGCCATCGCGGAAACCCTGCGCCCACACCGCCTGGCCTGGACCTACACCGTGCTGCGCGACCCGGAGTTCTGGACCCCGCACCTGACCCACTGGGGCAACCACCCCGTGCCGGACCGCCCGGCCGTAGGCGAACACAGCTACACCCTGTTCGCCCGCGACTGGCGCAGCCAGCGCACCCCGCCCCGGCTGACCCCACTGCGCGCGACCACGGCGCATCGGCCCAGCCCGCCCGGCCTGGTCGTGCTGACCCGCCCGGAGTTCGACAGCGCGGTCCGCGACGCCCTGCGCTGCCTGCGCGACGCCGAAGCCCACACCGCCAACCCACTGACCCACAGCCGCCTGGTCGCCGAGACCAGAATGCCCCTCAACGACCTGCTGCTGCGCGCCATCCAGTCCCTGCGCGAGGACCGCGGCGGCGAGAAGTACCACCGCGCGGTCACCGCCACCTACACCCGCGGCGCTCCCACCCAGGAGGCCGCCGCGGCCCGCCTCGGCCTGCCGTTCAGCACCTATCGACGGCACCTGCAGACCGGCCTCGGCAGACTGTGCGATGTGTTGTGGGACAGGGAGATCCACGGCGAGGACCACCCAGTCGGCAAGGTCAGCTGAGCTTGACGGCCAGACCCGCCCGGCCGGCCGGGCGGACCTGGTGTTCTGCTTTCTGTCACATCCCGCGGTTCTGCTCCGTCAGAGCCAGTGACGGACCCCGGCGAAGGAATATGACCGATGGACGAACACGATGTGCTCGCGGCACGGTTCGAGGAGAACCGCAGCCACCTCCTGGCGGTGGCCTTCCGCGTGCTCGGCTCGCGCACCGAGGCCGAGGACGCGGTGCAGGAAGCCTGGTTCCGGCTCAGTCGGACCGATACCGGGCAGGTAGACAACCTCGCGGGCTGGCTGACCACCGTGGTGGGGCGGGTGTGCCTGGACATGTTGCGGGCCAAGCGTTCCCGGCGGGAGGAACTGCCAGGGGAACAGCTCCCCGAGCGGGTCGCCGAGGTCGACGGGCCGGAGCAGGCGGCGCTGCTCGCTGATTCAGTCGGTATTGCCCTCCTTGTCGTGTTGGAGACCTTGGCGCCCGCGGAACGGCTCGCCTTCGTGCTGCACGATCTCTTCGCGGTGCCCTTCGACGAGATCGCGCCGATCGTGGGCCGCTCGCCCGAGGCGACCCGTCAACTCGCCAGCCGGGCGCGCCGGCGGGTGCAGGGCGCACCCGCCGGACCGGAGCCCGACCAGCACCGGCAACGCGCCGTGGTGGAGGCGTTCCTGGCCGCCTCCCGCGGTGGTGATCTCCAGGCCCTGCTCACGGTGCTCGACCCCGACGTCGTGCTCCGCGCCGACCAGGTGGCGGTCACCACCGCCAAGACCTACGCGAAGCAGGGCGCACCGCTGCTGGCTGCCGAACTGCGGGGCGCCGAGGCTGTCGCGAAGACCTTCTCCGGCCGGGCTCGGGCGGCCCAGCCTGCCTTGCTCGACGGCGTGCTGGGCGCGGTGGTCGTCGCGGGCAGTCGGACCCGGGTCGCCTTCGCGCTCACCGTTGTCGACGATCGGATCGTCGGCATCGACGTCGTTGCCGACCCGGAGCGACTCGGGCGGCTGTCGGTGACGCTACTCCGCTGACGGGGGCTCGGAACGCCATTAGCCAGGGACTCTGCGTCCCAGGGACGGGGAGTCCCTGGGACGCAGAGTCCCTGGCACGGGCCGGCGGATGCGAGCAGGGTGGAGGCATGGAACACGGAATTCTCAGCGAAGCGTCCGAGAGCGGGCGAGGTGTGGCGGTGCCGGCCACCAAGGCGGACAGGCCGGTCCGGCCGAGGCCTGGACGTGGACTCGGCCTGGGCTGGTGGCTGGGCCGGGAGAGCGGGCAGCGGCGGCGACGGGGCTCCGGGTGGAGCCGGGCGCCGGACCGGACGGAGGACAGGCCGCCGGACCCGGCGGGATGCTGAGCGCGGCGGGATACGCGGCGCGGCACTCGGCGGTGCTAAGCGGCGCGGCGCTGGGCGAGGGCTGGGCGGGGCGTTGGGCGCGCTGACCGGCTTCCGGGGCTCGGGGCCGAGGAATGCCGGAAGCCGGTCGCGCGCGATCCAGGCAACCCTCTGCGGAGGGGTCCGGGTGCCTGGGGCGGCGGGACCAGCGGCAGCCGCGGCGCCACTACCGCCACCAAACGCCGACTCGGGTCGGCTACCTGCGACAACGACTGGTGGTGAGTGCCAACCGGCAACGCCGTGCCGCGGCCTGCGGCGGGTGTCAACCGGGGTGTCGGCCAGGGTGTCCGGCGAGATGTCCGCCGGGGCCCGGATCGGTGCCCTCGCTTGACAGCGAATAGGTCTAGACCAGATGCTCGGTGGGCTCGCCGCCGCCACCGCACGAGCTGCTGGAGGACTGCCGGTGTCCCGTCCGCGTTCCCGCCCGAGAACCCGTCTGCTGGCCCTGCTGTCCGGACTGCTCGCGTTGTCCGGGCTCCTGATACCGCCCTCGGCGAATGCGGCGGCGCAGCTGTCCGCGAGCTTCGCCACCACCGGGACCTGGGATTCCGGGTTCGGGGCGCAGTACACCATCCGCAACACCGGTGACCTGCCCGCGAGCGGGTGGACGCTGGTGTTCGACCTGCCGGCCAACGTCCGGGTGACCAGCCTGTGGAATGGGCAGCACTCGGCGTCCGGTGACCGCAACACCGTGCAGGCGCTGTCCTGGAACGGCACGATCGGCGCGGGCCAGAGCGTGACCGTCGGCTTCAACGGCAGCTTCACCGGCGCCTTCGCCGGGCCGACCGGCTGCACGGTCAACGGTGCGCCGTGTGCCGGCGGGCCCACCGACACACTGGCGCCGAGTGTGCCGGGTGCGGTGCGGGTCAGCGCGAGCACGGCGAGCAGTCTGACGCTGGCCTGGACCGCGGCCACGGACAACGTGGGTGTGGCCGGGTACCGGGTGTACGAGGGCTCGGCGCTGGTCGCCTCCAGCGCGGGTACGGAGGTGACCGTGTCCGGGCTGGCGCCGGAGAGCACGCACACCTACGTGCTGACCGCGGTGGACGGGGCGGGCAACGAGTCCGGGCGCAGCCAGGCTGTCACCGGCAGCACGACCGCGGACAGCAGTGCGCCCAAGGGCGGGATCGTCGGGGCCTACTACGCGGGCTGGACCGGGTTCCCGGTCGCGCAGATCCCGGCGCAGAAGCTGACCCACCTGTACTACGCCTTCGGGTCGGTGCAGGGCGGGCGGTGCCAGGCGCCCAGTGCCGCGGCGCTGAACCACTTCGCCGAGCTGCGCACGCTGCAGCAGCGGCACCCGCACCTCAACGTGATCATCTCGTTGGGTGGCTGGGGCGCGGACGGGTTCTCCGACGGGGCGCTGACCCCGGCAGCGCGCGGCGCGTTCGCCAGCTCGTGTGTGGACCTGTACCTCAAGCAGCACCGGGATGTCTTCGACGGCATCGACATCGACTGGGAGTTCCCGGTTTCCGGCGGCATCATCACCAAGCGGCCGGAGGACAAGCGCAACGCCACCCTGTTGTTCCAGGAGCTGCGGCGGCAGATCGACGCGGTGGGCACCGCCCAGGGCCGCAGGCTGCAGCTGATCGCGGCCACGCCGGTCGGGCGGTTCCAGGACGACGGACCCTACGACGTGTCACAGAGTTTCGAGCTGGCCGAGGTGGCCAAGACGCTCGACTTCTACAACGTGATGACCTACGACATGGGCACCGGCTACTCGCCGATCTCGATGTTCAACGCGCCGATGCGGGCCGCCGCCGAGGACCCGACCGGGCAGCCGATGAAGGGCGGCAACAACGTGATCGGCGGGATCGAGCACTACCTGGCCAACGGGGTGCCGAAGAACAAGATGGTGCTGGGCACGCCGTTCTACTCGCGTGGCTTCACTGTCAACAGCCCGCAGGCGGATGCGAGGAAGGGCCTGTTCCTGCCCTACTCCGGCACCATCAACGCGCCGCAGTGGAAGACGATCAAGGCGCAGTACCTGAACAACCCGGCCTGGCAGCAGCTCCGGCACGGCACCGCCCAGGTGCCGTACCTGTACAACGCCTCGACCAAGACCTTCATCAGCTACGAGGACCCGGCCTCGATCGCGGTGAAGGCGGCCTACGCCAAGCAGACCGGATTGCGCGGCACGTTCATGTGGGAGTTGTCCGACGACGACGCCCAGCACAGCCTGCTCAACGCGATGGCCGGGCCGTTCCACGGTTAGCCGGCGCGGGCCGAGGCCGGGGCCGGGGTCGGCGCGGGCCGGGGCTGGCTCGCGCCGGTCGAGGCTGGCCCGGCACGCGTCAGGGCTGGTCCAGCACGCGGTAGTGATAACGGCTGACCGTGCTGAACCCGGCGCTGGCGTACAACCGCTGCGCGACCGTGTTCTGCGCCATCACCTGCAGGAACGCCTGGGTCGCTCCCCGGTCTGCTGCCCAGTGCAGCAGACCGGAGAGCACCGCGCGGGCCAGGCCCTGGCCGCGGGCGGCGGGATCCACCCACATGCCGAAGATGCCCACCCAGTCCCGCACCAGGGCTCCCCTGGCCAGGGCCTGGCCGTTCAGTTCGGCGTAGCCGGCAGGCACCGCGGTCAGGATCTGCTGGGTGATGAACCTGCCTGCCGGGTCGGTCCGGCCGCTTTCCGCCCAGTGCAGGTCCAGCCAGGTCTCGGTGGGCTGGTCGGTGATCACGGGTCGCTGGGTCTGCTCGCCCAGGGCGGTCAGCGCCGCGGCGATGGGCGCGGTCTGGCCGAAGACCGGGGTGACGATCCGGTAGCCGCGGGCGGCGAGCACCTCGTCCAGGTTGGTCGGTCTGCTGTCCGGGCCGACCTGGAACACGCTGGGCTGGCCGAGCCGGGCGTAGTGCCGTTCGACCTCGGCCAGTGCGGCCTCCAGGTCAGCGGGAGCCTGTTCGGCCAGCACCGAGTTGGACCGGTTGGTCACCCCGCCCGCGGTGCGCACCAGCCAGCCGTCCACCTCGCGGGTGTGCAGGCCCGGCCACGCCTCGGAGGCGAGCCTCCCGAACGAGATCGACTGAGTATGCATGAGGACGTATCTTTATTCATTGCGAACTCGGGTGCAACCGTCTTTCGCGGGGCTTCCGTCCTTGCGGTTGGGACGAGGAGAAGAGGAGTTCGGATGGGTCCGCTCTGCCGGGTCGGTGCTGGGGTGTTCGCGGTCACGGCCGCCCTTGCGCTCGGCTCATGCGGCGTGCGGCCCCAGGCCGGTTCCCCGCCCTCGGCCACGTCCAGTGGTTCGCCCAGTACGCAGGTCAGTAGCGAGTCGCCAGTGCGCAAGCTTGATGAGGCGAAACGCCAGCAGGTGGCCAAGGCCCGTCAGGAGGGCCGGAAGACCATGCTGCTCATGGTGTTCACCGAACCCGGGGCGACCGAGAAGGTCACCACGGGGCTACGCGAACTCGGAGCGACTGTGGAGGTCAGTGACGGTGCGGTCGGTTATCTGCGGGTCGAAGTGCCCCTCGACGCCGTGGAACGAGCCGCCGCGCTGCCCTCTGTCACCTCAGTGGAACTGGATCGGCTGATCCCGCGAGACGACCCCACACCGGGAGTGCAGCCCGGTGTGGGGCCGTCGTGATCAGCCGGTTCAGCCGCTGACGCTACGGACCTCGACCCCGCTGATGGCGGCCACGCCCTCGGCGGTGGTGCGGACCTGGAGTTCACCGCGCAATGCCCGGCCCGGCGCCAGATCGCTGCGCGCGGTCACCGTGCCCGGCACCGTCCAGGTGCTGCCGCTCGGCCTTGCCTGATCGGTGTCACGCACCTCGACCGCGCCGAGTGCGGGCGCGGCATACAGGTCCAGGTAGTCATAGGCTGTGCTGCCGGCAGGCACCGCGTAGCCGTCGATCTCGATCCGCCAGCGCCCGGCCTTCGGGTCGGTGATGGTCACCTTCTCCGTCGCGGTGGGCCCGCCGCTGGACCCGGCCTGCGTGCAGACGCCGCTGGAGCAGTCGAAGACCAGCAGGTCCAGGTCGGCGCCGGGGTCGGCCGGGTTGCCGGTGCGCACGGTGAGCGTGGAGGTGCCCTCGGGCAGGGTCACCTCGTAACTCTGCTGGGCGCCCGCGGCGATACTGGGCCGCAGCGTGCGCGCGCTGCCCAGCGGTCCGCCGGCCAGCCGTCCGGTGAAGGCGGCCATGGTGCTGTGCAGCGCGTACTCCCTGGGCACCGGCTGGCCGAGCGGCGCGGTGGCCAGCACATCCGGATCCGGCTGGATCTTGATCGCCAGCGCGGCCATGGTCACGGTGAACGGGGCGGTGAGCGCGTCGGAGGTGCGCCGGGCGTCGGCGACGATCTCCCACACCCCCGGCTGCGGCGCGAGCACCGTGCGACTGCTCGGTGAACCGGTGGGACAGCCGCCACCGCCGTCAGGCAGGTAGCAGAACCGGGACCCGGTCTCCTCGTACGGCTGGCCGGTGGGGGTGAAGGGCAGGAACCGCAGCTGTCCCTTGCCCGGCGCGTTGCCACCGGCGAAATCGATCTTCAGCCCGGTGCTGCCCTCGGGCACCCTGACGAAGGTGGAGCGGGTGCTGTTGCGTCCGGCCTCGCCGTCGGCGCTGGCGGTGAAACCGTTGGCGGCGTTGAGTTCCAGCGGTGCGAACACCGAGTTGAGGGTGAACAGGTCGACGCCGGGGGTCATCGGGTTGTCGACGCGCAGCAGCGCGGAATGCGCGCCCGCGGTGCGCGGAGTGATCCGCACCGCCAGGGTGACCGGCTGGTTCAGCGGTAGCCGGATGCTGCTGGCGGAGCTGAAGGTGCCGTCGTTGCCGAGCCATTCCACCTTGTGCCAGGCCCGGTTCGCCGATCCGGTGGTGCGGGTGAGCGTGTAGGCGCGGGTGTAGCTCACCCCGACCTGGACACCTTCGCGATCGTGGATGCCAACGCCCACATCGGGTTTGGCCAGCTGTCCGGACAGGACGGTCTTGACCGGGACCTCGGCCTTGATCACTTCCGGCGCCGGGTCCCGTTGCAGGGCGGCAAAAGCGGCCGGGACGTCCATCAGTCCGGCGCCCTGTTCGTAGGCGCCCAGGTTCGGCAGGAAGCGGGCGGTGGAGTAGATCGCGTTGCGCAGCAAGGCCGGATCGGGCCGGACGCCGCCGCGCGCGGCCTTGTGCGCGCCGATCAGCAGTGCCGCGCCGCCAGTGGCCTGCGGGGAGGCCATCGAGGTGCCGTTGAACATCGAGTATCCGGCGGGCAGCGGATAGGTGCCGGCGATCGGACTCGGCGTTTGCCACGGCGGCACAGTGGAAATCGCCGCGCCGGGGGCGATGATGTTCGGCTTGAAGCCGCCGTTCTCCGCCGGTCCGCGGGAGGAGAACGGGTGCAGGCCCTGCTTGGCCGAGACCACGGATCCGTAGTCGGCGAGCCAGGTCTCGGCGGTGATCGAGGAGCCCACGCTGACCGCGTCCGCAGCCACCGAGGGGTCGCCGACGGTGTTCGCGCCCGCGCCTTCATTGCCCGCGGAGATGAACAGCTGGACCTTGTACTCGGCGATGGTGCGGTTGTAGAGCGCGGCGCGGGCGTTGTCGCCGTCGTTGAGACCGGGCAGGCCGCCGATGGAGATGTTGACGACGTCGGCGCCGTTGCGCGCGGCGTAGAGCACGCCGTCGACCAGACCACTGGAGGTGCAGGCCACGGTGGCCAGGCAGGCCTTGACCGAGATGAGCTTGGCACCCGGTGCGCCACCGGCCATCGCCCCGCCGAAGAGCTTGTTGCCGGCCGCGATGCCAGCCACGTGCGAGCCGTGCGCGGCGCTGGCGATGCCCAGGCTCACATACGGAGTCGCTTTGCCGTCGTAGGTGGAGCGGTCGGTCTGCACCACGAAGGCGACCCGGTCCAGCACCGGTGTCTGCGGCCGGTCCTGGCCGAAGTGGCCGATGTCGTGCTTGACCTTGTAGTCGGTCATCGGCGTCTCGTCGGTGAAGTCGCCGTCGCCGTCCAGGTCGACCCGGACCTGCTTGCCGACCGTGTCCTGCAGCACGCCCCAGGAGTCGGCGCGGTCGCCGTCCCGGTTGACGTCGCCGCCGATCTCACTGTCCTTCACGCCCAGATCCTGCGCGATCTCCCGGAACAGGCCGAAGGAGAACGGCCCACCGGTGGCGGGTGCGGACCAGTCCCGGTCTGCGGCGTTGAACTGTCCATTGTGGAGCTTGGCGGACATCTCCACCCAGGTGCCGTCGCCGGAGGTCGGCGAGTTCGCGGTGTGCCAGTCGACGATCTTGCGCTCACCGGTGCTGGTGGTGGCCAGCGCCGGGTGGTCCAGATCGACGCCGGAGTCCAGGATGGCGATGGTGGTGCCCCGGCCGTCGGCGGCGAAGCCGGGCGCGCCGATGTCCCTGGTGGGCAGGTAGGGGTTGTCGCGCGGGGTCGCGGGGCCGGGCGCGGGCTGCGGGATCGGCTGCTCGGCGCCGTCCGGCCGCGGATTCTCCCGGCGCACCAGGTGATCCACGTCCACCGCCTTGACCGAGGCCAGCCGGGCCGCCCGCTCGGCGTGCCCGGCCGGCAGCTCGACCTTGAGGTATCCGACCGCGGGCTCACTCGCCCGCACCACCCCGCCCAGCCCCCGCAACTCGGCCTCGGCGTCCCCGGCCCGCCCGGTCTCGGCGGCGACCAGCAGGGTGACCGTGGCCCGCCCGGCGCCGCGCGCCTCGGCGATCCGACCGCGATCGGCCTTGTCCAGTTGTTTGACCGGGCCGGGCGGCGCGGCGGTCGCGGGCAGCGCGGTGAGACTCAGCGCGGCCAGGACCGAGCAGACGAGCAGGAGCACCGCGCCGGGATGACGCGGCGGGCGAAGCGGTGTGGTCACGGCGGCACCCTTCGTGCGGACGATCAGCGGAGCATCGGTCGCACGGTATCCACAATGGACGGTTTCGGCGCTTTGAAACCGGGGCAGGGCTGGAAAACAACGAGACCCCGTCCGGGAGTGCAGCCCGGACGGGGTCGTCGTTCATTCAGTTGGTCAGCCGGTCACGGCCTGGATCTGCACGGCGCCGCGGCCGACGGTCACCTTGTCGGCGGTCTGCACCAGCAGATCGCCACGCAGGTGCCGGCCCGCGCCGGGCTGGCCGCTGACGTTGATCTTCGCGGGCACGGTCCAGCTGGTGCCCGCCGCGTGCGCGGCGTCGGTGTCGGTCGCCGTGATGTTGCCCAGGGCCGCCGCGACGAAGGAGTCGAGGTAGTCATAGGCCGTGCTGCCCGCGGGCACCGAGTAGCCGTCGATCACCACGCGCCACTTGCCCGCGGCGGGATTGGCGATCGTGACCGACTCCTCCGAGTCGCCATCGGCGCTGGCCGCCGCGTCCACGCAGCTGCCGGTGGTGCAGTTCTGGACGGTGAGGTCCAGGTCGGCGGCGGCGTCGGCGGTGTTGCCGATGGTGGCGGTGAAGCTGGTCGCGCCGGCCGGGACCGTGACGTCGTACTGCTGGGACGTCAGGTTGGCGATGCTCGGCCGGTCGGTCTTCGCGCTGGCCAGGGTGCCGCCGACGAGCTTGCCGGTGAAGCCGGCCAGGTTGTTGGCGACGCTGTACTGGCGCTCCAGCGGGATGCCGATGGCGGCCGTCGGGATCACGTCCGGGTTGGGCGTGATCTTGGTGCCCAGCACCTCGGCGGTGACCGAGTACGGCGCGATCTTCACATCCGAGGTCCGGCGGGCCTCGATGATGATCTCCCACACGCCAGGCTGCGGGTTGGTGATGGTGCGGCTGTTCGGGGTGCCGCCCGAGCAACCCGCGCCCGCGTCCGGGTTGTAGCAGTTGGTGGTCGAGGTGACATCCCTCGGCACACCGGTCGGGTCGTAGCGCAGGAAGCGCACCTGGCCCTTGCCCGCAGCGCCGCCGGCGGCCAGGTCGATCTTGAGTGCGCTGGCGCCCTGGGGCACCCGCACGAAGACCGACTTGGCCTGGTTGCGGCCGATCTCACCGGTGGAGCTGACCTTGTACCCGGCCGCGGCGGTGAAGTCCTGGGCGGCGAAGACCGCGGCCAGGCCCTGGGAGTCGATGCCAGGGGTGGCCGGGTTGTCCAGGCGCAGCAGCGCGGAGTGCGCGCCTGCCGCCTTCGGGTTGACCTTGACCTCGAACTTGACCGGGGTGTTCAGCGGGAGCTGCACCGACCGCGCCGAGGAGAAGGTGCCGTCGTTGCCGACCCAGTCCACCGAGTAGCGGTGGTTGCCCGCCGCGCCGCTGGTGCGGGTCAGGGTGTAGGTCCTGGTGTAGGCCTTGCCGACGGTCACGCCCTCGCGGTCGTGGATGCCGACGCCGAAGCCCGGCTTGGCCAGCTGGCCTTCCAGCGAGGTGTCCACCTCAACCTCGGTGCGCACCGTGTCGGTGGCCGGTCCGCGCTGCAGCGCGAAGAACGCGCCCCAGACGTCGAACTTGCCCGCACCCTGCTCGTAGGCGCCCAGGTTCGGCAGGAACTTGGCGCTCGAGTAGATCGCGTTGCGCAGTTGGGCGGGCGTCGGACGCTGCCCGCCGTGGGTGGCCTTGTACGCGCTGAGCAGCAGCGCGGCCGCGCCGGTGGCCTGCGGGGAGGCCATCGAGGTGCCGTTGAACATCGAGTACCCGGCGGGCAGCTGGAAGGTGCCTGCGGTCGGGCCGGGGGCCTGCCAGCGCAGCGTGGTGGAGATCGCCGAGCCGGGCGCGATGATGTTCGGCTTGAAGCCGCCGTCCTCGGCCGGTCCGCGCGAGGAGAACGGGTGCAGACCCTCCTTGGCCGCGGCCTCCGAGCCGTAGTTGCTCAGCCAGGTCGCCGCGGTGATCGAGGAGCCCACGCTGACCGCGTCGGTGGCCACCGAGGGATCGCCCACGGTGTTCGCGCCCGCGCCGCTGTTGCCTGCCGAGATGAAGATCTGCATCTTGTACTCGGCGATGGTGCGGTTGTAGAGCGCGGCCCGCGCGTTGTTGCCGTCGTTGAGGCCGGGCAGTCCGCCGATGGAGATGTTGATGACGTCCGCGCCGTTCTTGGCCGCGTACAGCACGCCGTCGAGCAGCCCGCTGGAGGTGCAGCCGGGGCTGGACAGGCAGGCCTTGATCGAGATCAGCTTCGCGCCCGGCGCGCCGCCTGCGATGTTGCCGCCGAGCAGCTTGTGCCCGGCCGCGATGCCGGCCACGTGCGAACCGTGCGAACCGGAGGCGATGCCCAGGCTGACATACGGGGTGCCGCCGATGTCGTAGATCGAGCGGTCGGTCTGCACCACGAAGGCCATCCGCTCAACGATGCTGGCGGTGTCGGCCTTGTCCGTGCCGAAGTGCTGCACGTCCTGCTTGACCTTGTAGTCGATCATCACCTTGTCGTTGGTGAAGTCGCCGTCGCCGTTGAGGTCGACCCGGACCTCCTTGGTGACGATGTCCTGCAGCACGCCCCAGGAGTCGGCGCGGTCGCCGTCCCGGTTGACGTCGCCGCCGATCTCGCTGCCCGCCGCGCCCAGGTCCTGCGCGGTCTCCTTGAACAGGCCGAAGGAGTACGGGCCACCCGAGCCGGGCGCGGTCCACTCGCGGCCGGCCTCGGTGAACTTGCCGGTGCGGCCGGTCTTGGTCATCGCGACCCAGGTGCCGTCGCCGGAGGTCGGCGAGTTCGCGGTGTACCAGTCGACGATCTTGCGCTCGCCGGTGCTGGTGGTGGCCAGCGCCGGGTGGTCCAGATCGACGCCGGAGTCCAGGACCGCGATGGTGGTGCCCCGGCCGTCCCAGAACGGCAGCGTCTGCCCGAACTGCGCGGCGCCGATGTCGCCGGTGGGCATATACGGGTTGACCCGGGGGGTCTTGGCGTCCGGCGCCTGCTGCGGCAGCGGCTGCACCGCGCCGTTGGGCTGCGGACGCGGGTCGTCGACCGGGATGACCGCGTCGACGTCGATGGCGTCCACCGACTTCAGCTTCGCGACCTGTTCGGCCTTCTCCCTCGGCACGGAGACCTTGACGTAGTCCACGCTCTTCTCGGTGGACTCCACGACGCCGCCGAGCGAGCGCAGCTCCGCGACGGCAGTGTCGGTGCGCCCCTTGGCCGCGGCCACCAGCAGGGTCACGTGCTGCTTGCCCTCGCGGGCGGCCTCGGCCAGGAGTTCCCGGTCGCGCTTGTCGAGCTGTTTGTCCGCCTGGGGCGGGTTGTGTTGCGGTGCCGCCGAAGCGGGCGCGGCCAGGCCGAACGCGGCGGTGCCCAGCGCTGCGGCCAGCACGGCCGCGGCAGGCGCACGCCAGCGGCGGGTGGAGGGGTTGGTCACGGCTGATCCCTTCTTGGGAACGATGCCCAAGAGCAGAACCCGCCATCCTAGGAAGTTCAATGGCGCAAACGGACCACTCAATACTGTTCAATACAGTCCATTATGGACGTTAGCCATCCCACATAACGGTTGTGCGTCAAGGCTTCCGGCGGAAACGGTTCAGAACCGCATTTCCCGCATCCGCTTGATCTCCGCGGTCTGGGTGGCGATGACGTCCTGGGCCATCTCCTCCACGAAGATGTCGTGCCCGGTGGCGAGCACCTCGTTGGCCATCTGCACCGCGCCCTCGTGGTGGGCGATCATCAAGCGCACGAACAGCTTGTCGAAGTCCGCGCCCCTGCTGTTCTTGAGCCGGACCATGTCCGCGAAGGAGGCCATCCCCGGCATGCCAGCGTCACCGTGTCCGCCATGCGCTTCCGGCACCGGTTTCTTGTTCCGCTGCAGATAGGCCGACATGGCCTGGATCTCCGGGGCCTGCGCACTGTCGATCCGCGCGGCCAGCCCGCGCACGTCCTGGTGCTGGGCGCGTTCCGGCGCCAGCGCGGTCATCTCCAGCGCCTGCCGGTGATGCGGAATCATCATCGAGACATAGCGGAAATCGGCATCACCGGGCGGCCGCTCGGCCAGCGGCGGCATGCTCGACAAGGTTTTCGCCGACTCCCCAGGCCTGCCCGGCGCGATCACCGGCACCTGCCCGGTGGCCTCCGGCGGCGCACCCTCCGTGCCGTTGCCGGTACAGGCAGTGAGCGACAGGGCGGCGAACGCCGCGAGGACACCGGTTTTCCAGGGCAGACGGCTCACGACCAGCGACGCTACCTGGGCGTCCGCCTGCTGGGAACCTGGAAAAACTGTGTGCAGCGGGGGGCAAAAGGCTGTTTCCTAACCGAAAGCACACGTAGATACTGCACAGATCCAGCCGTCACGCGATGGGAGCTTTGAGGGTGGCGTCTACCCAACGCACTACGCGCCGTTTACTGATGGTGCTGTCCGGAGCGGCGCTCGTCGCCGCCTCCACGCTCGCCGGCTCGCCAGCTGTGGCAGCCGAGCCGACCGACGGCATCCCCGGCGTTGACCAGATCGTCAGCAGCAGGAACATGAAGCAGGTCGCGAACCTGCCGAAGGAAGGGCCGTTCGCGCCGGAGAACGCGCTCGGCACCGACCTGGCCTTCCAGGGCGACTACGCCTTCGTGGGCAACTACAACGGATTCGACATCTTCGACATCCGCCGTCCGGCGAAGCCGAAGCGCGTCGCCCAGGTGCTCTGCCCAGGTGGGCAGAACGACGTCTCGGTGCACGGGAACCTGCTGTTCCTGTCCACCGACTCCTCCCGCAGCAACGACTCCTGCGAGAACGTGAGCCAGCCGGCCACGGTCAAGGAGTCCTGGGAGGGCGTGAAGATCTTCGACATCAGCGATGTCCGCAACCCGAAGTACGTCGCCTCGGTGGAGAACGACTGCGGGTCGCACACGCACACCTTGGTGCCCGAGAAGGGCAACAAGAACGTGTACCTGTACAGCTCCTCCTACGGCCCGTCGGCGAGCTTCCCGGACTGCAAGCCGCCGCACGACAAGATCTCCATCGTGAAGGTGCCGGTGCGCAACCCGGCGGCCGCCTCGGTGATCTCCGCGCCGGTGCTGTTCCCGGACGGTGGCAACCCCGGCGGTAGCCCGGGCACCAACCCGAACCTGTCCGCCACCTCGGGCTGCCACGACATCACCGTCTACCCCAAGCTGGACCTGGCGGCGGGCGCGTGCATGGGCGACGGCATCCTCTTCGACATCTCCAACCGGGAGAAGCCGAGGGTGATCGAGCGGGTGCGCGATGACGTGAACTTCGCGTTCTGGCACTCCGCGACCTTCAACAACCGCGGCGACAAGGTCGTCTTCACCGACGAGCTGGGCGGCGGCGGCGGTGCCACCTGCAACGCGGCCACCGGCGACAAGCGCGGCGCGAACGGCGTCTACGACATCGTGGGCAAGGGCGACAAGCGCAAGCTGGTCTTCCGCAGCTACTACAAGATCCCGCGGCCGCAGAAGGACACCGAGAACTGCGTGGCGCACAACGGCTCGCTGATCCCGGTTCCCGGCAAGGACATCATGGTCCAGGCCTGGTACCAGGGCGGCGTGTCGGTGTGGGACTTCACCGACTCCAGCAAGCCCAAGGAGATCGGGTTCTGGGAGCGCGGTCCGCTCTCGGACACCCAGCTCAAGACCGGCGGCTCCTGGTCGGCCTACTGGTACAACGGTTACATCTACTCCTCGGACATCCAGAAGGGCTTCGACGTCCTCCGGCTCGACGACTGGCGCACCGACTTGGCGAAGTTCCAGCACTTCGACGAGCTGAACGTGCAGACCCAGGGTCGTTACTTCGGCTGATGTCCTAACTCGACACACCCTGCGGGGGTGTCGCATTCTTGCCAACCAGGCGAGGGTGCGGCGCCCCCGTTGTCGCGTTCTGGGGCAGAAACCGATTGCCTACAACAGCTTCCCTAAACCATCAGTGTTGCCGAATGTCGTGCGGGGAGCCTGTTCGGAGTAGCGTCCGGCGTCCAGGAGTTCCACTTTTATCGAGCTTGCACCAGTTGACTGCGGCCGTTCGGGTGGGGATCACCGAGACACCTGGACAGCCCACACTCAGCAGCCGTCAAACCCCCTAGAGTGACGGCTGTACCGGAGGGGGTTCAAGGGGGTTGGAGTGGTAACTCGGCCAGAGGCCGCTGGCTGGCGGCCAGTGGCAGTTTCGCCCGGCGCGTCCTTGTCCCTCACTCGAAGTCGGCGGCGTGATCGTCCGACCTTGCGCGAGGTGGCGGCGGCGGCCGGGGTGGATGTGTCGACAGCCTCGCGGCTGTTGCGGGGACAGGACACCGCCTATCGGGCGGAGACACGGCAGCGGGTGCTCGACGCGGCCGAAGCGCTCGGGTATCGACCGAACGCACAGGCGCGCGCGCTGCGCCTGCAACGACAGCAGGCCATTGGTTTGCTCGTGCCCGACCTGGACAATTTCGGCTTCACGCAGATAATGCGGGGCGTCCAGGAAGTGGCGACCGAGCAGGACTACACGCTGATGGTGGTCGAGGCGGGCAGCGGCGAAGGCGCGGGCAACGCTTACGACAAGCTCGGGCTCGAAGGCAAGGTGGACGGCGTGCTGGTGGCCTTCGCCAGCGTCGACGACCCGAACATCCAGGAGTGGGCCTCCCGCGAGCACCTGCCCATGGTGCTCGTGCAGCGCGGCACCCCCGGCTACCCGGCCGCGGTGGTGATGGACGAGGTGCGCAACGTCTCGATCATGGTCGATCACCTGGTGGAGCTGGGGCACCGGCGGATCGGTCATGTCAGCGGCCCACTGCGCACCGACACCGGCCTGCGGCGGCGCCAGGGTTTCGCCGCGGCCATGCGGTCGCACGGGCTCACCGTGCGCCCGGAATGGATCTGCGACGGCAACTTCCACTGGCGGGGCGGCCACCAGGCAGCCCTGCACATCCTGGACGCGCCGGCCGCCCAACGGCCGACCGCCCTGGTGGTGGCCAACCTGCTGAGTGCCCTCGGCACTCTCAGCGCAGCCCGTGAGCTGGGCCTTTCCGTGCCGCACGACCTGAGCGTGATCGCCATCGACGAGCACATCGTCGCGGCGCACACCGACCCTCCCCTGACCGCGGTGAAGACGCCGCAACGGGAGCTGGGCCGTGCCTCGGCACACATGTTGTTGCAGGTGCTCCAGGGGAACCGGCCCAGCAAGCTGGTGCTCCCCACGCCGCCGGAGCTGGTGGTGCGGGCTTCGACCGCACCGGCGCCGTCGGCGTAAGCAGAACCAAGCAAGCGCGAACATTCGTGGGCGCCACCGGGTCAGGGTGGCGTCCACGTTTGTTGCTCAGGCCGGTCTGCTCAGTCCAGGGCCCCGTCGTAGTCCGGGAACTTGAAGGTGCGTTCGGCGTGGCCGCCCGCCAGGTCCCAGGTGTTGTTGCCGACGTTGGCGACGATGGTGTGACCCAGCTTCTCGATGGCGATGCGGGCGTCGGTCTTGACCTTCTCGGTCGGGTCGAAGTTGAACCAGGGGCGCAGGTACAGGCCGTCCACGGGGTAGCCGACGCGCTTGAGGTTGTCCTCGGTGGGCAGGCCGAGCAGGTACGGGCGGTTGGTGACGAAGAAGATCGCCGCGCCCTGCTGCTTGGCCCGCTTGGCCGCGGCCAGCACCGGCGGGATGGCCGGGGTGGGGATGCCGAAGTTGTAGGCGGTCTCCAGCGTGGTGTTGTCGATGTCGAAGACCACGGCCTTCTTGCCGCCGCCGGGCAGCCTGCCGTCGAGGTAGGCGCTGAGCTGGGTGGTCACCGCGGTGACGTCCCGGATCCAGGTCTCGTACGGGGGCTTGTCCGCCGCGATCCTGGCCGGGGCGGTGGGGGCGGCCAGCGCCGCGGGCGCGCCCAGGCCCAGGGCCGCCACCGTGATCATCCCGGCCAGGGCGGATCGCAGAACCCGCATGTCGTCTCCTCGCAGTCAGCGCGCTGTCGTCACGCGCCCGGCAAGTGCAGTGCAGGCGCGTGACGACAGCGTGACCGCGAGGTTTACCGGTCGGTAGCACCGAACGGCGGTAACGCGAACTGTCTTCGGGAAATCCGGCGATCAGCTCGCCGGGCGCAGCCGGACGACGTAGCCCCCGTTCTTGGCCACCGGCACCGACAGGGTGCTGTCCCGGCTCACCCGCTGACTGGTGCGGGCGATCTTGCCTTCAGGGCCGTCGCCGTAGATCTCGGCCGTCCACTCGCCCGCGGGCAGGAAGGACAGCGCCGCGTCCACGGTGCGGCCCGGCCCGGCCAGCGCCGCGCCGACATACCACTCGCCGCCGGCGCGCCGGGCGAACACCGCGTGCTTGCCAGGATCACCGTCGACCAGCTTGGTCTCGTCCCAGGCCGCCGGGACCGAGCGCAGCAGCTCCTCGGCCAGTGGCTGCTTGGCGTAGTTCTCCGGGCTGTCCGCGAAGTGCTGCACGCCGGACTCGAAGACCACGGACAGGGCCAGCTCACCGGCGTCGGAGTTGGGCCGCACCCCGCTGAAGGTCACCGGGGTGAAGTCCATCGAGCCGGTCAGGTTCCTGGTGAACGGCAGGGTCAGGTAGTGCTCGATCGGGAACGGCTCGCGTCCCGGCCGCGGCTTGGTGCCCTCCGCGCCCTTGACCGCCTCCACCGTCATCACGTGCGGCCAGGTGCGCTCGGTGCCCCTCGGGATCGGCGCCCCGTGGAAGTTGAGCATCAACTTGTACTTGGCCGCGGCCGCGAAAACCATGTCGTACCAGCGCATCCGGTCCTGGCCGTCGGACTCCACGAAGTCGATCTTCAGGCCTACCACGCCCCAGTCCTGGTACCGCTTGAACAGCCGTTCCAGCTCACTGGGGGTGTCGATGGTCTGCCAGCGCACCCACAGCCAGGTGTCCACGTTGCGCGCCTTGGAATAGGCGACCAGGTCCGGGATCCAGGCGTCCGCCCAGCCCGAGTCGACCAGGTTGTACTCCCAGCCCTGCTTGCTCGCGTAGTCCACGTAGCGCTTCTGCAGGTTCAGATCGCCGGTGCCCAGCGCCCACCAGGACCAGGCCGCGACGCCGGGCTTGATCCAGGAGGTGTCCGCGATCTTGGACGGCGGGGCCAGATCGGTGATCAGGTCGCTTTCGGTCACCGTGGCCAGATCGCCGACCACCATGGTCCGCCACGGCGTGGCCAGCGGGCCGTTGCTCACCTCGGCCGGATCCGGCAGCACCAGCTTGAAGCGCCGGTCGGCCGGGTCCAGCCGCACCCGCGAGCCGCCGTAGCGACCGTCCACATCGGACTCGGCCAGCAGCAGCCAGCTGTCGCCGACCTTGAACAGCGAGGGATAGCCGTACTCGGTGGCCTCGGCCTGGGCCACGCTGCTGTGCTTGTGCGCCGACTCGTAGTCCCCGCGCCCGTTGTCGAAGGGCAGCAGGAAGGAGTCCGCGGCGGCGGGCACCGCGAACTCCGATGCCTCCCCGACCACGGTCACCCACTTCGGCCCGGCGAGCACGTAGCGGTAGGCCACGCCGTCGGCGGAAACCCGGACCACCACGTCGATCCGCTGGCCGTCCTTGGTGAAGCGCAAGGTGGTCTCGGCCGCGTCCGTGCTGTGCTCGCGGCGCTTGCCCACGCTGGTGGTGTACTTCTCGTGCACCGCGCGCTGGCTGATGCCGGTGAACCGCAGGCCGCTGGTGAAGTCCGCGTGCGCGGTCTCCACCCCCAGCGCGGACGGTTCCAGCACGGTGGTCTCACCCCGGCGCACGGTCAGCTTCAGCCTGCCGTCCGCGCCCAGGTCCAGCTCGGCCGACGGGGTCGCGGCCGCGCCTGGCACGGAGCGGGCGCCGGGCGCGGTGAGCTGCCAGTTCGTCGCGGTGCCCGCACTGCCGATCGCGGGCAGGCTGAGCGTGACCGCGCTACCGGCCAGCACCCAGACCAGCGCGACCCTGGCGCCGCGGCGAGGCGGCGATTGTCGTCTCATCGTGCGTTCCCTCCCAGATACCTGGCGGCAGGCACTCCGAGTCAACCCGGTCGCGTGAAGTACTCCTGTATACGTTTTCAGCCTTCGTATGAAGAGAGGGCGGCCGACCGTGTCGACCGCCCTCGCCCGCCGGCCGCGACTAGACCAGGTCGAAGGACCCGGCCAGCAGTGTCGACTGGAAGGTGCCCCACGCGCCGGGAGTGAACACCAGGGCAGGGCCGCTGGCGTTCTTGGAGTCCCGCACGCCGACGACGTCCGGAACGACAGCGACCTCCACGCACTGGCCGCCATTGCCGCTGCTGCGGCTGGAGGTTCGCCAGGTGGCGTAGAAAAGGTCGGAGGACAACATACTGACCCCTATATACTCAGAATTCACTTACTGCCTGTTCGATGACCGCAACGGACTCGGCCGGGCCGAGTGCCAACGCTTGCAGGCGGTCGAACGTGAGCTTATACACGTCCAAATCCGCCGCTTCATCGAGATAGGCGGCCGAGGTCAGATCCTCCAGATACACCAGCGTAGGAGCTGGTTCGTCAGGGAAACGGAGCATGGTGAAGGTGAATCCGATGGCCGCGTGCGCCCCGGACCGGAAAGGCAGCACCTGGATGGTGACGTTGGGCCTGCGCTGGACCGCCACCAGAAATGCGAGTTGTTCTCGCATAATCGCCGGACCGCCCACCATTCGACGGACAGCGGCCTCGCTCATGATGAGGTTCAGTCGCTGAGGGTCACCACTGAGCAGCCGGGACTGCCGCTCCGCGCGCACCCGCACCAGCCGCTCCACCTGCTCCTCGGCCAGCTCCGGGCTGACCGCGGCGATCACCGCCCTGGTGTACGCCTCGGTCTGCAGCACGCCGGTGATCAGCTCGGCCTCGTAGACCCGCATCTCGCAGGCGGCCGACTCCAGGCCGACGAAGGTGCGGAACCAGTCCGGCACCGCCTTGCCATAGCGCGACCACCAGCCGCGCTTCTTCGCCTCGGCCGCGATGACCAGCAGGGACGCCGACAGCTCTGCAGGCGCGGCATAGCGCTCCAGTAGCCGCTCCAGCTCGGCCCGCTTCACCGCGACGTTGCCCAGTTCGATCTTGGTGATCTTGGACAGCGAGCAGTCGAGCAGCTCGGCCGCGCTCTCCCGGTCCACGCCGGCGGACTCGCGCAACCGGCGCAGTTCGGCGCCGACGTGCCTGCGGCGCACCGTGGGGCTCTCGGCCATGCAGCGCCTCCTCGTCAACCTCCAGCACGCACAGTTACACCATCGAGGGATGTGGAAATGGAACATTCTGTTTTACTGTGCGATAAGTCTGGGTGGCTGCACGGTACAGGTCACCCTGCCTCACTCATTCGAGTGACCCCGGCGAGGCAGCAGGAAGGGACCAGGCCCATGAGCACCCCGGCGACCTTTCCGTCGCCCGCCGCGCATTCGGCCAGCACTCACCGACATCGGGCAGGCGAGCTGAACCCGATTGAGGAACGCATTGCCGAATATATGCACATGTCGCTACGTGACCAACGTTTGTTGCTGGCCTCACTGCGCGAGCGCAGCGTCGAATTCCGCGCCTTCGACCGCCGCTCCTCGCTTTTGGTCTATACCGCGCTGGTGGGATTCACGCTGGTAGCGGTCTCGGTGACGTTGCACAGTTTCAACGTGCCGCGGTTCCTGGCCAGTGGTTGCGCGGTCGGCGCGCTGCTCGTGCTGGTGATCGTGCTGGTCGGCATCACCCGCCGCCGGGAGGCGCTGCTGTGGGCCGCGGTGGCCGCGCACAGCGTGGACCTGGACCGGGCGGACCTCGGGCGGGTGCTCAACCCGCCCCGGCACACCGGCGAATGGCTGCCCGAACCGCGGACCGCGGAATCGGGCTGAGATCCGGAGAGCTGCGACCTGGGAGATCAGTCCCAGAGCACGGGGGTTTCCGAGCAGCGCGGCGCCGGGATGGCGGTGCCCCTGGCGAACTGCGCGCACGGGGTGAAGGAGAGCGCGGGCGCGGCCAGCGCGAGCAGGCTGACGAAGAAGCGCTGATCAGCCACGGTGATCACGAAGTCCACCCCGGTGCGCCGCGGCGGGACCGGATCCTCGGAGGCGTCCCGGCGACAGTCCTCCTCGGCCATCAGCAGCAGGTGCCGGTAGGCGGCCTCACCGCCTGCGGGCGTCTCGGCGTCGAAGGCGGCCACGAAGGTGGTGCAACCCGGGTCGAAAGTGCCGGCGCCACGCACCAGTCCGGCCAGGTCAGCCCAGGTCCGCGCGGCGTCCGCGGGATCGGCGAGGCTGCCGTAGGTGCGTTGCACCAAGCGCCGGTGGGCGCGCTGCGGCGTCGTCATCTCGTCCTCCCGATTATCAGTGCCACTCAACCGGCAGCTCCCGCACGCCGTAAACCGCCATCTCGTGCCTGAACTTCACCTGATCGGGGGCAATGGCCAGCCGCAATCCCGGAACCGGCAACAGAGCGCGCACGGCCTCGGTCAGCTCGGTCCTGGCCAGCAACTGCCCGAGGCACTGGTGCACCCCGTGCCCGAAGGCCAGGTGCGGGGCGGCACGCCGGTGCGGGTCGAGTTCGTCCGGCTCCGGATAGACCTCGGCGTCCCGGTTGGCCGAGGACAGCGAGACGATCACGCCGTCGCCGCGGGCCAGCCGCACACCGCCGAGGTCCACCTCGCCCAGCACCGCCCGCACCACGCCCTGCTGCACCACGGTGGCGTGCCGCAGCAGCTCCTCCACCGCGGCGGGCAGCAGCTCCGGATCGGCGCGCAGTTCCGCCCACAGCGCGGGGTTGCGCAGCAGGAGCAGCACGCCGATGCCGATCATGTTGGCGGTGGTCTCGTGTCCGGCGACCAGCAGCAGCCTGCTCATCCCGACCAGGTCGTCCTTGGTCAGCTCGCCGGTGCGCACCCGCCGCACGGCCAGTCTGCTGATCAGGTCCGCGGCCGGGTCGGCGAGCTTGCCCGCGACCAGGCCGTCCAGGTAGTCCCACAGCTCGGCCATGGCCGCGGTGACCTCGTGCCCCGGCCGGGAGCGGTCCAGCTGGATCTCGCTGCGACTGGCGAAGAACTCGCGGTCGGCGAAGGGCACGCCGAGCAGGTCGCAGATGACCAGTGCGGGCAACGGCCGGGCGAAGCAGGCCATCAGGTCGGCTGGCGGGCCCTGGCCGAGCAGCCCGGCCAGGCAGTCCCGGACCACGGCCTGGATGCCGGGGCGCAGGGCGGCCATCCGGCGCACGGTGAACTCGCCGGTGAGCATCCGGCGGAACCGGCCGTGTTCCGGCGGATCCATCGAGAGGAATATGCCGGGCAGGCGCGGGCCCTCCGGCGCGGGCCGGATCCGCGGGAAGCCCGGATTGGCCGGATCGCTGGAGAACCGCGGATCGCCGAGCACGAACCGGGCGTCGGCGTGCCGGGTGACCAGCCAGACCGTCTCGCCGTGCGGGGTGCGCACCAGTGAGACCGGCTCGTGCGCGCGCAGGTGGGCGAAGCGCGGTGGCGGGTCGAGCGGGTTCACCCGGCTCGGCGGGTAGTCCGGGGGCACCGTGCCATCAAACCCGGCGCCCCCGGACTTCGAAAGGGGTGAGGGGTTGCCCCCGCCGCCAGACGGACAACCCCTCACGTTCATGGTGCGACCTGCTGTACCTGGTACGGATCGCAGTGCCGGGATGGTTCAACCCAGTTCGTGAGACCGCTCCCAACAACCCGAAAGAGTGGTCTGCGGCCCAGGGCTAAACAACCCCCGATCGTCTCTTCTGTCGGAAATCGGTCATGCCGCCACGTACCGTCCGGCGAGCACGAGCAGCACCTGGACCTGGATGCTGCTGGCGTAGTAGTCGGTGCTGCTGAGCGAGGTGCTGGCGAGCTTGGCCCACAACCGGTCCAGCCAGGCCTGGCTGCCCGGATCGGCCATCGCGGCCACCGCGAACGGGGCGAAGAAGGCCGCCGAACTGCCGCTCTCCACCACCGTGCCGTTGAGGTCGTAGCCCTTGGCGATGCGGTTCGGGTCACCGCCGGTGGCCTGCTTGATCCAGGCGTTCATCTTGCGCACCTGGGCCTGGGCCGCGCTGCCGGAGACGGTGATCGCGTCCACGCCCAGCCGCCACGGGTCGCGGCAGGCGTTCCAGCTGTACTTGCCGTCGGTCACCTCGTTCTCCAGGAACTTGCCGATCGCGGGCCGGAGCGCGGACTGGGTGTCCTGCACGAAATCGGGCAGCAGACCGGTGTTCGGCGCGAACTGCTGCTGCAACCGGGTGACCGCGTTCTCGGTCGCGCCACGCACGCTGTGCCAGAAGGAATCGCCGGTGGCCTTGGCGAAGGCGCGGAAATGGCCGGGCATCCAGTCCGAGGAGCGCGAGCCGTTGTTGTGCGAGCCGGAACTGGCCCAGTCGGCCACCAGCGGCAGCTTGTTGCCGGAGTGGACCTCGCTGCGCTTGATCGCGGCGATGATCCGCAGCGCCTCCTGGCGGTAGTTGTACGCCCCGCCGCTGCCCCACCGGCGGTCGGCCAGCAGCAGCGCGTAGGCGATCTCCAGGTCCGCGTCGGTGGCCGAATCGCTGCCGTTGACGCTGACGCAGTCCGGGTTCTGCTCGGCCGCGTGCAGGTCGCGGTCGATCACCGAGGGGTGGTTCTTGACGAAGCGCAGGATGCCGTCGAAGACCGTGCGTGCCTGCGGGTCGACCTCGGCCATCAGCGCGGAAATGGTCATCCCGTAGCCCTGGCCCTCGCCAACGAAGGCGTGGTCGGCGTCCACCGAGCGCACCGCCCACTGGCCGCCGCCGCAGCTGGTGGTGAGGAAGTTGGTCTTCCACTGCTGGTAGTAGCGGGACAGCACCTGGTCCTGCTCGGCCTGGGAGACCGAGGGGCGCAGCGTGCCGGGCAGATATCCGTTGGCGGGCGGCGGTTCCTGGCTGCCCGCGCCGTAGACCTCGAACTCCCACAGCGAGTAGCCGTAGGCGGTGCCGCGCTGGGTGCCGGTCAGCCGCAGGTGCCGGGCGGTGGTGCTGACGCTGATCTCGTCCAGGCCACCGTCGCCCGCGCTGGTGCTGTGCAGGGCACGCCAGGTAGTGCCGTCGTCGGAGGCCTCCAGCCGGTAGGCCCTGGCGTAGGCGGCCTCCCAGTTGAGCCGGATCTGCCGGATGTCCTTGGCAGCACGCAGATCCAGCTGGATCCACTGTGGATCGGCGCCCTCGGCGCTGGCCCACCGGGTGCCGGTGTTCCCGTCCACGGCCGAGGGGCCTGCCAGCGAGGCGTCCTCCGCGGAGGACGTGCTGACGTTTGCACCGAGCGCGAGGTTGGCGGCCGCGGAGGCGGTGCCCGCGCCGACGCAGAGACCGGCGAGCAGTGTCGTGACCACGACACCGGTGATCAGCCGAGGTGAGCCGTTCATTGTTCGCGTCCTCTCGACTAGCGGATCGGGAGAAGCGGCAGGGGGATCCGAGGGTGACCCAGGCCACCCCGGACGTCAAGGTTGTTAGGTAAGTTTCCTGTCTATTGCGACGCACACTGGCCTGCTCGGCGCAATCGTTTGGGCCAGCTGGCCGAACACCCGCGGCGGCGGCCGGTGCGGCCTGCGCGATGGCGGCGTTCGAAAAGGAGGCGGGCGCCCATCTCTCCCCCATGCCGATGGACGCCCGCCTGGTCAGCACCCCCGGTTCCGGCGGTCCGGGTAGGGCCATCCGCCGGAGCTTGCGCAGTGGGGGTTTCAACACCGGGAACGTTATTCGCGGGCCCGGCGCGGAAGTACGCCCGGAGGTCGAGCGGCGCGCTGACGAAAGTCGATGGTTGGCTGGAGCCGTGTACCGCGACGAGGACTTCCCCGCCGACCCGTACCCGGGCACGGTGCCGCCCAGCTCCTACCTGCACGCCGACGGCCTCGCCTGGCCGCTGCGCGAGACCAGTTGCGGCGCGGTGGTCGAACCGGAGGGTCTTGACCTGGACGAATGGCTGGTCCAGCGCGGTGAGGTGCCGCTGTCCGGGCGGATCCCGGTGCTGACCTACGGCTCCAACCGGTGCCCGTCCAAGATCACCTGGCTGCGGCGCAACCTGGAGCTGCCCGGTGCGGTGGTGGTGCTGCGGGCGCACTGCGCCGGCCTGGCCGCGGTGTGGGCCAGCGGGTTCCGGCTGCGCGACGGCGCCCGCCCGGCCACCCTGGCCGCCGCGCCGGGGGTGACCGAGACGCACGCGGTGTGGCTGGCCACGCCAGCGCAGCTGCTGGTGCTGGACGTGGTGGAGGGGCGCGGTGAGCGCTACCGGCTGGCCAGGGTGCACACCGGCCGGGTGACCCTGGGCACCGGCGCGCACCTGGACGGGGTGCTCTCCTACGTGGCCCGCGGGGTGGTGCGCGAACCGCTGCTGGTGGACGGCCTGCCGGTGCGCTGCCAGGAGCTGTCCCAGGACGCGGCACGGGCGCTGACCGGCGTGCCGGGGTCCTGCGGGCTGGCGGTCACCGAGATCACCGGCGCGCCGGATCCGGGGCTGTGGCCGGACCGGGTGTTCGTCTACGGCACCCTGCAGCCCGGCGCTTCGGCCTGGTCACTGGCTGCCCCGTGGGTCAGCGGAACGCCCCGGCGGGCGAGCGTGCCAGGCACGTTGTACGACACCGGCGAGGGTTATCCGGGGCTGCTGGTCGGCGCGTCCGGACAGGTGCCGGGATGGCTGCTGCCGCTGGCCGATCCGGTGGCCGCGCTGCCGGTGCTGGATGAGTACGAGGGCGCGGAGTACCGGCGGATCCGGATCACCCTGGCCGACGGCACGGTGTGCTGGACCTACGTCTTCGCCGCGGCCACCGACGGGTTCCGCGTGGTGCCGTCCTGGCCGGCCGGGCACGTGTGAAGATCGCCGCAGCGGGAAACCCGAGGGGGCCGACTCGGGAGGAGACCTGACGTGCGCGTCCGACCTTTGCTGGCGCTGTCCGCGCTGACCCTGCTCGCCGCCTGCGGCCAACCGGCCGCCCAGTCCCCTGGCAGCGGCACGCCAAGCAGTTCGACGCCGGGCACCAGCAGCGCGGCGGCCAGTCCGAGCAGCACGCCGGCGGCCAGGGAACAACCGCCGGAGGTGACCGCGGAGGCGCAGACCGGCCGGTGCACCGCGGCCCAGCTGCGCGGCGAGCTGAAGGCCGGTGATCCCGGCGCCGGGCAGCGCTACGCGACGCTGCTGGTGACCAACACCGGCAAGGCCGGCTGCACGCTCTACGGCTACGGCGGCCTGGCCCTGCTGGACGGTTCGGGCAACGCGCTGCGCACCCAGCTGGAGCGCAAGGCCAACCCGGGACCGAAGCTGGTCACGCTGCGCCCCGGTGGCAAGGCGGGCAAGGACCTGCACTGGGGCGCGGTGCCCGGTCCGGGCGAGCCGACCTCCGGCCCGTGCCAGCCCGCCCCAGCCAAGATCAGCGTGATCCCGCCGGACGAACGCACGCCGTTCGAACTCGGCTGGTCTTTCGGACCGGTGTGCCAGCAGGGCAAGATCGAAGGCTCCGCCTATCACCCCGTGTGAGCTGGGAGCGCGCCGATGAGGTCCAGGATCCTGCCGCTGGTGCTTGGCCTGTTGCTGATCGGCGGAGCCGCCGCCGCCCCGGCCGGTGACACCGGGGTGCGCGGCCGCCTGGACCAGGTGACCGCGCGCGGTGAGCTGCGGGTGTGCAGCACCGGCGACTACCGCCCGTTCACCTACCGCGCCCCGGACGGCGCCTGGACCGGCATCGACCTGGACCTGGCCCGCGACCTGGCCACCCGCCTCGGCGTCCGCCTCAAGATCGTCCCCACCACCTGGTCCACCCTGCTGCCCGACTTCCGCAGGCACTGCGACATCGCCGTCGGCGGCATCTCGATCACTCTGGACCGCGCCCGGCAGGCCTTCTTCAGCAAGCCCTACGTGCGCGACGGCAAAACCCCGATCACCCGCTGCGAGAACAAGGACCGCTTCCAGACCCTGGCGCAGATCGACCAGCCCGGCGTACGCGCGGTGGTCAACCCCGGCGGCACCAACGAGCAGTTCGCCCGCGCCACGCTGAAGCGCGCCACCATCGTCGTGCACCCGGACAACAACACGATCTTCGACGAGATCGTGGCAGGCCGGGTGGACCTGATGATGACCGATGCGACCGAAACCCGTTGGCAGGCAAGGCAACGCCCGGAGTTGTGCGCGGTGCACCCGGAAGCGCCGTTCACCTTCAGCGAGAAGGCCTACCTGCTGCCACTGGGCGACGTGGTGTTCCAGCAGTGGGTGGACCAGTGGCTGAACCTGGCCCTGCACGACGGGACCTGGGCGCGGATCAGCAAGCCCTGGCTGGGCTGAGTCAGCGCGGCAGCAGCGCGGCCTCCAGGTCGTTGAGCACGGCCTGCACCGGGGCCCAGCACATCATCAGCGTGTCCCGGTCCGGCACCAGGCCCTTGTCGATCTGCGCGCGCGGGTGCACGAAGTTGCGGTAGTCCCGCACCTTGTGCGCGAACTCCTTGGCGTCCATCTGGATCCAGCCCTTCTCGTGCGCCACGTCGATCAGCCGCTGCAACGGCGCGCGCTCGGCCGGGATCCGTTTTCCGTTGTGCCCGTTGGCGAAACCCAGCTCCCTGATCTCCTCGTCCCGTTCGGTCAGCACCGAGAACAACACGCCCTCGACAAAGCTGCCGATGCCGATGAGCGCCATCACGTACGCGCCGTTGGACTCGCAGATCTTCGCCTCGGCCGCCCTGGACACCAGCAGGTCGACCGATTCGCGGTCCTCGATCAACCGCAGCAGCCTGCCTTCCAGCTCGCTGGTCCGCACGTACACCGGGACCGCGCGATCGGGCAGCAACTCGCCGAGCACCGGTCTGCCGTCGGTGTGACTGACCACCAGCCGCTCCGGTGCCAGCACCCGGTTGATCTCCTGCCGCACCGCCGCCGCGGACTCCGCCCCGCCCTCGTACTCCAGCGGATCGCAGACCCGGCACAGCAGTCGTTCGACCTCGCCGCGGTCGCCCGCCCGCGCGTTCAGCTCCTCGGTCAGCCACGGCACCCGGGGGCTGCCGTCGTAGTCCGGCGGGTTGCGCCAGCCCGCGTGCGCCAGCAGCGTCTCCAGCTCCCGGCCACGGCGTTCGTACGGCCCGTCCAGGTCGCAGATGGTCCGCGCCAGCCGCTCCACGGTCTTCGGGTCCAACCGGAACATCACAGCCCCCTGCGCTTGCGTTCGGTCTGGGCCTGCGCCAGGGCCAGGTTGATCCGGTCCACGATGTTCTTGCCCCGGCGCTGGAAACCCAGTTCGCGCATGACCTCCTCCAGCCGGGTGTCCCGTTCCCGCTCAAGGCCGTCCCGCAGCAGCCAGCGAGCCACCGCCAGCAGCTCCCGGTCGGAGTACTCCGCGATCTTGAATCCGCTCGGAACGTCCGGTCGCTCGCCGCGCGGCAGGCCGTTCTCCGGCGCCGGGACGGGCCGCTCCACCGGGGCCGGTCTGGGGTCGGGGGCGCGATCGGCCTCGGCCACCGCCTGCCGCCAGGCGCGCGTGATGCGCTCGGTCTCGGCCGCGGGATCGCGGAACCACTCGGTGGACCACAGCCGGTGGAATCGCCAGCCGAGCTGCTCCAGGTGGTTCTGCCGCAACCGGTCCCGGTCCCTGGCGGTGTGCGCGCGGTGGTAGCGCTCGCCGTCGGTCTCCACCGCGAGCACCATCCGGCCTGGCTGGTCCGGGTGGGCCAGCGCGAAGTCGATCCGGTAGTCCGACACACCCCACTGCGGGGTCACCGGCACGCCCGCGGCCACCAGCGCGTGCAGCACCGCGCGCTCGAACCCGTTCAGCTCGGCGTCGCCGACCGTGCCGACCAGGTCCAGCTCACCGCCGGTCGCGGCGAAGGCGAGGAACCGGCGCAGCAGCTCCACCCCTGGGTGCGGCAGCGCGCTGGTCCGGTTCTGGTCCAGGTCCAGGTGGGAGAACGAACTAACCACGCTCATCCGGCGTTTGGCCCTGGTCACCGCGACGTTGAGCCGCCGCTGGCCGCCCTCCTTGTTCACCGGGCCGAAGGTCATCGGCAGCCTGCCGTCGGCCTTCTTGGCGTAGCCGATGCTGAGGATGATCGCGTCCCGCTCATCGCCCTGCACCCGTTCCAGGTTCTTCACGAAGAACCGCTCGGCCAGGCTCTTCTCATCGGAGAAGAACCCGTCCAGCTCCGGCCGCCCCGGCCGCGCCGCCCGCAGTGCCGCGTCGATCCGGTCGGCGTGCTTCTGACTCATCGCGATCACGCCGAGGCTCTCCGCGGGCCGCTGCTCGGCGTGCGCCAGCACCAGCCGGACCACCTCGTCGACCTCGGCCACCGCCGAACCGTCCTGGCCCGGCCTGGCCACCCCGTCCACCACGTGCAGGCTCAGCGGGCTCACCGCCTGCGCGCCGGGGAAGGTCACCAGGCTCTCCTGGTAGATCTCCTTGTTGGAGAAGGCGATCAGCCGTTCGTCCCGGCTGCGGTAGTGCCAGCGCAGCAGGTAGTGGTCGGGGTCGGGGATCAGGCTCTTCAGCCGTTCCAGGATCGACTCGTAGACGCGCAGGTCGCCTTCGTCCTCCTCGTCCTCGGTGGTGTCCGCGCCGCTGAGGGTGCGGCGGAAGAAGTCCGAGGGCGGCAACTGCTTGTCGTCCCCGGCCACCACCAGCCTGCGGCCGCGCATGATCGAGGCCATCGCGTCGTGCGGCTCCACCTGGCTGGCCTCATCGAAGATGACCAGGTCGAACAGCTTGGCCGCGGGCAGCACCCGACTGACCACCAGTGGCGACATCGCCCAGCAGGGGAAGGCGGCCAGCAGCACGTCGGAACTCTTCTCGACCAGCCTGCGCAAGGACATGTGGCCGCGTTTGCGGGCAGCCTGGTCCCGCACCAGCCTGCGCTGGTCGGGCTGGGCGTCGCTGACTTCGCGCAGTCTGGTGGCCAGCACCCGCCGCACCCGGTCGGCCGAACTCCGGCGGTGCTGCTCGTCGGCGGTGCGGAATTCCTCGACCAGCCGGGAGTGCTGCGCTCCGGCGAACCGGGCCAGCCGTGGCACCCGTAGCTTCAGCTCCTCCAGCACCGAGGTCAGCCAGGCCCACCGGAAGACCTGCTCGGCCGTTGCCGGATCCGCCGCCCGCTCGGTCACCTCGTCCAGCAGCTGGCCGAGTCCCAGGCTCTCCAGCCTGGCGGTCAGCGCGTTCAGCTCCGGCATCCGGTGCAGGGTGTCGACGTCGCCACGCAGCTTGGCCACCCGGTCGTCGACCTCCGCGGTCGGGGTGGCGTCCACGTTGTCCAGCCGCGCGCACAGCGAGACCGCGGCGAGCTGATCCCGCCAGCGCGCGTACCGCTGGGTGGCCTCGGCCAGCCCGAACACCGAGGCCGGTTCGCCGCCGTCGACAGCGGCGGCCCGCCAGCGATCGCGCTGGTTCACCGCGGCGTTCAGTGCCTCGTGCAGGGATCGCCGCTCCCGCAAGCCCTGCTGGCTCATCGACCGGATCTCCTTGCACAGCGCGCGCCGGGCCCAGAAGCCGATCGGTTGCCGGTTTGCCTTGCGCCAGCGGCGATCCGCGGTGGCGTAGCGCCAGCGGTCCAGCTCGGTGCTGAACACCTTCTCGGTGAAGGCGGCCACCGATCCGGTGACGTCGTTGAGCAGCGCGAGGGTGTCCTGCCAGCCGTTCATGGTGTCCGGCCTGCGCAGCCCCGCCCTGCCGACGAGTGCCCGCAACTCGCTCCTGGCCTCGCGCAGGCCGCTGCCTGCCAGCTCGTGCAGGCTGGCCAGCACGGTCCGCACCTCCTCCGCGCTGACCACGGCGGACCGCGACCACGGCGACTCGCCACGGCGAACCCGCGGACCGCCGAGGTCGACGAAGTTCTTCACCGCGTCGACCAGGCCGGACAGGTCCTCACCGGTGAGCCTGGCCAGTTCGGTCGCGCCGAACCTGACCCGGCTGGCCGCGCCTGCGGGCAGGTCCAGCAACCGGCACTGGATGTCGAAGGCGGAGACACCCCAGGGCTCCCGGACCTGGTGCAGCTCGGCCGGATGCGCCTGTGCTTCGCTTCGGCGCTGCACCAGCCGCTCGTGCAGGTCGCCGAGCTGGGGCGAGAGCACCCGGCCCGCCTCGTCCAGCCGGTCGGAGATCTGCTGGGCCACCCGCTTGCGGTTGATCCGCTGCTCGTGCAGGTCGAACACCAGCCCGTCCAGACCGACCTGTGCCAGCCGCTGGGTGACCGCCTCGATCGCGGCCCGCTTCTCCGCCACGAACAGCACCCGCTTGCCGCGGGCCGCCATGCCCGCGATGACGTTGGCGATGGTCTGGCTCTTCCCGGTCCCCGGCGGGCCTTCGATGATCGCGTGCTTTCCGGCCAGCGCCGCGGTGATGGCCCGTTGCTGGGAGGAGTCGGTGTCCTGCACCAGGAACTCCTCGGCAGGCCGGATCGTGTTCGCATCCGGCAGTCCGTCCGCGGTTGGCACCTCACGAAGTGCGGCGATCGCCGGTGCGTACCCGGCGGCCGCGGCGATGATGTCGTGTTCGGCCAGCAACTCAATCGAGTTCTGCAGGTCGCGCACCATCGGCAGCTTGTCGAAGCTGAACACGCCGAGCAGAACGCGCTTCTCCAGAGTTGTCGCCAATCGTTGCTGACCGGTGATCTCGGCGATTGCCTGATAAGCGCGTTCCAGCCGGATGATCGGATCCTCGATCTCGGCGAGCAGCGCGGTGATTTTCTCCGCGACCTCCTCGGCGTCGATGTCCACGCCGAAGTCCCGGTTGAGCGCGTAAAGCAGCACCGGATTGATCTCGGCCTCGCCGGTGAGTTCCAGGGTGAAATCCGTCTCGGCCGCCGTGCGCGCGTGCACCTCGACGCTCTGCATGAGCAACGGGGCGCGCAGCCGCTGCACCGGCGTGGTGCCCCTGGTGACCGGTGGTTCCACGCAGAGCAGGCCATTGGCCAGGTAACCGGCCTCGACGCCCTGCTCCTCCTGCAACGCGATGATCTTCCGGCGCAATGTCCTGGCGCTCGCGCAGGCCTTCTTATGCGCTTCCGGATCGGTGAGCAGCAGGCCCAGTTTTGTCTTGCGGAGCCCGAACAACGCGGTGAGCGCGGCCGGGTCGGCCTCGGTCAGGTCCACCGTCCCGGTCTTGCTGTCCTTGTAGCGCAACAGCGTGTTCCGATGGCTCAGATCGATCAGCTCATCGGCCCAGTCCTCGGCCCGGCGCCGGACAGCCTCAATCCGCGTGTCGACAGTCGTGCTCACCCGCAGTCCCCTCTCGCCCCTAGGTTGTCTTTTCGACCGAACGGGCCAGGACGTTTCGGCATCCGGGCGATCGAGACCATTTCGAACCCGATTGGTCGAACCCGGTAACAACGGGCGATGGTTCGGCGACCTGATAACCATCTCTGCTCGGTAAATCGGGACAGCAAGGGGTCGAAGTGCCTGAAGAGGAACCTGGGCGGTTTCGCCTGTGGTGGTGGTCGACCGCGAACTGGAAACGTGGACTGTCGATCTTCGCCGGTGGATTGCTGTTGCTCGTCGGGCTGATCGGCACGGTGGGCGCGGTCCGCGGGCCGCTGCCGCCGGTGACCAGTGTGGCCGCCACGCCCGCAGGCTCGACCATCCCCCTGTCCACCACGACCGCCGGGACCACCACGACCAGCGTCGCCCTCAGCTCGGTCACCGGCACGACCACGGTAGTCAGCAGCACCGAGCCGGTGCCGCCGACCTCGGCGGAGCCGCCACCGGCCCCGCCCGGCGGCCGGACCACCAAGGCCGCGCCACCGCCACCGCCGCGGACGACCAGGGCCAGCACGCCGAAGCCGCCGCCCCCGCCCAGCAGTCAGAAACCGCCTGGCGGCGTGGTGACTCCCGGCGCGTTCTGCTCGACCGCGGGCGCGGTCGGCGTCTCCAAGACCGGCAAACCCATGGTGTGCGCCCCGGCCAGTGACGGCCGGTTGCGCTGGAGGTCCGCGTGATGACGAATGCGACCGACGCGGTGCGCGCGCTGCGCGCCTGGCAGGCGCCGACCAATCCGGTGGCCTACCGCTGTCCGCAGGGGCACGGGGTGCTCGGCCTGTTCAGCGACCGGGAGGCGGGCACCGGGCTGACCCTGGCCTGCACCGCGTGCAGCCACCGGTTCCCGGTCGACGACGCGACCGTGGACCGGGCCGCCGCGGCCGCCGACACCCCGCCCACCATGGCCTTCGGCGAGAACGAGATCCCGGCAGGCCACGGATCCTGGCGCGGGCAGCTCGACAACGGACTGGTGCGCACGCACGGCTGGCTGCTCATCGGCAACCGGCCGGTCAGCTCCGGACTGCTCAGCGCGGTCGGCGGTTTCCTGGTGTCGCTGGGCTTCCTGGCAGGCAGCCCGTTGTGGCCGCTGCTGACCACCGCGCTGGGCTACGGCCTCTGGAAGCTCACCGTGGTCAAGTTGCGGCCCGCCTCCCGCGTGCGCAACCACGCGCGGATCACCGCGGCGGAGCTGGCCGAGGGGATGTTCGTGCGGCGGTACGGCCAGATCGGGCCGGTGGCGCGAGTGGAGTCGGCGACGCCGTGGACGGATGGGCTGATCGCGGTGCACTTCACCGGGGGCGGGCAGGCGCGGTGGGAGCCGGAGCGGCGGGTGTGGGTGGCTGAGCTGCTGGACTAGGGCTGTCCGATAGCAGCGTGAACCTGTCAGACTGGCGGCAGCGTGACAGGTGGTGTCCGGGCGAGGATTTCCTCAGCAACCACGACCGAGGAGGTCCACATGGTGATCGCCACCGTAGATTTCAGCACCGCGCCCGCCGACCGGGTCGCCGCGCTCGCCCAGTTCGACGCCGAACGGGACCGGGTGCGGGCCATGCCGGGCAACCGCGATTTCCGGATTTTCGCCTCGCGGGAGGACGACGGACAGATCACCGTGCTGCACGAGTGGGTGGACGTGGAGTCCTTCCGCGGCTACCTGGCCTCGGAGTCCTTCGCCAGCTTCGGCGCGGTGGTCCGGCCGCTCACCGTCGGGGCGCCGGTGAGCCGACGTTTCCTGGCCGAGCCGGTCGAGATCGGATGACGGCCAAGGCGTACAGCTTCGTGCGGGAGGTCGAGGCCGGGCCCGCCCGGGAACTGCGCACCGACCGGCACTACCTGCTGTACGCCTCGGCCGGGGCCCTGCGGCTGGCGGCGGAAGGCCAGGTGTGGCTGCTGCCGCCGGCCAGGGCCGCGCTGGTCGAGGCGGGGCGGCCGATCCAGGTGAGCATTCCGCGGCCGGTTCGCACCGCCTCGGTGCTCTTCGACACCGGGTTCGCCCCGCCGCCGCCCGCGCCGCTGGCCGTGTTCGACCTCAGTCCCCTGGCCCGGTGCCTGGTGGCCGAGTGCGGCGAGTGGGGCGATCCCGAGCAGGTGCTGCCGCCCTACGCGGAGACCATGTTCGCCGCCCTGGCCGCGGTGACCTGGCGGCTGGCCGAGCAGCCCAGCCCGGTCATCATCCCGGAGGGGCGGTCACCGGAGCTGCGGCTGGCGCTGCGGCTGACCGAGGCGCGGCTCGGCGAGGAGGTGCGCTTCGAGGAGGTGGCGGCGCGGGTGGGGCTGACGCCCCGGTCGCTGGCCCGCCGGTTCGCCGGGGAGACCGGGATGACCTGGCGGGCGGTATTGCGCCGGATGCGGCTGGCGCGCGCGATCGAGGAGCTGGTGGCCGGGGACGCCCCGGTGACCGAGGTGGCCTTCCGGGTCGGCTATGCCTCGCTGTCGGCGTTCAACGCGGCCTTCCTGGAGCTGACCGGCCGCACCCCGACGGAGTACCGCGCCAGCTGCCAGGGCTGAGCTGCTGGACTAGCGTTTCGCGGATGACGTTGCGGTCGGTGCTGGCGGCGATGCCGGACTACGCCGAGGACATCCGGGCCAACCTGGAGTCGGTGCTCGGGGAGTCCGTGCTGAACGCGCAGCGGCTCTGGGGCGCGGTGGTCGCGGTGGCGCTCAACGGTGGCCAGACGGGGGCGCTGGCGGGGCTGGTGGCTGAGGCCCGCGAGCAGTTGTCGGCGCAGGCGTGGGATGCGGCCAGGGCGGCGGGCGCGGTGATGGCGATGAACAACGTCTACTACCGGGCCAAGCATCTGCTGGGCGCGGAGGAGTATCTGAAGGCGCCGGCGCGGTTGCGGATGCGGGTGGTGGCGCGGCCGGGGGTGGACAAGGGCGACTTCGAGTTGTGGTGCGTGGCGGTCAGCGCGGTCAACGGGTGCGAGGTGTGCCTTGAGCTGCATGAGCGCAAGGCGCGCGCGGCCGGGGCCGGGGTGGACGCGGTGCACGAGATGTTGCGGGTGGCGGCCGTGGTGCACGCGGCGGGGGTGGTGCTGGCCGCGGAAGAGGCCCACCGCACCTCCTGTTCACACCACTGAGGGACAATTGACCCGCGATGGTGGAAGACGAGCTGGAGCTGCTGATCACCGTGGTGGTCGCCGCCGAGAACGAGTCCCAGGCCAGGAATGCCTGTCTGGGGCTGGTCGCGCTGGGCGGCGGGCGGATCGTCGAGGCGGGTGACTGCTCCGATGAGGAGCCGGGCTGCTGGTCGGTGACGATCAGCCAGCCGAGTGACGAGCGGGCCGCGGCCAGTGACGCGGGCGCGTTGTCCAGGGCGGTGCGCACCTTCGTGCGCGCGCTGGGACCCGATGTCAGCGTGCCGAGGGTGTCCTGCGAGCTACCCACCGCCTGGACCGTGCTGGACGATCCCGACCTGATCACCCAGCTGGTGCCCGGTGGCGAGCGGGTGCTGGTGGAGGCCTGGCTGGGCGCGAGTCCGCTACTGGTGCCGGAACCGGCCGCCGAGGATCCGGACGAGGTGTTCCCCGAACCGGAGCCGGTGGCGCTGCCGGACGGGCCGGTGCAGCGGTTGCGGCTGTCCGTCGACGTGGCCGCGGACCGGCGGGCCGGGGCGGAGTGGCAGGCCAGGGCGGTGGCCAGCCGGATCACCCACGACGGCGAGCTGACCGACTTCACCCCGTGCGGACCAGGGGTGCTCGGGGTCGAGTTCGACCTCGGGCTGGTGCCCGGCGACACCGCGACCGCGCTCAAGGACGCGATGGCCCGGATCGGCCAGGACAACTGGTCCGAGCTGGAATGGGACGGCGAGCACGCGGCCAGCTACTGGTCGGCCGACCCGGCGCCGAGTGCGGGCGTGATCGCCCTGCAGCTCAGCGCCGGACCGGCCGGTGCCCAGGAACTGGCTACTTCACCCACGCCGAGGTGAACGGGCCCCAGTTGCCGTCGGCGTCCTTGGCCCGCACGTAGGCCAGTCGCTCCAGGCCCCAGGCACCCGCCTTGCCACCCAGTTCCACCGTCGCGCCGTCGCCGTTGATCTTCAGCGGCCGGGCGTGGCCGCCGTTCCATGGCGCGCGGTCCAGGTAGATCTCCGCCTCGACCACCTTCTGCGCGGCCGGGCGGCCCACACCGACGGTGCCGTAGGCGTTGTCATCGGCCTTGGCGCTGACCTCGACGCTGAACAGGCCGCGCTTGACGGTCAGGCCGGACACGGTCGGGCCCAGCGTGGAGACGTAGGGCTGCCGGGCCGACTTGGCCGCGTAGAGCAGCGCGTCCTTGTTCAGCTCCCAGAACTTGTCCTGGCAGCTGTAGGCCGGGTGGAAGCCGTTGCACTCACCGCTGTTCGGACCGATCTCGAAGGTGAACCCGGCGATGCCCAGCTTGTCGTAGGCCCAGTCATCGGCCGCGCCGGTGACGTTGTAGAGCACCTCGCCCGGCTGACCGGTGTTGTAGCCGTTGTAACCGCTCATCCGGAAGGCCATCGAGCGCAGCCCGGCGTCGTTGGGGGTCTTGACCTTCGGGTCGTGGCCCCAGGGCATCAGCACCAGGTTGCCGTAGGTGTGCAGGGTGATCATCGCGCCCCGGGTGGTCGCCGGGGCGGCGTCGGTCTCCGCAGGGCCGCGCTGGTCCGGGAACAGCTTCTCGAACAGCCCGGCCAGCTGGTGCGTTTCCGGCTCGCTGGCCGCCTTCGGGCCACGGTAGGTCTGCGCGCAGGCGTTGCCCGAGGTGCCCACCCCGCCCCAGCGGGAGTCCCAGTTGCGGTTGAGGTCGATGCCCTCGTGGTTGCTGCTCCACGGACCGGGGCACGGGGTGACGCTGTTGCTGTCGTTGAGGTTCTTGCGCTGCCAGGCCGAACTGTTCGCCGAGGTGCCCGCGTTGGTCAGACCGTCCTGGACCACGCCGATGCCGTCCGGGTTGACCTGCGGCACCACCCACACCTCGGTGCCGCCCAGCAGCGCGGCCACCTCGGCCTCGCCGTAGGCGCCGTCGAGCAGCCGGGTGATGAACCGCCAGGCCTGCTCGCTGGTGGTCACCTCGCGGGCGTGGATCTGGGCCATCAGCAGGAACCGCGGCTTGGCCGAATCCGGCTTCAGCTCACAGCCGCGCCAGGCCTCCGCGGTGATGCACAGCGCTTCCAGCTGGTTGCCCTTTGCCGGGTCCCGCTGACGCTGCCAGGACTGGCCGTAGGCCACCCGCTTGGTCAGGTCCGGGTAGTGCTTGGCCACGTCGGCCACGAAGGAGTGAAAACCCTCGACCGTGCGGTAGCCGCCGTAGAACGTCGGATACTCCTTGCCCGCCAGTCGTTTCGGCTTCGGGTAGGCCGCGGCCGCACGCGGGGTGGCCGCGGCGGGGACCTGCTGGACCCGGACCGTGCGCGCGCCGAGCCCGGCCAGCGTGCCGGTCACGCCGTCCTGGCGCAGGACCAGGATCGCCGAGCCCTCCCGGCCCAGGACGTCCAGACCGGCCTCGGCCAGCTTGCGGCCCAGTTCAGCCGGGTCGCCGGGGGCGGTGACGTGCAGGATCTGCGCCGCGTCGGCGGCAGAGCCTTGCGCCAGCGCGGGCGCCGGCAGCAGCGCGGCCGCGGCGACCACGGTGGCGGCCAGCGCGGTGCGCAGCACGGAAAGGCGTTTCGCCATGTGAGCAACCGTCCTTCCAGAGGATCAGTACCGCCTGATCCTGTGATGCGCCCGTGACCTGGAGCAAGCCCCGGATGGCGGGTGGACGGCACGGCGCGTAGTCCCCGCCCTCACCCCAATGGCGGTGGAAATCAACCCGATCTTGGTTGTACTGAGGAGGTGTTTGGGTACTACCTTCAACTAAATAAGCCGTGCCATGTCCGTGGCACGGCTGGAAACGCATGGAGGAGCTGGGCGCGAGATGGCAAGTGTGGAGCAGGTTCGCAACGGGATCTCGCTGGCCACCGAGAAGGCGCAGGAGAGCATCGGCGCCCTGCAACAGGCCGCGACAGCCCTTGAGCAGGCCCAGAACGCACTGCACCAGGTCACCCAGGGCAGCAGCCAGGCCGATGCCGAACAGGCCGCCAACCTGCTCTCCCAGGCCGTGTCGAGCATTGGCGAGACGCAGAACCAGGTGCAGAGCGCGATCAGCACCGCCGAGGGCTACGCCAACCGGCTGTAGGCGCCGGTGTCCTCTATCGCGGAGGTGCTGGCCGTCCTGGGCTCGGTGCGGGAGCAGTTGCTCCAGGCGCACCGGGGTCTCACCGAGGCCGATGAGCTGATCGGGGAGTCCCTCGCCGTGCTGAGCAAGATCGGCAAGCACCACTCCGAGTCGTTGACCCCGCCCGAACTGCTCGGCGCCAGCACCCAGCACCAGCGCAGCGTGGAACTGCTCGGCGCGGCGCTGGACCGGGTGGAAGGCCTGATGACCTCCCTGTGAGACTGGCGGCGTGATCTTGGGCGGTGCGGCGTGAGCAAGAAAATCGAGCGGCGGGCGCGGATCGGCGAGGTCTTCGGCGAGTTCCACGACGCGGTGGCGATGGCGCTGGGCGCGGCCAGGCAGGAGCACACCGTCGCCGAGGCGCAGCATCGCCGGGCCGAGTTCGAGCTGACCCTGCGCAAGCACGGAATCCGTGCGGTGCAGGCGGATCCGGCCTTCGCCGGGCAGCAGGCCGACCCGGCGCTGCGCCCGCTGGCCGAGCACGCGCTGGCCGAACACGAACAGGTTTTCGCGCAGTGGACCGGAAACGGCCCGGCCACCCTGACCGAACTGGTGCGCGAGCACGCGCCCGGCTCGGCCGGGGACCACTGGGAACACTGGCTGGGCAGGCCCGGCACGCACGACGGCAGCACCCCGGCGCCGGGGCTGTGGCGGATCGGCTCGGCCCGGATCGAGGACGCCTCGCTGGCCGAGGAGTTCCCGGCCGCGCTGCCGTTGCTGGACCACGGCCACCTGCACGTGCTCTCCGACCACAGCACCCGGATGCACGCCGAGGCACTGGTGGAAACGCTGGTGCTGCGCGCCCTGTCCTACTTCCAGCCCGGCCTGGTGCAGGTGCACGTGTGGGACACCGGCCAGTTCACCGGCTCGCTGCCCGGCCTGTACCCGCTGGCCCGCGCCGGACTGCTCACCGTGCACGACCCGAGCCGGTTGCAGGACCTGCTCACCGAGTTCTCCGAGCACATCCGCCGGGTGCACACCCGGATCCTGGTCGACGGGCACGCCTCGCTGCGCGCGCTGACCTCGGCCACCGGCAAACGTTCGGAACCGTGGCGGATCGCGATCCTCTTCGGCAACCGGGAGGACCTGGACGATCAGCTCCGCCAGCAGTTGCAGCGGGTCGCCCGCAACGGACTGGCCTGCGGCATCCAGCTGATCATGGTGGACATGCGGCTGTCGGTGAACAGCCCGCTGGAAACCGTGGAACTGCACCGGGACGGCACCGTCACCGCCAGCATGACCGGCGAGCACGCCACCGTCACCCTGGACGATCCGCTGCCCCGGGACCGGGTGCCGGTGGCCTGCGGGGCCATCGCGGACGCGTTGCTGGAGCGGCGCAGCCGGGTGTGCACCTTCGCCGACCTGCTGCCCGAGACCCGCTGGGCCGAGCACTCCGCCACCGGGGTGAGCGCGCCGATCGGCCGCAGCGACGGCCAGGACGTGCTGCTGCACCTGGGCGACTCCTCGCCGCACGCGCTGATCGGCGGGCCCAGCGGTTCCGGCAAGACCAACTTCCTCTACGCCATGCTGGGCAGCCTCACCGCCCGCTACTCCCCCGACGAACTCGAGCTGTACGTGCTCGACTTCAAGGAGGGCGTCTCCTTCGCCCAGTTCACCCCCGGTCGCAAGGACCCCAGCTGGCTGCCGCACGCCCGCCTGGTCGGGGTGAACGTCAACGCCGACCGCGAATTCGGGCTGGCGCTGCTGAAGTACCTGGCCGATGAGATGCGCCGCCGGGCCGAGGCGGCCAAACGGCACGAGGTCACCAAGCTGGAGGAGCTGCGCACCGAGGACCCGGACGGGCGCTGGCCGCGGATCGTGGCGGTCATCGACGAGTTCCAGTTCCTCTTCGCCGAACGCGACGCGGTGACCAACCAGGCAGCCGGACTGCTGGAGGACGTGGCAAGGCGCGGGCGCTCGCAGGGCATCCACCTGGTGCTCTCCAGCCAGGACGTCTCCGGCATCGAGGCGTTCTGGGGCAAACCCGCCATCTTCGAGCAGTTCATCGTGCGGATCGCGCTGCCCAAGGCGCGCCGGGTGCTGGTGGAGACCAACCAGGCCGCGATCGAGATCCCCCGGCGGCACGCGGTGATCAACCACGATTCCGGCGTGCGGCACGGCAACGAGATCGCCCGCATCCCGGACGCCACCAGCCGCGGCACCTTCGACGCGCTCCAGGTCGAGCTGTGGCAACGCCGTCCGGCGCACCTGGGCGAACCCCGGCTCTTCGACGGCGACCACGTGCCCGCGCTGTCCACTGTGGAGGATTTCCGGCTGCTGGAACCGCGGCGCGGCAGGCCGCCGGTTGCCCTGCTGGGCCAGGTGATCGACGTGGCGGGCAGTGCGGCCGGGGTGACCCTGGCCCGCACCCCCGGCCGCAACATCGCCGCCCTCGGCTCGGTGCTGCGCGATGCCGCCAGCGTGCTGGCCGCGGCCACCCTGTCGCTGTCCCGGCAGCACCTGCCCGGCGAGGCCAGGTTCACCCTGATCTGCGTGGCCGAGGACGCCCGGCCCCAGGCCGAGACGCTGACCTGCGCGCTCAAGGACTCCGGCAACGAGGTCGAGCTGATCGACACCGACGGGGTGCGCGCCGCGCTGGACGCGCTGGCCGCCGACCTGGGCGCGCGGGCGGGACGCGGCGCGGGCAACAACGAACCGGCCCGCCCGCACTACCTGGTGCTCTACGCCATCGACGCCGCCTATCCGTTGCTGGAGCAGAAGGATCCGGGCACCCGGCAGTCCGGAGTGGACAGTCTCAAGCAGATCCTCAAGCACGGCCCCGAACTGGCCACCCACACCATCGGCTGGTGGCGCAGCGTGCAGCGGCTCAAGGGCGGTTTCCTCGGCGGCGGCATCGAGGACCTGGGCGCCTGGGTGGCGCTGGATGTACACGGGCCGGACCTGTCCAGTCTGGCCGCCGGGCAGCTGATCAGCTGGTCGCCGCGGCCCCGGCGCGGCCTGTTCTTCGACCGGGCCGAACACGCCCGGCCCGAGGTCGTCATCCCGTTCGACACCGCAGAGGCCAGCGGGGAGGGCCAACCGTGAACGAGCCGTCCGCGAGCGAGCGCTACCGGGCGATCACCGGCCAGGTGGACGAGGCGGTGCGCCGGATGCAGAAGGTGGACGCCGAACGCGCCAAGGAACTGTCCGAGGTGGTCCGCCAGGCCAAGGACCGGCACGAGAAGGCCGAGCAGCAGCTCGCCGAGACCGAGAAGCAGCTCGCGGAGAGCTGGCGCGAGGTCGGCAAGCTGTTCTACGAGGAACGCTGGTTCCAGATGAAGCCGCTGCCCAAGCCGATGCTGCCCGCTGACGGGCTGAGCATGGAACAACGCACGGCGCGGATCAAAGCCGCGCAGACGGCCCTGGAGGAGTTGCTGCGCAAGCGAAGCGGGCTGATCCGGCGCCGGGACTGACCGGCCTCACCAGCGTTCGCCAGGGCTGGACCAGGCGGCGGGCAGGCCCGCGATGCCCAGGTCCATCGACTCGATCACCTGCGCCCGCAGTTCCTCCAGGGTCGAATAACCGCGCTGGCAGGCCACCTCCATGCCCAGTCGCGCGCTCGCGCACAGCACCCGGATCAGCAGCCGGCAGCGGATGTCCTCGGCCGCGGACACGCCCTGCCGCGCCGCGATGACCTCGGCCAGCCGGTGCTCGGAGACCGCCGAGGTGGACAGCCAGCGGGCGAACAGGGTCGGCGTCTGACCGATCAGCCGGTGGGTGGCGCAGTAGCGGGCCGGGCCGCCGTCGAAGGCGGCGATGTGGTCGAACATGGCCAGGTAGGCGGCGCGGGTGGCGGCCACCGGCGGCTCATCGGCCGGGCGCTCGGCCAGCGCGGCGATGCAGAACTCGTCGATCTCGGCGAACTGGGACAGCGCCACATCCTCCTTGCCGGCGAAGTACCGGAAGAAGGTGCGCGGCGAGATCTCCACCGCGGCGGCGATCTCCTCGACCGTGGTGGCCTCGAATCCCTTGCCGAAGAACAGCTCCAGGGCAGCGTCGACCAGCGCGTTCTTGGTGCGCAACTTCTTGCGTTCGCGCAGGCCCAGCTCGTCTTTGACCATGCTCACATCCGTCAGTCTACGTCAGATGTCGCCGAACGCCTATTGTCATGGTATGTTTTTTGTCAGTGAGTGACACATTCTCAGTTGAGGAGCACCGCATGACCACCCCGTCCACCGGCCTGGAAATCCGTCTCGCCTCCCGTCCCGAGGGCTGGCCCACCCTGGACAACTTCGACCAGGTCCAGGCCGAGGTGCCCACTGCAGGCGAGGGTGAGCTGCTGGTGCGCAACAAGGTCATGAGCGTCGACCCGTACATGCGCGGCCGGATGAACGACGTGAAGTCCTACTCCCCGCCGTTCGAGCTGGGCAAGGCGCTGCAGGGCGGCGCGGTCGGCGAGGTCGTGGTGTCCAACTCCCCCGACTACCAGGTCGGCGACCTGGTGCTGCACTTCGGCGGCTGGCGCGAGTACGCCATGGTCGCGGTCAAGCACGCGGTCAAGGTGGACCCGGAACTGGCCCCCGCGGGCGCCTTCCTCGGCGTGCTGGGCATGCCCGGCCTGACCGCCTACGCCGGACTGCTGGCCGCGGGTCAGTTCCGCGAGGGCGACGTGGTCTTCGTCTCCGGCGCGGCGGGCGCGGTCGGTTCACTGGTGGGCCAGATCGCCAAGCTCAAGGGCGCTTCCCGGGTGATCGGCTCGGCAGGCAGCGCGGAGAAGGTGGAGTACCTGGTCAAGGAGCTGGGCTTCGACGCGGCCTTCAACTACAAGGACGGCCCGGTCCACGAGCTGCTGGCCGAGGCGGCGCCCGAGGGCATCGACGTCTACTTCGACAACGTGGGCGGAGACCACCTGGAGGCCGCGCTCAGCTCGGCCAAGCCGGGCGGCCGGTTCGCGCTGTGCGGGGCCATCTCGCAGTACAACGAGAAGGGCGAGCCCACCGGCCCACGCAACATGATCCAGATCATCGGCAAGGGCCTGAGCCTGCGCGGCTTCATCGTGAACGAGTACCAGGACATGCAGGAGCAGTTCTTCACCGAGGTCGGCAGCTGGCTGGCCGAGGGCAAGATCAGCTACCGGGAGACCGTGGTGGAAGGTCTGGCCAACGCCCCGCAGGCGTTCCTGGACCTGCTCAAGGGCGTCAACACCGGCAAGATGCTGGTGACGATCTAACCCCCGCCGACCACGCGGCCGTCGTGCACCACCAGGGTGCGCGGCGGCCGTTGCCGTACCGCCTCGGCCACCGAGTCCGCGGCCAGCACCATCAGGTCCGCCCGGTCGCCCTCGATCACGCCGTAGCCGCCGACCCGCAGCGCCCGCGCGCCGTCCCTGGTGGCCACGTCGGCGCACAGCTCGACCTCGTCGTCCCGCTCGAACTCGTTGGCCTGGGCCAGCAACCAGGCCTGGTCGAGCAGATCGCCGCCGTCATCGCCAAGCCCGACCGGCACCCCGGCCCAGCGCAACCGGCGCAGCGGCAACGGATCGCCCCAGGCGGTGGCCAGCGTGGTGACCGAGATGCCGTGCTCGGCCAGCAGTTCGGCCAGCAGCTCGCGCCGATGATCCTCCACTGTGGACAGTGCGAGGCAGTGCGAGAGGGTGACCCTGCCACGCATGCCCAGTGCGGCGACCCGGTCGCAGATCAGCTCGATCTCGAAGGCGCCCAGTTCGCCGGGGTCGCGCAGTTGCAGGTCGATGCCGGTGGAATGCCGTTGCGCCAGCTCGAAGAGCAGGTCGAGGTGACGCACCGGATCGCGGTCGTGCCCGGCCGGGTCGAGCCCGCCGAGCAGGTCCGCGCCCGCGGCCACCGCGGCGTCCAGGAGTTTCTCGCCGCGTTCCTCGCGGATGAGCCCACCGGCCACGAAAGCCACCACCTGGATCCGGGCCCGGTCCGCGAACAGCTCGCGCGCGGCCAGCACCTCGTCCAGGTCCTCGGCCGGTCCGTGCACCCTGGCCAGGGTGACCCCGGCCTCGACCAGCCGGGTCAGGGTGGCCTCGGCCTGTCCCGGCCGCGGCCGGACGTGCGCGGCGACCAGACCGGGCAGCAGCACTCCGCCGCCGCCGTCGACCTCGGGAATCCCTGGTGGCGCGGTGAGATCGGGACCCAGCGCGGCGATCGCCCCGGCCTGGCAGAGCACGTCGATCGCCGGGGTGTCGGCCGCGGAGGACCACGGGCGGACGGAACGGATCAGCACATCACCGGCCATTTCCGGACTTTAGGGCCTGCCCACTGGCGGCACCAGCTTTCCGGGATTAAGAACTCCAGTCGGATCAAGCCGGTCCTTGACCGCGCGCAGCACGTCCAGCCCCAGTTCGCCCACCTCGGCGGCCAGCCAGGGCGCGTGGTCCACGCCGACCGCGTGGTGGTGGGTGATGGTGCCCGCGTGGTTGACGATGGCCTCGCAGGCCGCGGTCTTGGCGCGGTGCCACTGGTCCAGGGGGGCCTGTTCGGCGCGGGGGCTGAGCACGGTGAAGTACAGCGAGGCGCCGGTCTCGTAGGCGTGCGAGACGTGGCACATCACCACCGGACGCGAACCGGCGGTGCTCAGCGCGTCGGTGAGCGCGCCGCGCACGCCGGTGCGCAGCGCGGCCAGGCCTGCCCAGTTGGTGGCGGTCTCCAGGGTTTCCACGCACACCCCGGCGTCCAGCAGCAGGTCCCGCTGCCGGGGTCCGCCGAAGCGGCCCTTGCGCCAGGCCTCGCCCAGCGGGCGGCCCAGCCGCACCGGGCTGAACTCGCGCAGTGCGCGCAGCGCGGCCTGCCGCCGGGTGGCCAGCTCACGCGGGGAGGTGGTCTCCCAGCCGAGGATGAGCAGGCAGGGCGCGACCACGCCGCGGGTGCGCAGATAGGAGCGCAGTGCCTTGCCCTTCCAGCCACCGGCGAGTTCCAGGGAGGCTTCGGTCTCGTCCATGTCGGACAGCCGGGTGACATCGGCGAGCACTCGTTGCTGGGCCAGTGCGCGCAGGGCCAGCGCACCGCGTTCCCAGCCGTCCAGGACCAGGCCCTCGTAGTGGTGGAAGGTCGGCGCCTCGCGTACCCGCAGGGTCAGTTCGGTGATCACGCCGAACGTGCCCTCGCTGCCGATGACCAGCTGTTTCAGATCCGGGCCCGCGGCCGAGGCCGGGCTGCCGCCCAGTCGCAGCTCACCGGCGGGGGTGGCCAGCCGCAGCGCGTGCACCATGTCCTCGAACCGGCCGTAGCCCGCCGAGGCCTGCCCGGCCGAGCGGGTGGCGGCGAACCCGCCGAGGGTGGCTCGCTCGAAGGACTGCGGGAAGTGGCCGAGGGTGAAGCCGTGCACCTCCAGCAGCCGTTCCGCCTCCGGCGCGCGCACCCCGGCCTGGAAGACCGCGGTGTGCGAGATCGGGTCGACCGAGACCAGCTTGTCCAGCCGGAGCAGGTCCAGCGCGATCACCGAGGCCTTGTCCCCGCGCAGCGGGTTGACTCCGCCGACCACCGAGGTGCCGCCGCCGAAGGGCACCACCGCGACGCCGTGTTCGACGCAGACCGCCAGCACCCGTTGCACCTGCTCGGGATCGCCCGGCAGCACCACCGCGTCCGGCACCGCGGGTTCGCCGCCGCCGCGATGCCGCATCAGGTCCACATAGGACAGTCCGCCGGAGCGGCCGAGCCTGGCGTCCCGGTCGGTCAGCACGCCCGCGGTGCCGACCACCGCCACCAGGGCGGCCAGCGCGGCCGGGGGCAGCGCCGAGTCGGCCACGGTGTGCAGCGAGGCCGGGCCGACCGGGGTGGCCACCTCGGCCAGGCCGATGCGGGAGCGGAGCCAGCGCAGCGCGTGCGGCGGCAGATGGGCCGCCTTCGCGCCCTCGGGCGTCCAGGTATTGCGGAGGGTGTGGTCGATGCGCTCGGTCACCGCTACAGTGTGACACATGGGGTCCGAGTGTCACACCTCCGAAGCGCCACCGGTGGTCCGCGGCCAGCGGGTGGATGACGAGGTCCTGCTCGCCGCGGCCAAGGACTGCGTGCTGGCCGTCGGCGTGCGCCGCACCACGCTCACCGAGGTCGCCCGGCGGGCCAGGGTGAGCCGGATGACCCTGTACCGGCGCTTCCCGGATGTCACCAGCCTGGTCGCCGCACTGCTCACCCGCGAGTTCCGCGGCCTGCTCAGCGCGGTCGCCGCCGAGGCCGCCGCCGAGCCCAGCGCACGGGCCCGGCTGGTCGCCGGGGCGGTGGCCGCCGGGCACGCGGTCGCGGTGAACCCGCTGATGCGCACCATCCTGGAGGTCGACCCCGAACTGCTGCTGCCCTACCTGGTGCAACGGGTGGGCAGCACCCAGCGGCTGGCCGAGCAGTTCCTGCGCGAACAGGTCCTCGCCGGGCACGCGGACGGCTCGGTGCGGCCCGGCGACGTGGCCGCGCAGTGCAGGCTGCTGTTCCTGATGGTGCAGTCGGTGGTGTTCTCGCTGCGCCTGGCCGTGGCCGAACCGGACGAGACCGGTCTGCTGGCCGAGCTGCGGCACGGCCTGGACGCGGTGCTGCGCCCATGACCGTGCCCACGCTGCCCACCGGATCCCTGCGCGCGACCTCGCTCAACGCCACCCGGCGGGCCGCCGACCTGGCCTGGCTCGCCGCCGGGAACCAGGTCGACCTGCTCGTGGTCGGCGGCGGCGTCACCGGCGCCGGGGTCGCCCTGGACGCGGCCGCCCGTGGCCTGTCCGTGGCCCTGGTCGAGGCGTACGACCTGGCCTTTGGCACCTCCCGGTTCTCCAGCAAGCTGGTGCACGGCGGCCTGCGCTACCTGGCCAAGGGCGATGTGGCGCTGGCCAGGGAGAGCGCGGTCGAACGCGGCCTGCTGATGACCCGCACCGCCCCGCACCTGGTACGCACCCTGCCCCAGCTCATCCCGCTGCACCGCGCTGCCCGCGGCGCCGGGGTCAGCCGCGGCAACGAGACCGTGCTGATGACCGGACTACGCGCCGGTGACCTGCTGCGACGCACCGCTGGCACGCCGGGAGCCCTGCTGCCGCCGCCCCGCCGGGTGCCGGCCGCCGAGGCGCTGGCGCTGGCCGGCGGCCTGCGAGTGAGCGGCTTGCGCGGCGGCCTGCTCTCCTACGACGGCCAGCTGGTCGACGACGTGCGCCTGGTGGTCGCGCTGGCCCGCACCGCGGCCGGATTCGGCGCCCGGATCATCACCAGGGCCAGGGCGCTCAGCCTGGACGGCGCGGGCGGCGAGATCGTGGACGGGCTCACCGGCGCGACCGTCACCATCCGGGCCAAGGCCGTCGTCAACGCCACCGGCGTGTGGGCCGACCGCCTGGTCCCCGGGGTCCGGCTGCGGCCCTCCCGGGGCTCCCACCTGGTGCTGGACGCGGGCACGGTGGGCATCGGCGGCACCTCGCTGACCGTGCCGGTGCCCGGCGAGCGCAACCGGTTCGCGCTGCTGCTGCCCCAGCTCGACGGCCGGGTCTACCTCGGCCTCACCGACGAACCCATGGACGGCCCGGCGCCGGAGGTGCCCGAGGTCCCGCAGGCCGATGTGGACTTCCTGCTGGACGTGGCCAACACCGTGCTGGCCCGGCGGCTCGGGCCGGCCGATGTGCTCGGCGCGTTCGCCGGTCTGCGCCCCTTGATCGATCTTCCGGGTACTCGTGGCCGCACCGCGGACCTCTCCCGCAAACACGCCGTGCTCACCTCGCCGGACGGAGTGACCACGGTGGTGGGCGGCAAACTCACCACGTACCGGAAAATGGCCGCGGACGCGGTGGACGCCGCGATCACCCGGCGTGGCCTGACCGCGGGTCCCTCGCGCAGCACCCAGGTTCCGCTGGTCGGCGCCGCGCCAGCCGAATATCTGTCCACAATGGAGGCTGCGCCGCGGCTGGTTGCCCGCTATGGCGCGGAAGCCGTGCGCCTGTCCGCGCTGGCCCAGCTCGACCCCAGACTGGGCGCCGAGGTCGCCGACGGACTCGGGGTCACCGCGGCCGAGGTGGTGTGGGCGGTGCGGCACGAGGGCGCGCTGGACGCCGACGACGTGCTGGACCGGCGCAGCCGGATCGGCCTGGTGCCCGCGGATCGGTTGCGGGCCTTGGACTCCGTCACCGAGCTGGTGCGCAAGGCGCACGAGGGTCTCTGACGACACAGCGTAGCCGCCGCGACCAATTTGCTTGCGGCGTCATTCAAGCGGGTTGTCTTGGCGGCGTTTTCGCCGCAACCACAGGCATTTCCGGCTTGAATCCTGTCACCTTGGGGAAAGCACCGCCTTGGACCCTCCACAAAGGACGGCCCCCTGCGGCCCACGTCCGCGGTGTCCCGTCATCACCGGTGTTCGCAGCCACCGTGACAGGAGTGAAACGCGATGAATTACGCAGATCTGGCGCCCGCGGTGGAGCAGCAGGTGCTCGCCACGGTGACCGAGCTGCTCACGGCCGTGATCGGCCAGGAGTACGCGCAGAGCATCGAGATCGAGATGGACACCTCGTTCAACGAGGACCTGGAGCTGGAGAGCATCGAGTTCGTCGCGCTCTCGGCCAAGCTGCGCGAGCACTACGGCAGCCGGGTCAACTTCGCCGCCTTCCTAGCCGACAAGGACGTGGCCGAGACCGTCGGACTGACCGTCGGCCACCTGGTCCGCTACCTCGCCGACTGCCTGGCAGGCGAGCGCGGGGCCGCCCCATGACCGAGGTCAGGGCCAACAACCTCACCTTCCACGTCCAGCCCCTGGCCACTCCGGACACTCGCCCTGACGCCCCGCTGGTGGTCTTCCTGCACGGCCTGGTCGTGGACAACCTCTCCGGTCTCTACCTCACCCTCGCCACCCCCGCGGCCACCGCAGGCGCGCGCACCCTCTGCTACGACCTGCGCGGCCACGGCCGCACCGAACGGCCGCCGACCGGCTACACCCTGGACGATTCGGTCACCGACCTGCACGCGCTGCTGGACGCCCTCGGCGAGCACCGCCCGGTCCGGCTGGTCGGCAACAGCTACGGCGGCCTGCTCGCGCTGGCCTTCGCCGCGCACTGCCCGGACCGGGTGGAGAAGATCATGCTGATCGAGTCCCTGGTGCCCACCCCAGGCTGGGGCGAGCGGATGGCCGACACCCTCACCGACGCCGCCGCCGGGGCCTTCGACCACAACTTCACGCACATGAGCGGCCGCAAGTGGGACCGGACGGTCAACCAGGTCGAGCAGCTCATCGGGCACACCAGCATGGTCGCGGACATGGGTGCGCAGGAGCCGTTCAACCCGGAGCGCTATGCCATGGTGAGGATGCCGGTGCTGGCCGTCTACGGATCCGAGTCCGAGCTGCTGCCGGAGGTCAGCGTGTTGCAGAAGTACCTGCCGCAGCTGGAGCTGGAGATCCTGCCCGAGCAGTCGCACATGCTGCTGACCAGGGCGACCGGCCTGGTCAGGGAAGTGCTGGCCAGGTGGTTGCGGTGAGCAGGGTGCTGTTCGTGGTGCCGCCGCTGGCCGGGCACACCCTGCCCACAGTGGCGCTGGGCCACGAACTGGCCGCACGCGGACATGAGGTCGCCTGGGTCGGGCACCGCGAGGTGATCGCCCCGCTGCTGCCCGACCCGGACCGGCTCATCCCGGTGCAGCGCGGGCCGGATGACTGGCTGACCGAGGTGGTCGCCCGCTCGCACGGCTTACGCGGACCAGCCGCCTTCCAGTTCCTCTGGCGGGACTTCCTGATCCCGCTGGCCGAGTCCAGCCTGCCGGGGGTGACCCAGGCGGTCGGCCGATTCGGTCCCGACCTGCTGGTGGTGGACCAGCAGGCGCTGGCCGGTGGCGTGGTCGCCCGGCGGCACGGGCTGCCCTGGGTCACCTCGGCCACCACCTCCGCGGAACTGACCGACCCGTTCGCCACCGTGCCCAAGTTCGGCGCCTGGGTGCGCGAGCAGCTGGACGGGCTGCAACGCGCGCACCGGGTGCCGCTGGCCGTGGCCGAACGCGGCGATCTGCGTTTCTCCGAGCACCTGGTGCTCGCCTACACCACCCGCTGCCTGGTCGGCGCGCAACACGAGTTCCCCGATCACTACGCCTTCGTCGGCCCCTCGATCGGTTTCCGGACCGCCACCGTGGACTACCCCTGGCACTGGCTGGACGGGCGGCGGCAGCACCTGCTGGTCACCCTGGGCACGGTGGACCGGGAGAACGGGGCCCGCTTCCTCAACGCGGTGATCGCCGCGGTCGAGCCGCTGGGCTCCCGGTTGCAGGTCACCATCGCCGCGCCCCCGAAGTTGTTTGGAGAACTCCCGGCCCATGTGCTGGTGCGGGAGTTCGTGCCCCAACTGGAGGTGTTGGCCAGGACCGACGCGGTGGTATGCCATGGCGGGCACAACACGGTGTGCGAGTCACTCGCGCATGGCCTGCCACTGGTCGTCGCACCGATCCGCGACGATCAGCCGACCATCGCCAACCAGGTGGTGGCAGCGGGGGCGGGTCGCCGGGTGCGGTTCGGCCGGGTCGGACCGGCCGAGCTGCGGGAGTCGATCCTGGATGTGCTGACCTTCCCCGGGTACCGAGCGGCGGCCGAACGTATCCGGGCGTCCTTCGCCGACGCCGGTGGCACCACGGCGGCGGCCGACCAGGTGGAGATGCTGACATGAGTTCGATGCTGGGCTGGCTGCCGGTGATCACGATGATCGCCTTGGTGCTCAACGGTTTCCGGTTGCGTGGACAGCTTGGCTGGCTGCCCGTGCTCGACGATGCGGAACCCGGCCCGCACGGCCGGTTCCAGTTCGTGGTGGCCCAGGGGGCCCGACTACCGGAGCAGACCAGGGCCGCGGCCGAGGACTGGGCGCAGCGACAGGGCCTTGCCGTGCTGGACCTGATCCCGCGCGGCCTGGGCGTGTCCCGGGCGCTGGACCTGGCCCGCGCGGGGCTGGGCAAGGACTTCCTGGCCACCCGGCTGGCCAGTGCGGGCGGGGCCGGGCACGCGCTGCTGGTCGCGCCGCGGGTGGCCGAGCGCGAGGAACTGACCGCGGACCCGGACACCGTGACCATCGCGGGCCTCACCACCCGGTTGAAGCGATTGGCCTGCACCGCAACGGATTTCGCGGTCGCACCCGGACTCGGCGGGCTGCCGGAGTCCCCGGCTCAGCGCGCCGCGCGGCTGCGCACCGAAGGCGGGATGTTCCGCGCCGTGCTGCCACCGCTGGTCTGCTACGCCGCGCTGCTCACCTCCGTTGTCGCGCAACCGGTCCTGGGCCTGGGCGCGCTCGCGCTGTTCAGCCTGCAGCCCTACCTGGTCTTCGCGAGCGGCCCGATCCGCCCGGCCGATCTGCACCGGCAGGTCGCGTCGCGGCTGCTGCGCGATCCGGCGAACTGGGCCCGCACGCTGGCCGCGTTGTGGCGCACCAGGACCCGTGGCGACCGGGTGGCCGGACTGCGCGCGGGCTACGCCGCCGAACTCGCCAAGGGCACCGAGCGCTTCTTCGAGTCCCGCCGCCCCGACTGCCCGTGGTGCGGTTCGGACCAGCTTTCGCCGCACGTGCGCTGCGCCGACCTGGTGCTGAACAAGCCCGGCCGGTTCACCCTGGAACGCTGCGCGGGCTGCGGGCACGTGTTCCAGAACCCCCGGCTCAACCTGGCCGGCCTCGACTTCTACTACCGCGACTGTTACGACGGCGAGGGCGCGCGCACCGCGGAGACCGCGTTCTCCTCCGGCGCCGCGGTCTACCGGCGGCGGGCCGAGATGCTGGCCCCGTTCACCACCCCGAAGACCTGGCTGGACGTGGGCGGCGGGCACGGGCACTTCGCCAACCTCGCCCGCGAGGTCTGGCCGGAGACCGCCTTCGACGGCCTGGACCTGGGCGCGGGCATCGAGGAGGCGGCCCGGCGCGGCTGGGTGGACCGCGGTTACCGCGGCCAGTTCCCGGAGCTGGCCGCCGAACTCGCCGGCCGCTACGACGTGCTCAGCATGTTCCACTACCTTGAGCACACCAGGGAGCCCTTCGAGGAACTGGACGCGGCGGCGAAGGTGTTGTCCGCCGGGGGTTTCCTGCTCATCGAGGTGCCCAACCCGGCCTCCCGCTACGGGCGGCTGCTGCGCACCTACTGGATGCCCTGGTTCCCGCCGCAGCACCAGCACATGATCCCCAGGGAGAACCTGGTGCGCGCGCTGACCGAACGCGGTTTCGCCGTGGTGGCCCAGGATCGCGGCCGCGCGGACCAGTCGATGGACCTCACCATGGCACTCGCGCTGGGCCTGAACCGGCTGGCCCGCAACCCGAACCAGCCCTGGCGATCGGCGCCGTCCACCTGGTGGCGGCGGGCCCGGTACCAGGTGATCATGCTGGCGGGCGCGCCACTGCTGGTGCTGAGCTGGCTGACCGACAAGCTGGCGCACCAGGTGATCAAGCGCGGCAACGGCGGCAACGCCTACCGGGTGCTCGCCCAGCGGGCCGGTTGACGGCTGCGCATCGCGGCGCGGGGTGTCAGGCTGCTCACGACGGCCCGGAATCAGCTCGATTATCGGCTGGCTGGGAGATAGTGGACACCGGCACCCGCGCCGAGGGCGCGAAGTGGACAACCGAGAGGACAACGCCGTGGCTGAGGCAGTGCTGGAGATCGATCGGGTCTCCAAGCGCTATGGCGAGGTAGTCGCCCTGCGGGAGATGACCTTCTCGATCGGGGCCGGTGAGCTGTTCGGCTTCGTCGGCAGCAACGGCGCGGGCAAGACCACCACCATGCGCATCGCGCTGGGTGTGCTGGCCGCCGACTCTGGACAGGTGCGCTGGAACGGGCGCCCGGTGGACTTCGAGACCCGGCGCAACATCGGCTACATGCCGGAGGAACGCGGCCTGTACCCGAAGATGAAGGTCCTCGAACAGCTGGTCTACCTGGCCGAACTGCACGGGCTCGCCGCCAAGGGCGCGCGTAAGGCGGCCGAGGAGTGGACCGAGCGGCTGGGGCTGGCGCCGCGGCGGGACGAGGAGGTCCAGAAGCTCAGCCTGGGCAACCAGCAGCGGGTGCAACTGGCCGCGGCACTGGTGCACGATCCCGAGGTGCTGGTGCTGGACGAGCCGTTCTCCGGGCTGGACCCGGTGGCGGTGGACGTGATGAGCCAGGTGCTGCGGGAGAAGTGCGCGGCCGGGGTGCCGGTGATGTTCTCCAGTCACCAGCTCGACCTGGTGGAGCGGCTCTGCGACCGGGTCGGGATCATCCGAAGTGGACAGATGGTGGTCAACGGCAAGGTGGCCGAGCTGCGCACCGGCGGCAGCGACCGCTACCTGCTCGACCTGCCCTACGCACCGGCGGACTGGGCACGCGAGCTGCCGGGGGTCACCGAGCTGAGCGTAGACGGGTCCCGGTTCCTGATCGAGCTGGCGCCCGGCACGGACAGTCAGACCGTGCTGGCCGCCGCGGTGCGCACCGGCGAGGTGCGTGAGTTCAGCCCGCACCGCCCCACGCTGACCGAACTGTTCCGCAACGTCGTCACCGAGGGATCCCCGGCATGAGCAGCAGCCCCCTGACCCCGGCCCGCGCGGTGTGGCTGGTGGCCCGCCGCGAGCTGAACACCCGGGTGCGCTCCAAGTCCTTCGTGATCAGCACCCTGGTGATCATCGCGCTGATCGGCGCCTACGTCGGCCTCATCTACTTCATCAGCCAGTCCAACTCCAGGTCCACGGTCGGCCTGACCGGTCAGGCCAGTGCGGTGGCCGAGCAGCTCAAGGCCACCGCCAAGGGCTTCGGCGAGCAGGTGGACACCGTCGAGGTGCCGGACGCGGCCGACGGCGAGCGGCAGCTCAAGGACGGCGCGATCGACGTGCTGGTCAGCGGCGCGCCCGGCTCGCTGCGGGTGCTGGTGAAGAGCGGCCTCAACGACGCGGTGCGCGGCAGTCTGGACGAGGTGGTCCGGCAGCAGGCCCTGGACGCCCAGCTGGCCCAGGCCCAGGCCGTGCTGGACCCGGCGCAGGTGCGCCGGACGCTGGCCGAGGCCAGGGTGCAGGTGGACAAGATCGAGCCGGAGGACCCGGAACGCGGGCAGCGGCTGGGCATCGCGATCGGCCTCACCGCGCTGCTCTACATGTCGCTGATGATCTTCGGCATGGCGGTGGCGCAGGGCGTGGTGGAGGAGAAGTCCAGCCGGGTGGTCGAACTGCTGCTGTCCACGGTGCGGCCATGGCAGTTGCTGGCGGGCAAGGTCGCCGGGATCGGCCTGGCCGGCCTGTTGCAGATGAGCGTGATCACCGCGGTGGCGCTGACCGCGGCCACCAGCACCGGCCAGCTCACCCTGCCCGGCGGGCAGATCACCGGCACCCTGGTGACCGGGGTGCTGTGGTACCTGGCCGGGTTCTTCACCTTCGGCACCCTCTTCGCCGCCTCGGCCGCGCTGGTCGCCCGGCAGGAGGAGGTCAGCTCGGTGGTGCAGCCGGTGATGATGGCCGCGGTGCTGCCCGCGGTGCTGACCTTCCTGATGCTGCCGCGCAGCCCGGACAGCGTGCTGCTGGAGGTGCTGTCCATGATCCCGCCGTTCGCGCCGATCATCATGCCCGCGCGGATCGCGATGGGCGTGGCGCCGGGCTGGGAGATCGCGGTGTCGGTGGTGCTCACGGTGGCCGGGCTGTTCGCCTTCATCCGGCTGGCCGGGCGGATCTACTCCAGCGCGGTGTTGCGCACCGGCGGCCGGGTCAAACTGCGAGACGCGCTCAAGGCCGCCTGAAGAACCCATCTCCACCGTGTTGGCCATTCTCGTACGGTGAGTTGGCCGTTGTGGACGGTGAGTTGGCCGTTGTGGACGGTGTGTTGGCCGTTGTGGACGGTGTGTTGGCCGGAGGGCGTACCAGTTCGGCCAAGACTGGGTACGACAACGGCCAACACACCGGCTAGTCCCTGGTGGCCGCGTACCGGGCCAGCGCGACCTCGCGTTCCTCGGCGTGGTCCACGATCGGCGCCGGGTAGCCGGGCACCTCGCCTGGCTGGTGCACCCGTTTCCCTGGCACAGCACGGAGTTCGGGCACGTACCGGCGCACGTAGTCCCCGGCCGGGTCGAAGCGTTCGCCCTGGGTGACCGGGTTGAACACCCGGAAGTACGGGGCCGCGTCGGTGCCGCAGCCCGCGGTCCACTGCCAGCCGTGCTGGTTGGAGGCCAGATCGCCGTCCACCAGGTGCCGCATGAAGTGCCGGGCCCCGCGCCACCACGGCTGATGGAGGTCCTTCACCAGGAAGCTGGCGGTGATCATGCGAACCCGGTTGTGCATCCAGCCCTCGGCCAGCAGCTGGCGCATGCCCGCGTCCACGATCGGGAAGCCGGTCCGGCCCGTCCGCCAGGCGGTGAACAGGTCGTCGTCGGTGTTGTGCTCGATGCGGTCGAAGCGGCGGTCGTAGTTGCCGCGGGCGGTGTCCGGGCGGTGCCAGAGCACATCGGCGTAGAACTCCCGCCAGGCCAGCTCACTGCGGTAGGTCTCGACACCCTCGCCGTCCCGCCCGGCCAGTTCGGCGAGCAGGGTGCGCGGGTGCAGCTGGCCCCAGCGCAGGTAGGCCGAGATCCGGCTGGTGCCGTTGACGTCGGGCCGGTCCCGTCGTTCCGCGTACCTGGTCACCCGTTCGTCCACAAAGGACTCCCAGACAGCCAGCGCGGCCCGCTCCCCCGCTTCCGGCAACACGATCCCGCCGAGGTCCTCCGCCGCCGGGATCGGCACCCCACCTTCCGGCGCGATCCAGTCCACTGTGGAGGAATCAGTGTCCGCGGGAGCACGCCAGCCGTGGCCGGCCCAGGCGCGGCGGAACGGGGTGAAGACCTTGAACGGGGTGCCGTCACCCTTGCGCACCCTGCCGGGTGTCACCGCGTATGGCGAGCCGGTGCGGACGAACTCGATCCCCTTGTCCGCCAAGGCTTCCGCCACCCGATCGTCCCGGGTCCGGCCGTACGGCCCGGTGTCGGCGGACACGTGCACGCTGGCCGCGCCGACCGCCGCCGCGAGCTTCGGGATCTCCGCCGCCGGATCGCCACGCAGCACCAGCAGGCGGCCGTCGAGCTGCTCGTCCAGCGCGCGCAGGCTGCGGTAGAGGAAGTTCCGGCGCACCGGCCCGGACGGGCGGAGCAGGGCGTCGTCGAGCACGAACACCGCGAGCGCGGCCGGGGACCGCTGGGCCGCGGCCAGCAGGGCCGCGTGGTCGCGCAGTCGCAGGTCCCGCCGGAACCACAGCACAGCCGTCATGCCGGGAAGGTACCCACAGCAAACAGCCCCGGCACATCCGCAGGGGATGCGAACCGGGGCCGCTTCTGTGGTGTCAGGCGATCAGCGGGCGGTGATCGGCGCGTAGTCGCGTTCGCCGGCGCCGATGTAGACCTGGCGCGGACGGCCGATCTTGCGAGCGGGGTCCTTGATCATTTCCTGCCACTGCGCGATCCACCCTGGCAGCCTGCCCAGCGCGAACAGCACGGTGAACATGCGGGTCGGGAAGCCCATGGCCTTGTAGATCAGGCCGGTGTAGAAGTCGACGTTCGGGTACAGCTTGCGCTCGACGAAGTAGTCGTCGCTGAGCGCGTACTCCTCCAGCTTGAGCGCGATGTCCAGCAGCGGGTCCTGCACACCCAGCTTGCCCAGCACGTCGTCCGCGGTCTTCTTGATGATCGCCGCGCGCGGGTCGTAGTTCTTGTAGACCCGGTGGCCGAAGCCCATCAGGCGGACGCCGTCCTCCTTGTTCTTGACCTTCTTCACGAACGAGTCGACGTCACCCCCGTCCGCGTGGATCTTGTTCAGCATCTCCAGCACGGCCTGGTTGGCGCCGCCGTGCAGCGGGCCGAACAGCGCGTTGATGCCGGCCGAGACACTGGCGAACAGGTTGGCCTCCGAGGAGCCCACCAGCCGCACGGTCGCGGTGGAGCAGTTCTGCTCGTGGTCGGCGTGCAGGATGAGCAGCAGGTCGAGGGCGCGGGCCAGCGCCGGGTCGACCTCGTAGGGCTCCGCGGGCAGCCCGAAGGTCATCCGCAGGAAGTTCTCCACCAGGCCGAGGGAGTTGTCCGGGTAGAGGAAGGGCTGGCCGACCGACTTCTTGTAGGCGTAGGCCGCGATGGTCGGCAGCTTGGCCAGCAGCCGGATCGTGGTGATGTCCACCTGCTCGTCGTCGAACGGGTTCAGGCTGTCCTGGTAGAAGGTGGACAGCGCGGACACCGCGGAGGACAGCACCGGCATCGGGTGCGCGTCGCGCGGGAAGCCGTCGAAGAAACGCTTCAGGTCCTCGTGCAGCAGGGTGTGCCTGCTGATCTTGCCGGTGAACTCGTCGAGCTGCGTCTGGGTGGGCAGCTCGCCGTAGATCAGCAGGTAGCTGACCTCGACGAAGCTTGAGCGCGCGGCAAGCTGCTCGATCGGATAGCCGCGGTAGCGCAGGATGCCCGCGTCACCGTCGATGTAGGTGATCTCCGAGGCGCAGGAGGCGGTGTTCACGAAACCGGGGTCGAGGGTGACCATCCCGGTCGTGGAGAGCAGCTTGCCAAGCTCGAAGCCGGGCGCGCCGTCGGTGGCCGAGACCACCGGCATCGGATGCTCCCCGCCCTCATAACGTAGCGCGACGTTGGCTGGTTTCACCGTCGAATCTGGCGCGGTCGTCGCGTCGGGCATGCGAGTCCCTCTCACGCTAAGGCGAGGCGCTTCACGCGCGCGGGGTGGGTTTGCCACCAACCGCAGCAACCGCCTCGTTGGGGTCCTGTCAGTGGTCACGCTAGTGGGCGTTACATCCCAGCGCAGCCGCGTGAGTGGCCTTGCGGCTCATCTGGGACAGGTATCACATAACGCCCGTCCGGTTACCTAAGTGGAACCGATGGGGTCCAACCTAGGGAATCCGATCGATCAAGACCAGATCCCCGCAGGCCAGCGGGGTACGTGACGTCCACTACAGTGCCAGATGCATCGATCAAGATCGCAATCGGGTAGCGCGGTACCCGCAAGTAACCGGGGTCACTCAGTGGACTGGACCAGTTGGCCGCGCAGGGCCGTTCGGCTACCCACGGTGATTCTTGATCAGCCTTGATCCAGCACGGAGAAATATCGGTCCGGTGTGCCGGAACACACCGGAATCCGCTATTTCCCAGGTGAAATCCGACTTATTGGCGAACCTGGAGTTCGGCCGCATACGGCGGCTCGGCCCCGGCCCTGGAACAGGTCAGCGCGGCGGCCCGGCCGGCGAATTCCAGCGCCTGGGTCCACTGCTGCCCGGTCAGCGCGAGCAGCGCCTGCCGGGACAGCGCACCTTGCTGGGACAGCCAGCCCAGGATGGCCGCGTGCACGGTGTCGCCTGCGCCGATGGTGTCCACCACGTCCACCGCGGTCGCCGCCGCGTGCAGGGTAAGTCCCTCGGCGGTGTGCACGGTCAGGCCCTCGCCGCCGCTGGTGAGCACGACCGCGGCCGGACCGGCGGTGAGCCAGTCCGCCACCGCGGCCGCCGGGTCGCCGCCGGCCAGCCAGGCGGCGTCCTCCACGGACAGCTTGAGCAGGGTGACGTGCGGCAGCCAGCTCCGGAACCGGGCCCGGTATACCTCGGCGTCCGGGATGAGCCCGGCCCGGATGTTGGGGTCCAGCGAGACGAACAGGCCGCGCCCGGCCTCCCGCCGCATCAGCTGCTCGTACACGCTCGCGCCGGGCTCCAGCACCAGCGAGAGGGTGCCCAGGGCCAGTGCGGTGGCCCGGGAGTCCAGCGGGCCGGGGTCGGTGACCAGGCGGTCCGCGGTGCCCTCGGTGTGGAAGGAGTAGCGGGCCGAGCCGTCCGCGGCCAGGCCGACCACGGCCAGCGTGGTGGGTTCCGCGCCGCGCTGCACGCCGCCGACGTGCACGCCCGCGGTGACCAGCCGGTCCAGCAGCGCGTCGCCGAACTGGTCGGTGGACAGGCGGGAGACGAACCCGGTCGGCACGTCCAGGCGACCCAGCGCCACGGCCACGTTGTACGGCCCACCACCCAGCCGCGGCAGCAGCGGCCCCAGCTCACCGTCCATTGTGGACGGATCGGGGACCAGGTCGACCAGTGCCTCGCCGCCGACGATGATCACGAACGGGCTCCTCGCTGGTAGGGGCTGAGCACGACGCCCTCGCCGCGGTGCTCGTCGAAGGTGTAGACCTCGCGGCCGTCCACGAAGACCCGCAGCGCGCGGCTCATCACGTCCAGGGGGTCGCCGGACCAGAGCACGATGTCGGCGTCCGCGCCGGGCTTGAGCGAGCCGATCCGGTCTTCCAGGCCGAGCATCCTGGCCGGGTTGACCGTGATGGAGCGCAACGCGGTGCGCGCGTCCAGGCCCTCCTTGACCGCCAGGGTGGCCTGGTGCACCAGGAAGTGGATGGGCACCACCGGGTGGTCGGTGGTCAGCGCGATCTGCACGCCCGCCTTGGCCAGCAGGCCAGGGTTGCGCAGCGAGCGCTGGCGCAGCTCCACTTTGGACCGGGCGGTGAACAGCGGGCCGATGATCACCGGGATGTCCCGGTCGGCCAGCAGGTCGGCGATCAGGTGCGCCTCGGTGCCGTGGTTGACGATGAGCCGGTAGCCGAATTCCTCGGCCAGTCGCAGCGCGGTGGCGATGTCGTCGGCGCGGTGGCTGTGCTGGGCCCAGGGCAGTTCCCGGTCGAGCACCCGGACCAGGATCTCCAGGGTGGGGTCCCGGTCGAACGGCTTGTGCTCGGCGGCGGCGTGCTCCCGCCGGGCCTTGTAGTCCTGGGCCTTGACGAAGGTGTCCCTGATGACCGCGGCCACGCCCATCCTGGTGGAGGGCAGCTTCTTCTGGTCGCCGTAGACCCGCTTGGGGTTCTCACCGAGCGCGCTTTTCACGCTGGCCGGGTTGACCACGACCATCTCGTCCACGGTCCGGCCCCAGCACTTCAGCGCCACGGTCTGGCCGCCGATCGGGTTGCCCGAGCCGGGTTTCACCACCGCGGTGGTGACCCCGCCGGAAAGCGCGTCGGCGAAGCCGGTGTCGGCCGGGTTGATCGCGTCGATCGCGCGCAGCCGGGCGCCGTTGGGGTCGGTCATCTCGTTGGTGTCCTGGCCTGCCCAGCCCTCGGCCTCCTCGTGGATGCCGACGTGCGCGTGGCCCTCGACGAACCCGGGCAGCACCCAGGTGCCCGCCGCGTCCACGACCTGCGCGTCCTCTGGCACCTCCACGGCGTCCTGGGTGCCGACCGCGACGATCCTGCCGTCGCTGATCAGCACCGTTCCGCCGTCGATCGGCTCGCCCTCGACGGGCACCACATATCCACCGGTGATCGCGATGTCCACGGCGGGAACGCTAACGGAGGATGCGGCTGGGCCGAAGTGTCTTGTCCGGTTCGGTCAGGTGATCCGGTCACCCGGTGCGGTCGGTTCGGGCACCAGCGGTTCCAGATCGAACAGGCTGACCTGGTAGCCGCGGGCCCGGCTGCGCAGCGCGGCGCGCACCACGCCGAGGGTGGCGCGGGTCTGCGGCGGCAGCGAGCGGGCCAGCCGTTTGGGCAGCTGGAGCAGGGTGCGGGACTCGCGATGGGCCAGCCCGAGGCCCCAGCCGCCGATCTCGGCCGGGTCGTCGCAGCCCCAGCGGAAGCTGGCGTTCACCGTTTTCTCGAACACCGGCGCGTCCTGGTTGTCCACCAGCCAGCGCCCCGCGGTGTCGAAGGCCAGGCCGGCACCGGGGAAGTGCCGGGCCAGTCCGGACAGGGCGAGCCGGACCTGGGCGGGCGGGAAGTACAGCAGCACACCCTCGGCCACGAAGAAGTACGGTCCGGGCAGCTCGCGGACGGCATCCGGCCAGTCCTCGGCCAGCACCGAGGCGCCGAGCAGCTTGCGCCGGTCGCATTCGGAGAAGAACCGGCGGCGCAGGGCCATCGCGTCCGGCAGGTCCAGGTCGACCCAGTGCACCCGCCCGTTGTCCAGTCGCTCGAACCGGGTGTTCAGGCCGGCGCCGATCTCGATCACGGTGCCGCCGGGGTGCGCGTCGATGAACTCGCGCACCCACTCGTCCAGGATCAGCGTGCGCAGCACCGAGCCGAGCAGCATCGGCGAGCGGCCGAAGCGGGTGAAGTCGTAGTCGATCCGGGACACCATCCGGGCCGCGGTCTCATCGCGCAGCAGGCCCCTTTTCTTGCCGGTCTCGACCGCGCGGGCGTACAGGGTGGCGAGCAGGGTTTCCTGGACATCGCCCAGCTGCACCTGGATTTGGGCCATTCGGGTAGTGAAACAGCGGCCAGGCGGGGCGGCCAAGGTGACCGGCGGCGTGTTGCCAGGGTTCATCCGCTTGGGACGTGGCACCCTGCGCGGCGATGATCGAGCACCCGCGTACCCGCGATGGCCGTCTGCTGCACCGGATCCGCCGTGGGGCGGGCGAACCGGTGGTGGTCTTCGAGTCCGGCATCGGCGCCAACCGCGGCACCTGGACCCTGGTGGAACCACTGGTCCAGGCGCCCACCCTGGTCTACGACCGGGCCGGACTGGGCCGCAGCGAACCCGACCCCGGTGGGCGCACGGTGGCCAGGATGACCGCCGATCTGCTCGATCTCCTTGCCGCCGAAGGGATCCAGCGCGCGGTGCTGGTCGGGCACAGCCTGGGTGGGGTGGTCGCCCGGCACCTCGCGCACCTGCGGCCCGACCTGGTCGCCGGGCTGGTGCTGGTGGACCAGGTGCAGGAGGAACTGCCGCACTACCATCACGACGGCCACTTCAGGCTGGTCAGCCTCGGCTACCGGACCGGCGCGCTGCTGGCCCGCACCGGGCTGCTGCTGTGGTTGCTGGACGGGCGGGTGCGGCGCTACTTCCCGCCCGAGGTGGCCAAGGAGATCCTCGCCGAGGAACTGAGCCCCGGCTTCCTGAACACCGCGGCCACCGAGGTGCGCACGCTGCCCAGGAGCCTGGCCGAACTGCCGCCGCTGCGCCCGCCCCAGGTGCCGACCACGGTGATCTCGGCTGGCCGCACGGGGCCGGTGGAGAAGAAGTTCCGGCCGCTGCTGATCCGCGCGCACCGGGACTTCGCCGCCGGGCTCCCGCACGGCAGGCACGTCCTCGCCGAGGATTCCGACCACCAGGTTCCGGTGCAGCAACCGGAACTGGTGGCCGCGGAGATCAACCGACTGCTCTGATGCCCCAGCTTCCCGACCAGGTCTGCCCTGGTTCCAGGGTGATCAGGTCCAGGCCGTTGTTCAGCGCGTCCGGCGGGCAGGTCATCGGCTCGATGGCCACCGCCCGGCCGCGGCCGGGGAACCCGCCGGGCGTGTAGACCTGCACCCAGGAGAACACCGGGTCCGCCCACAGCTCCACGCCGCCGCCGGGGCCACGCAGCAGGTGGTGCACCAGGCCGTCCGCGGCGGGCAGGCAGCCGCCGAAGGCGGTGTCCAGCTCCACGTCCCGCAGTGGGCGGGCGGTGCGGAAGTCCAGGTCGGTGCCGGCGATCGGGGTGGGCGCGCCGGTGGGGATCTTGCGCTCGGGGTCCAGTTCGACCGCGGTGGTGGCGGCCAGTTCCAGGGTGCAGTCGTCGGTGGCGGCCGCGCCCGCCCGCGGGTACGGGTGCGCGCCCACGCCGAACGGGATCTCCCGGTGGCCGCGGTTGGCCACCGTGTGCGTGATGGTCAGGCCCTCGGCGTGTACCCGGTAGGTCACCGTGGCGCGCAGCCGGACCGGCCAGCCGGGCTGCACGTTGACGTCCGCGCCCAGGGTGATCTCCGCGGCGGAACGGGACTCCGGCTGCCAGGAGGTGTGGCGGAGCAGGCCGTGGCTGGCGTTGCCGCGGGCCGGTTCGGTCAGCGCGAGCTGCTGGGTCTGTCCCGCGTAGGTCCAGCGCCCGCCGCCCACCCGGTTGGGCCAGGGCACCAGGACCGCGCCGCAGCCCATCGGCGGGGCGTGCTCATCGGGATAGGTTTCCAGGTAGGGCAGGCCGCCGATCTCCAGGATCCGCGGCGCCGCCCCCACCTCGTTGATCACCGCCCGGACCGGGCCGTCGGTGATCTCGTACTGCTCGCCATTCACCGTCACGGCGAGCAGTCAAACACGGGCTCTAGTTCTTGCCGAGGTTGGCGGCGTCGAAGGTGATCTTGCCGTTGTTCCGGCTGACGAAGAACCAGTTGACGAACCACAGCAGCAGGCCGATACCGAGCAGGATGCCGGCCAGCTTGTAGTCGTCCCACGGCCGCCCGGAGAACGGCAGCGCCAGGTAGGCGCAGGTCACCGCGCCCAGGATGGGCACGATGGTGGGCGCCCTGAAGTGCTTGTGCGCGGCCTTCTCCTTGCGCAGCACCAGGCAGGCGATGTTGACCACGGTGAACACGATCAGCAGCAGCAGCGCGGTGGTGCCGCCCAGGATGCTGATGTCCAGGGTGGACACCAGGATCACCGCGATGATGCTGGTGAACAGGATCGCGATCCACGGGGTGCGCCGGGTCTGGTGCACCTTGCCGAAGGGCATCGGGATGATCCGCTCGTTGGCCATGCCGTAGACGAGCCTGCTGGCCATCAGCATGTTGATCAGCGCCGAGTTGGCCACCGCGAACATGCCGATGAAGGCGAACAGCGCCAGCGGGAAGGCCGGTGCGCCGATCTGGACCACCTTCAGCAGCGCGCTGCTCTTGGCCGCCGCCAGATCGCCCGCGGGCACCAGCAGCGAGGAGGTGATCGCGACCAGCAGGTAGACCGAGCCCGCGATGCCCATGCCCATCAGCATCGAACGCGGGAAGATCCGCACCGGGTCCTTGCACTCCTCGGCCATGTTCACCGAGTCCTCGAACCCGACCATGGCGAAGAAGGCCAGCGAGGTGGCCGAGGTGATCGCGATCAGCGTGCTCTGGTCGGCGGTGTTGAACTCGATCAGCCGGGACGGCTCGCCCATCCCGTTGTACACCGCGTAGACGCCGATGCCGATCACGATCAGCAGGCCGGACAGCTCGATGATGGTGAGCACCACGTTGGCCTTGACCGACTCGCCGACGCCGCGGAAGTTGATGAAGGCGAGCAGCGCGAGGAACCCGATGGCCACCCACGGGCCTGGGGTCTCCACGAACGCCTTGAGGTAGGTGCCGCCGAAGGCCACCGCCGCCGAGGAGGCCGAGGTGATGCCGGAGCACATCACCGCGAAGGCCACCATGAAGGTCAGGAAGGGCATCCGGAAGGCGCGGTTGGTGTACAGCGCCGCGCCCGCGGCCTTCGGGTACTTGCCGACCAGTTCCAGGTAACTGAACGCGGTCAGGAAGGCCACCACGAAGGCCAGCAGGAAGGGCACCCACAGCGCCCCGCCGACCTTGCCTGCCACCGTCCCGGTCAGCGCGTACACACCGGTGCCGAGGATGTCGCCGATCACGAAGAACAGCAGCAGCTTCGACCCGATGGCCCGCTTCAGCTCGGGCTGACCGGCGTTCGTGTCGGGAGCCCCCTGGGCTTTCGCTTCGCTCGCCATAACCAAAAAGTGTGCCTGGTCACAGCGAGTGCCGGGAGCCACCCGACCGTGTTTCGAACTAGGTACACCAAATCGTCACCCTGCTGGGCCGAATGTGCTGAACTACCGGGCATGGGCAAGCGCGCAGTCCTGGTCTCCGCCACGCTGGCCACCCTCGCGGTGGCCTCGGCCTGCACCTCGCCGCCGGAGCCGGCGGTGGGCTCACCCGCGCCCGCGCTGCAGCGGGACGCGATCGCCTACGACAACCTGGACTTCCGCAAGAGTCGGCCGCCGGTCTTCGACAACACCTGCAAGACGCTGCCGCAGAACATCACCAGCCTGCTCGGGCTGACCGCCACGCCCAAGACCGGCTTCGGCAACTCCGCCTGCATCGGCAAGGAGGAGTGGGGCGAGTACTCCATCGCCCAGTACAAGCAGAGCGACCGCAAGTCCGAGGAGAAGTTCTTCTCCGACGTGTGGAAGGGCGACGACGCCACCGGCCGGTACTTCGAGCGGCTGATCCTGGCCGAGCGCTACTACGCGGTGCAGACCCTGGGCTATGACAACGCCAGCTGCGACCTGGTGGTGGACACCGGCTCGTCCACCCCGTTCAAGGTCACCATCTACGTTCCGGACGCCGACGCCGAGGTGCAGCGCAAGCTGGATGAGAAGTTCGACCCGGTCACCAGCCGGGACCGGCTCTGCCCGCGCGCCAGGGAGTTCGCCACCAAGGTGCTGACCGCCATCGATCCCGATGGCGGCAGCCGCAAGAGCTGAGGCTCAGCCGGCGTCGCGCCTGCTGACCACCAGCCCGCCGAGCACCAGCAGGCCGAGCCAGACGATCACCGAGATGATGGTCTGCGCGATGCCCGCGCCGAGCCCGGCCATCGCGTAGGCCGCCTCCAGCGGGTAGATCAGGCCGATGATCTCGGGCAGGCCTGCCCTGGCGAAGGTCAGCAGCGGCACCGCCACGAAGAACACGGTGACCGCGGCCGCGGTGTTCGGGATCAGGGTGGCGATCACCATCGCGGACAGCAGCACCAGCGCGGTGGCCAGCCCGATCACGCCGAGCGTCCAGCCGGGCCGCATGCCCAGCCAGTAGGACTGCACGTTCATCGCGGTGCGCGTCTTCACCAGCAGCGGACCGGCGATGAAGGTCACCAGGGTGCCCGCCAGCCACACCCCGGCCAGCACCGAGACCTGGGCGAGCATGTAGCGCAGCCGGGAAGGCTGCACCAGCAGGGTGGGCTGCACGCTCTTGTACTGCCATTCCCCGGCGACCAGCTTGATCACCGCGACGAACAGCAGCAGCTGGCCGAGCTGCACGCCGAGCAGGTTGGGCAGGATCTGGTCGGAGGCCGAGCGCAGGTAGAACTGCGGCAGGATGATCAGGCACAGCACGCCGATGAGGAACAGCGGCGCGAAGGCCAGCACGATCTTGTCCGAGCGGGTGCCGACCAGCTTGCGGAACTCCACCAGGACCAGGCGCGGGAAGCTCGCCGGCTTGGCCGCGCGCTCGGCCCACGGGCCGGTGGACAGTGGACCGGAGTGGCCCTGGACCGGCTGGCCGGGCAGCTGACCTGGCTGGCCGGGCGGCATGGCGGGCTGCTGACCGGTGTGCGGCCCCGGCAGGCCAGGGTGCTGACCGGGATGGACCGCGGGCTGGCCGCCGGTGTGCGGGCCGGGCGGGAAACCGGGCTGCTGACCCGGGTAGCCCTGCGGACCACCGGGCATCGGCTGCCCCGGGTAGCCGCCGGGCATCGGCTGCGGGCCGGTGGGCTGGGGCGGGTAGCCCGGCGTGGGCTGGCCGCCTGGGTAGCCGTGGGTCATGCCGTTCCTCCCCCGGTGAGCCGGAAGAACAGGTCCTCCAGGTTCATCTGTTCCTCGCGCAGGCCCAGTAGCGGGATGCCCGCGGCGAAGGTGATGTCGGAGACCTGGTCGACCGAGGCGTGCGCGGCCATCTGGCCGTCCGGCGCGGGCTGGATCGCGATCCCGGCCCGTTGCAGGGTCTCGGCGAGCTTGTTCATGTCCCTGGCGCGCACCAGCGAGCGCGAGGAGGTGGTCAAGGTGGACAGTGGGCCGTCGGCGACGATGCGGCCGTTGCCGATCACCAGCACCCGGTCCGCGGTCTGGTCCACCTCGGAGAGCACGTGGCTGGACAGCAGCACCGTGCCGCCCCTGGCCGCGTGCCCGCGCAGCAGGTTGCGCACCGAGCGGATGCCCTCGGGGTCCAGGCCGTTGATCGGCTCGTCCAGCACCAGCAGCGGCGGGTCGGTGAGCAACGCGTGCGCGATGCCCAGCCGCTGGCGCATGCCGAGGCTGTACTTGCCGATCTTGCGGGTGGCCGCGTCGGCCAGGCCCACCGTTTCCAGGACCTCGTCCGCGCGCCGGGGCGGCACCCCGGCCAGGGTGGCGGCCATCCGCAGGTGCCCTCGGCCACTGCGGCCAGGGTGCACCGCGGCGGCGTCCAGCAGCACCCCGGCCACGTGCGAGGGGTTGGGCCAGGCGGTGAACGGGCGACCGGCCACTACGGCCCGGCCGGCGTTCGGCACGGTGAGTCCGGTGATCATCCGCAGGGTGGTCGACTTGCCGGCCCCGTTGGGCCCGAGGAAGGCCGTCACGGTGCCGGGCTGGAGTTCGAAACTCACCTGATCGACGACCGTACGTCCCTCATAGGCCTTGGTCAGGCCCCACGCAGTGAGCACCGGCCCACCGTAGCCGCCCGGACACAACTCGGTGGGCTGATTCCACCGTGTCGGGTATGAGTAGGTCCTATGCGGACCATCGCGGTGCTGGACGCGCCGTCCAACCTGGGCCTGCGCCCGCCGGCGCCGGGCGCCGTGCCCGGCTGCGCGAAGGCGCCCGGCGCACTGCGCGACGCCGGCCTGCTGACCAGGCTCGACGCCAGGGACGCCGGGTGCCTGGTGGCCCCGCGCTACGACCGGGGCGACTGGCGGGAGGGCGACGGGGTCTTCCACGCGGCGCGGATCGCGGCGTACGCGCGGAAGCTGGCCGACCGGGTCGACGCCATCCACGAACGGGGTGAGCTGGCGCTGCTGCTCGGCGGCGAATGCTCGATCGCGCTCGGTCCGATGCTGGCGCTGCGACGGCGATCCGGCCGGTTCGGACTGGCCTATGTGGACGGTCACTCGGACTTCCGGCACCCTGGCAACTCCGACCGGGTCGGCGCGGCGGGCGGTGAGGCCCTGGCTCTGGTCACCGGTCGAGGGCAGGCCGATCTGACCGATCTGGACGGGCTGCGCCCACTGGTGGCCGACGCGGACGCGGTGCTGCTGGGCATGGGCCCGGAGGACGAGCCGGACCTCACCGAACTGTCCACAACGGACATCGGCGTGCGCACCGCCAAGGACATCCGGGCGCTGGGCGCGGCCGGGGTGGCGGCCTGGACCAGGGACCGCTTCGCCGGGCTGGACGGGTTCTGGATCCACCTGGACGCGGACACCCTGGACGCGAGCCTGATGCCCGCGGTGGACTCACCCAATCCTGGCGGGCTCACCGCCGAAGAGCTGACCGAGCTGCTCGCCGGACTGCTGCATGCGCCGGGCTGCCTCGGCCTTGACCTCGGCATCTACGACCCGGACCTGGACCCCGAGGGCCGCTGCGCCGCGCTGCTCACCGACATCCTGGTGCGGGCACTGGCTTCCCCGACCGGCTGAACCTGGCCTGGCCCACTGGGCGCGGACCCGGTGATCACGCCACTGTGGCCCGCATGGGGCATGAGCGGTACCGCCGGGTGGACTGGGCCGTCGCCGGGCTGTGCGTGCTCAGCGCCACCGCGTTCGTGCTGCTCTCGGTGTTCGAGCACGGCCACGAACTGGCGCCCCGGGTGCTCACCGCGCTGCTCTGCCTGACCGGCGTGGTGCTGCTGCTGATCCGGCCGTTCGGGCGGCAGGCCTGGCGGTACTGGGCGTGCTCGGCGGCCTTCAGCCTGTTCTGCCTGGCCGGACTGATCGTGGTGTGGAACCAGGTGCACGAGGAGGACCAGCACGTGGTGATCGGCAAGGTGGTCCGCTCCGCCGAGGAGTCCGCGGCCTACCTGGCGGGCGAGCTGCCGCCGGGCAGCGCGCCCGCGCAGATCCCCACCGGGGTCTACCTGGAGTCGATCCGGTTCGCCGCCAGCAACGAGGTGCAGGTCAGCGGCTATGTCTGGCAGCGGTACGCGGACAGTCTGCCGCCGGGGCTGACCCGCGGCGTGGTGCTGCCCGAGGCCGACGACTCCTATCCGGCCCGGCAGGCCTACCGGCACCGGGACGGTGACGCCGAGGTGATCGGCTGGTACTTCAAGACCGCGTTCGTGCAGAAGTTCGACTACTCCCGCTACCCGCTGGATCGCCAGGACGTGTGGATCCGGATGTGGCACCCGGACTTCAACCGGGGCGTGCTGCTGGTGCCGGACTTCCGCGCCTACCCGCAGCCCTGGCAGCCCGAACGGATGCACGGCCTGGATCCGCAGTTCGTCACCGCGCGCTGGCAGCCGCAGTCCACCGCGTTCAGCTTCTCCAAGCACGACTACACCACCAACTTCGGCCTCGGCCGCTACACCGACCGGCCGCCGTTCCCCGAGCTGTACTTCAACCTGCTGGTCAACCGCCAGTTCCACGGCCCGCTGTTCGAGACGCTGGTGCCGATCGGGTTCATCGCGGTGCTGGTCTTCGCCGCGTTGTTCATCACCACCAACGGCGATGAGCTGCGGCGCACCTTCGTCGGCTTCACCAGCTTCGGCGTGATCAGCTTCGCGGTGAGCATGGTGCTGGTGGTCGCGGTGCGGCAGAACGCGATCCGCGAGGCCACCGCCGCGCCCGGCATCGTGTACCTGGAATATTTTTCCTTCGGGCTCTACCTGGTGGTGCTGATCAGCGCGATCAACGCGTTGCTGGTCACCGCGCGCACCCCGATCGCGCTGATCCGCTGGCGGGACAACCTGGCGCCGAGACTGCTCTACTGGCCGTTGCTGCTGGGCTTCTCCTTGGCCACCACACTGTCCACATTGGGCTGATCAACACTGGGCTGATCAACAGCGGCGGTCGGCGCGCGGTAGCGCCAGATCACCGGGATGCACAGCACCGCGATCACGGTCAGCACGATCACCAGCACGCCGCCGCCGGAGACCGCGATCGCGGTGCCGAAGGCCGCGCCCGCGGTGCCGTGCGCCAGGTCGGCGAACCGCGGCCCGCCCGCCACCACCACGGTGAACACGCCCTGGGTCCGGCCGCGCATGTCGTCGGTGACCGCCTGCTGCAGCATCGCGCCGCGGAAGATCATGCTGACCACGTCGGCCGCGCCGCCCAGCGCCAGGAACAGCACCGCCACCCACAGCTCGGTGGCCAGGCCCAGCCCGATGATGGCCAGTCCCCAGCCGATGATCGCGAAGGTCAGCGCGACACCGTGCCGGGAGACCCGGGAACTCCAGCCGGAGAACAGGCCGAACAGGCCCGCGCCCAGCGGCATCGCCGCGTACAGCCAGCCCAGCGCGAAACCGCCGCCCTCGGGATCGCCGAAGGTGCGCACCGCCATCTCCGGGTACAGCGCCCTCGGCATGCCGGCGACCATGGCGATGATGTCCAGCAGGAAGGAGGCCAGCAGCACCTTCTGGCCGATCAGGTTGCGGAAACCGTCGAGCACATCGCCAAGTCCCGCTCGCCGCGCCGGACCGTTCAGCGGCGGCATCGGCGGCAGCTTCCACACCGCCCAGAGCGTGGCGCACAACGCGATCGCGTCGATCAGGTACAAAGTGGACAGTCCGAGCACCGCGATCAGCGAACCCGCGGCCAGCGGCCCGAACACCGCGGCGAACATGAACACGGTGGAACCCAGCGCCTGCGCGGCAGGCAGCTGGTCCAGTGGCACCAGCCGGGCGATGGCGGCACTGCGCGCGGGCATGTTCATCGCGAAGAACGCCTGCTGCACCGCGAACAGGCCGAGCACCGCCCACACCGAACCGATGCCGGTGATCGCCTGCACCCACAGCAGCACCGAGGTGATCGCCACCCCGGTGTTGGTGACCAGCAACAGTTTCCGCCGGTCCACGGTGTCCGCGACGGCCCCGCCCCAGATGCCGAAAATGATCAGTGGCACCACACCGAAAAGACCGGCCAGTCCGACATAGGCGGACGAGCCGGTCAGGTCGTACAACTGCTTGGGCACGGCGACGGTGGTGAGCTGGGAGCCGATCACGGTGATCGTGCTGGACAGCCATAGCCGCCGGTACGCCGTGTTCCTCAGCGGTCTGGTGTCCAGCAGGACTCGCCCCAGCCTGGCCCGGAGGCCAGGACTGGGCGGCTTGTCGGTGTCGACGCGCACGGCATCGGGGTCCCCAGTCACCCATCGGATGTTAGGCCGTTAGCGTGGCTAAGGGAATGCGTTTGTCAGCAGGTGGACACGGCGCTCACGGCGCCAGGCGCTCTACCTGCCAGCCGTCCCGGCTGGCCCGGAAGCGCAGCCGGTCGTGCATCCGGTCCGGGCGGCCCTGCCAGAACTCGACCATCTCCGGCCGGATCCGCCAGCCACCCCAGTGCGGGGGCACCGGGATCCGCTCGGACTCGGCGAAGCGGCGCTTGGCCATGTTCAGCGCCGACTCCAGCACGTGCCGGTCGTTGACCACCCGCGACTGCGGGGAGGCCCACGCGCCGAGCTGGGAGCCGCGCGGCCGGGAGTTCCAGTACTCGGCGGTCTCCGCGGCGTTCACCTTCTCCACCGCACCCCGCACCGTGGCCTGCCGCTGCATGGCGAACCAGGGAAAAGTCGCGGAAGCGAACCGGGTGGCCAGCAGGTCGTGACTCTTCGTGGAGGTGTAGTTGGTGAAGAACACCAGACCGCGTGCATCAAGTCCCTTGGTCAACACGGTGCGTGAGGACGGTCGGCCCTCGGTGTCCGATGTCGCCAGGATCATCGCGTTCGGTTCGGGCAGTCCCGCGCCGATCGCGTCGTTCAGCCACAACTGGAGCTGCTCGTGCCAGGTACCGGCGAGCGAGGTCTCGTCCAAGGCTCCTGCCTCGTACGACACTCTCATCGCCGGGAGTGTGATGTTGGCGTCCGGCATGTCGAACTCCTCCCCGACGGGGCACCCCGCGTAGCACCGTGACAGCGGACCGTACGGCGAAATCCACAAATGCGAAACCGCCTGAGTGGTGATGGATGCCACCACAGGAGGTGATTGCCGACTCCGCGCGCACGCGGAAGGGTGGCGCCAACGCGCAGGGAGAGGGGCACACCGTGGTGCAGGACCTGGCAGCCGAGCAGACCTTCCGGCCCGGTCTGGAGGGCGTGATCGCCTTCCAGACCGAGATCGCCGAGCCCGACCGGGACGGCGGCGCGCTGCGCTACCGCGGGGTGGACATCGAGGACCTGGCCGGGTCGGTCACCTTCGGCAACGTGTGGGCGCTGCTGGTGGACGGACGCTTCGGCCGCGGCCTGCCGCCTGCCGAACCGTTCCCGATCCCGGTGCACACCGGCGACGTCCGGGTGGACGTGCAGGCCGCGCTGGCCATGCTGGCCCCGATCTGGGGCTACCAGCCACTGCTGGACATCACCGACGAGCAGGCGCGGGAGAACGCCGCGCGGGCCTCGGTGATGGCGCTGTCCTACGTGGCCCAGTCCGCCCGCGGCATTGGCGTGGCCGCGGTGCCGCAGTCCCGGATCGACGAGTGCTCCTCGGTCACCGAGCGGTTCATGACCCGCTGGCGCGGCGAGCCCGACCCCAAGCACGTGCGGGCGGTGGACGCCTACTGGGTCTCCGCGGCCGAGCACGGCCTCAACGCCTCCACTTTCACCGCCAGGGTGATCGCCTCCACCGGGGCGGACGTGGCGGCCTGCATGTCCGGCGCGATCGGCGCCATGTCCGGCCCGCTGCACGGCGGCGCGCCCGCCAGGGTGCTGCCGATGATCGAGGCGGTGGAGCGCACCGGCGACGCGCGCAAGTTCGTGGCCGGGATCCTGGACCGCAAGGAACGGCTGATGGGCTTCGGCCACCGGGTCTACCGGGCCGAGGACCCGCGCGCCAGGGTGCTCCGCCGGACCTGCCAGGAGCTGGGCGCGGAACGCTATGAGGTGGCCGCGGCGCTGGAGCAGGCCGCGCTGGCCGAACTGCGCGAGCGCCGCCCGGACCGGGCGATCGAGACCAACGTGGAGTTCTGGGCCGCGGTGATCCTGGACTTCGCCGGGGTGCCGCCGCACATGATGCCCGCGATGTTCACCTGCGCCAGGACCGCGGGCTGGTGCGCGCACATCCTGGAGCAGAAGCGCACCGGCAGGCTGGTCCGGCCCTCGGCCCAGTACCTCGGGCCGGGGCCGCGCACGCCTGCGGAGGTCGAGGGCTGGGAGACCATTCAGGGCGGGTGAGCTGGGGCACCCACTGGTAACCGGTAGGCCATCCGGCTGCAACACTGGGTGCCTCCGGCAACGGCGCCGGCGCTGTTGACAACCGCGAGTGAAAGGCGCCGTGATGACGCAGACGGCCGACCTGACCACCCTCCAGCTCCCGGCGGAGCTGCGCCCGAGTGACGGCCGTTTCGGCTGTGGGCCGTCCAAGATCCGCCCGGAGCAGCTCGCCCGGCTGGCCGCCGAGGGTGGCGCGCTGCTGGGCACCTCGCACCGGCAGAAGCCGGTCAAGCAGCTCGTCGGCCGGGTCCGCGGCGGTCTGTCCGAACTGTTCGCGCTGCCCGAGGGCTATGAGGTGGTGCTCGGCAACGGCGGCACCACCGCGTTCTGGGACGCGGCCACCTTCGGCCTGATCCGCGAGCGCTCGCTGCACCTGACCTACGGCGAGTTCTCCGCCAAGTTCGCCAAGGCGGCCAAGGCCGCGCCGTTCCTGGGCGACCCGATCGTGGTCAAGGCCGAGCCGGGCGACGCGCCCACGCCGGTGGGCTCGCCCGAGGCAGACCTGATCGGCTGGGCGCACAACGAGACCTCCACCGGCGTGATGGTGCCGGTGGCGCGGCCCGCCGACGCCGGGGACGCCCTGGTGGCCATCGACGCGACCTCGGGCGCCGGCGGCCTGCCGGTGCGCGCCGAGGAGTTCGACGTCTACTACTTCGCGCCGCAGAAGAGCTTCGCCTCCGACGGCGGCCTGTGGCTGGCGCTGCTGAGCCCGGCCGCGATCGCCCGCGTTGACGAGATCGGCGCGAGCGAGCGATGGGTGCCGGAGTTCCTGTCCCTGCCGACCGCGCTGGACAACTCGCGCAAGGACCAGACCTACAACACCCCCTCGGTGGCCACCCTGTTCCTGCTGGCCGACCAGATCGAGTGGATGCTCGGCAACGGCGGCCTGGACTGGGTCACCGCGCGCACCGCGGACTCCTCCTCGCGGCTCTACAACTGGGCCGAGCAGAGCGAGTACGCCACCCCGTTCGTCACCGATCCGGCCAAGCGTTCGCACGTGGTCGGCACCATCGACTTCGCCGATTCGGTGGACGCGGCGGCGGTGGCCAAGGTGCTCCGGGCCAACGGCGTGGTGGACGTGGAGCCCTACCGCAAGCTCGGCCGTAATCAACTCCGCGTAGCCATGTTCCCGGCCATCGACCCGGACGATGTGACGAAGCTCACACAGTCCGTGGACTGGGTGGTCGGACAGCTCGGCTGACCCCGCCACCTCCCGCGAAGTGACACCGTTGTGATTTGCGGGTGCGAGCCTGTGCCCCGATCAGGCAAGATCGGGTGCAGATAGTCGTGGTGTCGGCGCGCCTGCCCCGTCAAGCAGGCTCGCCGACATACCGTGTCCGCTAGCGAGGTGAAGTTTCCGGGAGGCCGTCATGCGAGCGCTGCGAGTAGTCGGGCTCGACGAGGACGCGCAGGTGCTTGTCCTCGAAGACGAGCGCGGCGAACGCTTCTCGCTCCCGGCTGACGAGCGGCTCAAGGCCGCCGCCCGAGGCGACATCACCCGGCTAGGCCAGGCGCAGATCGAGCTGGAAAGCCAGATGCGACCGCGCGAGATCCAGGCCCGCATCCGCGGTGGCGAGTCGGTGGAGCAGGTGGCCGCCGCCTCCGGACTGCCCACCCAGCGGGTGGAGCGCTACGCCTACCCGGTGCTGCTGGAGCGGTCCCGCACCGCGGATCTGGCCCAGCGCGCGCACCCGGTGCGTGAGGACGGCCCGGACGTCTCCACCCTCGGCGAGGTCGTGGCGCACGGTTTCGGCCTGCGCGGCCAGGACTACTCGGTGGGCAACTGGGACTCCTGGCGCGGCGAGGACGGCAAGTGGGTCATCCAGCTGCGCTGGCGGGCAGGCCGCTCGGACAACCGGGCGCACTGGATCTTCCACCCTGGCGCGCACGGCGGCACCATCACGCCGCTGGACGAGCACGCCGCCGACCTGATCGACCCGACCCCCGGCCGTCCGCTGCGGACCGTGCGCGCGATCACCCCGCTCGCGCAGCAGGCCCTGGAACTGGACGGCGACACCAAGATCCTGCCGGTGATCGACGAGTCCATGCCGCCGCCACCCCCCGTGGCGGAACCCCGGCAGGCCCCGGCGAGCAACGGTCAGCGTTACCAGCCCGAGCCGCTCCCGGAGGAGCTGGCCCAGCAGGCCGACGCGCCCCTGATCGAACCGACCGAGCCGGTGCAGGCGGAAGAGGTCGAGAAGACAGAGGCGGCGGAGGGCGATCTGGGCACGCACGCCCCGGCACGGCGGACCGAGCCCGCGGGCAAGCGCGGTCGGAAGAACCACCCGATCGTGCCGTCCTGGGAGGACGTCTTACTCGGCGTGCGTTCCCAGCGGGGTTAGAGGAGCGCACGTGGCGTTGACAGGGGAAGAGCGGCGACCGCGGACCACCTGCAGGGGTCCACTGCCTCGGTGACAGCGAGGAGCAGGTGCGCTCTTCCCTTTTGCCGGTCCAGGGGCCGTCACGGTCCCAGCAGACTCAGCAACAGGGCCAGCCACGCCACGCCGATCCCGGTGACCACGCCGTAGGACACCCAGCGCCACACCGGGGTGCGGCGCGCCAGCCAGACCGAGGGCGCCAGGCCACCCGCGATCACCACGTTCGCCCCGAGGGCGAGCAGCGGGCTGGCCTGGCTCAGCCCCTGGGACAGCGCGACGATCGAGACCACCACGATCGCGGCCACGAACACGCTCACGGTCAGCCCGGTCGCCCACGGGGTCGGTTCCACCGGCTCCGCCGGGCGCACCGGCACGGGTGGCGGCGGCAGGATCTCCTCGGTCTCCCCGGTCACCGGGTCCACGTAGCGCACCGGGGTGTCCAGGGCCACGGCCAGCCGCCAGGCCAGATGCCGTCCGCGCTGGTAGACCGCCTCACCGGCGCCCTCGGAGAGTTCCACCGCCCCGGCCACCTCGGCCCACTCGTGCAGTGCCTCGGCCAGGCCCGCCGGCAGCGTCAGCGTGCCGAGGTCGACCTCAAGCGGCTCCCCGTCCTGGCCGAGTGGGCGCAGGAGAACGGCGCGGGCTTCGCGAGCGTGCAGTTCCACGTCGCCGGAGCCTAGTGGCTGGCGTCAAGGGCTTGGGTGACCTCGTAGAAGGCCACGGCCGCGGCGGTGGCCACGTTGAGCGAGTCCACGCCCGGCGCCATCGGGATGCGCACCGGCAGGTCGGCGGCGGTGATGGCCTCCTCGGTCAGGCCTGGCCCCTCCGAACCGAGCAGCAACGCGACCTTCCCGACCCCGGCCACCGCGGTCCGCAGGGACTGGGAATCGGCCCTCGGGGTGAGGGCGGCGAGGCGGAAGCCGTTGTCGCGCAGGGTTTTCAGGCCCTCCGGCCAGGGTTCGACGGTACTGAAGGGGACCCGGAGCACGTGGCCCATGGAGACCCGGACGCTGCGCCGGTACAGCGGGTCGGCGCAGCCGGGCCCGAGCAGCACACCGTCCACGCCGAGCGCGGCGGCGTTGCGGAAGATCGAGCCCAGGTTCTCGTGGTCGCCGACGCCCTCCAGCACGGCCAGGCAGCGGGACCGGGCGGCCAGGTCCGGCAGCGCGGGCATGGGCGCGCGGTCCGCGCTGGCCAGCACACCGCGGTTGAGGTGGAAGCCGACCACCTCGGCCATGATCTCCGTGCTGGTCACATACGCCGGGACATCGACTGATTCCAGCTGGTCGGCCAGGGCCTCGATCCGCCGCTGGACGCCCAGCAGGGCACGCACCGGGTAGGGCGAGGCGAGCAGGCGTTCGACCACCACCACGCCCTCGGCCAGCACCAGGCCACGCCCGCCGGGACGGTCCGGCCGCCGGTCGGCGGTAGACAGGTCGCGGAAGTCGGCGAGACGCTCATCGGCCGGGTCGTCGATCTGGATCACCTGCACCACCCGATCAGTGTGCCATCCCACGATTCGAGAGAGACTGTCCAGTAACGTAGATCCGGAAACAACGCGCTGACCTGCGCATTGTTGCTGTTGGTTAAGACGATGTAACAGAGAGCACCGGTTTGGCGGCTGGCCAGTCCGGGAAACGCTGTGCCACGGTGGGCGTTCGCTACGCCGCTGGTGTGCCCGGCCAACCAGCCGACCGAGTGGGAGGCGGCATGGGAAGGGACGTGACCAACCGGACGTTCACCAGGGAGGATCGTCAGCGATACCGGGACAAGGTCCAGCGCTGCCTGGACGCACTCGCCCGGATGCTCGCCGAGAACCACTTCTCCTTTCCCCGGCAACAAATGGGGCTGGAGATCGAGTTGAATCTCGTCGACGAGACGCTGCGGCCTGCCATGGCGAACACGGTGGTCCTGGAGAAGATCTCCGACCCTGCTTTCCAGACCGAACTAGGCCAGTACAACATCGAGATCAACGTCGCGCCGCGGCCACTGGCCGGGGATGAGGCGCTTGAGCTTGAGGAGGAGCTACGCCAGCAGCTCGACGCCGCCGACGGCAAGGCGCATGACGCGGGCGCCGCGCTGGCCATGATCGGCATGCTGCCGACGTTGCGCCGGGAGCACTTCGACCCGAGGTGGCTCTCCACCAGTCCGCGCTACTCCCTGCTCAACGCGCAGATCTTCGGCGCGCGCGGCGAGGAGATGCTGCTGGACATGGAGGGCGCGCCGATGCCGGGCAAGGGGCCGGAGCGGTTGCGCAGCTACACCGACTCGATCCTGCCGGAGTCCTCCTGCACCTCGGTGCAGTTGCACCTGCAGGTGGAGCCGAACGATTTCGCCGCGCACTGGAACGCCGCGCAGACCCTGGCCGGGGTGCAGGTCGCACTGGCCGCGAACTCGCCGTTCCTGCTGGGCAAGGCGCTCTGGCACGAGACCCGGATCCCGATGTTCGAGCAGGCCACCGACACCAGGCCACAGGAGCTGAAGAACCAGGGCGTGCGGCCGAGGGTGTGGTTCGGCGAGCGGTGGATCACCTCGATCTTCGACCTGTTCGAGGAGAACGTCCGCTACTTCCCGGCGCTGCTGCCCGAAACCGAGCCGGAAGATCCGCTCGAAGCACTGGCGGCCGGGCGGGCGCCGAAGCTGTCGGAGTTGCGGCTGCACAACGGCACCATCTGGCGGTGGAACCGGCCGGTCTACGACATCGTGGACGGGGTGCCACACCTGCGGGTGGAGAACCGGGTGCTGCCCGCGGGCCCGACCGTGCTGGACGTGCTGGCCAACGCGGCCTTCTTCTACGGCGCGCAGCGGGCGCTGACCGAACAGGACCGCCCGGTGTGGACCCAGATGTCCTTCCAGGCGGCCGAGGAGAACCTCTACAGCGGCGCCCGGCACGGGATGAACGCGCAGCTGTACTGGCCGGGCATCGGCTGGATCCCGCCGGATGAACTGGTGCTGCGGCGGCTGCTGCCGATGGCACACGAGGGACTGCGGCTGTGCGGGGTCTCCGACGCGGCCCGCGAGCGCTACCTCGGGGTGATCGAGCAGCGGTGCGTGGCGCGGCGCACCGGGTCGACCTGGCAGCGCGAGACGGTGGCCCGGCTGGAGAGCCGGGGGCTGGACCGGGAGGCGGCGCTGACCGGGATGTTGCGGCGGTACCTGGAGTTGATGCACTCGGGCGAGCCGGTGCACACCTGGCCCGTCGGGGGCTGAGAGCCAATTAACGAGGTCGGGAGCGGGTGCCAGTCGGGGGTGCCCGCTCTCGGCCGCCAGCTCAGAGCGTGCTCACGTCCAGGGTGAAGCCGACCTTGACGGCCTTGGCCAGCCTGCGGTCGTGGGTGATCAGGATCAGCGTGCCGGGGTAGTCGGCCAGGGCCTGTTCGAGCTGTTCGATCGCGGGCAGGTCCAGGTGGTTGGTCGGCTCGTCCAGCACCAGGCAGGTGGTGCCTTTCGCTTGCAGCACAGCGAGTCCGGCCCGCGTGCGCTCACCGGGCGAGAGCGTGCGGGCCGGGCGCAGCACCACATCCGCGCCGACCCGGAACTTGGCCAGCAGGGTACGGGTCCGCTCGGCCTCGAAGCCGGTGGCGGCCATCACGACCTCCAGCGCGGTCTCCTCGGTGTCGAAGGTGTGCCGGAGCTGGTCCACCTCGCCGACCACCACGTTCGCGCCGGTCAGCACCTGCCCGGCGAGCAGCGGGATCCGGCCGAGCAGCGCGCCGACCAGGGTGGACTTGCCAGCGCCGTTGGGGCCGGTGATCCGCCAGCGTTCGCCGCCGCCGATGGTCAGGTCGACCGGGCCGAGCCGGACATCACCGCGTTCGACCACCGCACCGCGCAGGGCGAAGGCGATCTCGCTGCCGCGCCCGGCCGAGGGCAGGGTGAGGCGCAGCTCCCACGGTTCGCGCGGCTCCTCGACCTCCTCCATCCTGGCCAGTTCGCGTTGCGCCAGGGTGGCTCTGATCGCGGTGTTCTGCGCGCCCTGCCGTTTGGCGTTGCGGATCAGCGGGTCCGTTTCCAGCTTGGACCGGCGCACCCCGGCCCGGGACCACTCCTTGATCTGGCGGGAGCGCTGGGTGAGCGAGGCGCGTTTGTCGGTGTAGGCCGCGTACGCCTCGCGGGCGTGCCGGGCGATGGTCTCCTGCTCGTCCAGGTAGGCCTGCCAGCCGCCGCCGAAGACGCTGAGCTGGTGGCTGAACTCGTCGATGGTGGCCACCGAGGTGACCGTGCGGGCCAGGAACTCGCGGTCGTGGCTGACCAGCACGATGCCGGCCCGGCTGGAGCGAACCCGGTTCTCCAGCAGGTCCAGGCCCGCGGTGTCCAGGTCGTTGGTGGGCTCGTCGAGCAGCAGCACGTCCGCGCGCACCAGCAGCACCGAGGCCAGCCGCAACCGGGCCGCCTGGCCGCCGGAGAGTTCGCCCGCGCCGCGGTCGGTGAGCAGATCGGCTGGCAGGCCGAGCTGCTCGCACACCACGGCGGCGCGCTCGTCGAAGTCGGCCGCGCCCACCGCGGTCCAGTGGTCCAGGGCCGCGGCGTAGGCATCGCCCGCGTCCGGCTCGGTGGCCAGCGCCTGGGCGGTGCGGTCCAACCCGGCCTCGGCCTGGGCGACGCCGGTGCGCCGGGCCAGGTGCTCGCGCAGGGATTCGCCGGGCCGCAGGTCGGTTTCCTGGGTCAGATAGGCCAGCACCGCGCCCGCCCGCCGGGTGACCGCGCCCTCCTCGGGCGGCAGTTCACCGGCGAGCACCCGCAGCAGGGTGGACTTGCCCACCCCGTTGGGTGCGCTCAGGCCGATCCGGTCACCGGGTGAGACATCAAGATCGACCTCCGAGAGCACGGTCCGTGGACCAAACGACACTGTGACTTTCCGCGCTAGCAGAATGGACACGCCGTTGACGGTCGCAGCACCGTGCTCCCGGCCGCAACCGAATTAGTCAGTCCACAGTGGAGCGTCGACGCCCGGCGTAGAGCGCGAAGGCGCCCCCGGCGAGCAGGGCCAGGCCGCCGAGGGTGATCGGCAGGATCGGCCCGGCGCCGGTGTTGGCCAGCCCCCCGGACCGGCCACCTCCGCCACCACCGCCGGTGCCGCCCCCGCCCGTGCCCCCGCCGGGCTGTTCGCCGCCACCACCGCCGCCACCACCACCGGGCGGCGGCGTCGTGGTCGTCGTCGGGGCCGGATTTCCGTTGCCGCCGAAGGTGATCGGCAGGATCACGTCCTGGCTGCGGTCCGCGCCCAGGGTGTGGTCGGCGCGGCTGACGATCGCGCACTTGAGCACGGCGCAGTCGGTGTACTCGTCCTTGGCGGTCACGGTCAGCTCGACCGAGAAGCTGCCGCCTGGCCCGTAGGGCTTGGCCAGGTCCTTGCCGTAGGGCGGCGGGTTGCTGGAGATCCAGGCCGAGTTGCCGTTCTTGCCGGAGAGGTCCGCGCCGCCCAGACAGGGGGTCGGCACCTTGCCGGCGCCGTTGTCCACGCAGACCGCGACGTAGATGCCCTTGGCCTCGTTGTAGCCGGATCCGGTCACGGTGACCTTCTCCCCGGCGGCGTTGAGGCCCTGGGTCTTGGACGCGGACAGCTTCGGCGCCGCCGCGGCCTCGGCCCGCGGCGCGTCAATGCGCGGCGCGGCGGTCGGCGTACTGGTGGAGGTGCCGGGCGTTGAGGTGCCGGGCGTGCTGGTCACCGGGGGCGTGGTCGGGGTGCTGGTGGCTGGCGGGTTCCCGCCAAAGCGCAGCGGCAGCGGGGCCACGCCGGGCACGCTGACCCGCAGTTCGATCGGGCCGCCCGCAGGTGCGAAGGCCGGGCTGACCAGCAGTTCGGTGGCGAATCCGCCGTCGGCCGACGCGGTGATCGTGGCCGGACCGGCCGGATCCGCGGTGCTGCCGGACCAGGCGCCCAGGGCCAGCGTGGCGTTGGCGGTGAAGCCCGCGCCGCGCACCACGATCCGCTCCCCCGCCGGGTCCAGACCACTGGACCGATCGGCGGAGAGTTGCGGAACCTGTTGGGCCACAGCGGTTCCCGGCAGGGCGAAGATCAGCCCCAGCAGCACCGCCGCGGTCAGCCGGACCGTTCGCATCATCCGTTCACCCCATCAACAAAACGACCTACTTAGGTTAGGCTAACAATAGATAGGTAAGACTGACCTGGCTAGTGGGGGCGTAATGACCGAGCAGACCACGCCGCCGAGCGGCTACCTGCCGCCGTCGGCGGTGACCGTGAGCCGGGTGCCCGGCGCGGGAGCGGTCACCGAGAGCCCGGCTGGCACCACGGTCACCGGCGACTACGGGCAGCAGCTGACCGTGTCCAAGACCAAGGGCCTGGACGAGAGCGGCGCGAGCGTCACCGTCAGCGGCCAGGGCTACCGGGTGGACAAGGGCATCTACGTGGCCTTCTGCGTGGACAACGGGCCGGGCAAGCAGCCGGGGCCGTGCGGTGGCGGCGCGGACATGAGCGGGGCCAGCGGCGCGTCCCAGTGGATCTCGAACAACCCGCCTTCCTACGGCAAGGACCTGGCCAAGCCATTCGGCCCGGACGGCAGCTTCACCGCCCAGTTGAAGATCAGCCCGGTGCTCTCGACCGAGCCGAAGATCGACTGCCGGGACAGCGGGGTGAAGTGCGCGCTGGTTAGCCGGACTGACCACACCCGCACCGCCGACCGCACCCAGGACGTGGTGGTGCCGGTGAAGTTCGGCCCGGAACTCGCTCCCGTGGCCGAGACCGTCGTCACCCCGCAGAGCACCTCGACCATGCCGATCGTGCTGGTCGGCCTCGGCGCGGTGGTCGCGCTGGTCGCCGTGGTGCTGGTGATCCGGTTGCTGCGCAAGCGATCCGCCGCATGAACCGCCGCTTACTGGCCGGTGCGCTGCTGCTCGCGCTGGCCGGGTGCGCCGCGCCCGCACCGCAGGCCAGCACCCCGGCCAGTTCGGGCGCGACCGAGGTCAACGCGCAGCGGATCAAACCCCTGGCCACGCCCACCCCCGCACTGCCGGTGACGGTGGACTCGGCGGACGGGCGCAAGATCACCATCACCGATGTCTCCCGGATCATCCCCCTCGCAGGGTCGATCTCCGAGGTGGTGTTCACCCTCGGGCTCGGCGCCAACGTGGTCGGCCGGGACGTGGCCGCCACCTTCGAGCCCGCCAAGGCACTGCCCGTGGTGACCTCCGGGCACGACGTGTCCGCGGAGAGCACGTTGTCCTTGCGCCCCACCGTGATCCTCACCGAACCCGGCATCGGCCCGCCCGAGGCGATCAGCCAGCTGCGCGATTCCGGGGTGCCGGTGGTGGTGCTGCCCGAGGCCAAGCGGATGCCGGACACCTACACCCGGATCGAAGCCATCGCCGCCGCGCTCGGCGTGCCGGGCGCCGGCCGGGAACTGGCCGAACGGACCAAAGGCGAGATCGACGCCGCGCGGGCCACGGTGCCGAGGGGACAACGGAAACCGCGGGTGGCGTTCCTGTACCTGCGCGGGCAGGCCGCGGTCTACCTGTTGGGCGGCAAGGGATCCGGCGCGGACTCGATCATCGACGCGGCCGGCGCCAGTGACGTCGGGGTGGAACTGGGACTCGGACCGTTCACCCCACTGACCGCGGAAGCGCTGGTCAAGGCGCAACCGGACGCGATCCTGGTGATGAGCAAGGGACTGGACTCGGTGCAGGGCGTGGACGGGCTGCTCAAGCTGCCAGGGGTCGCGCAGACCCCGGCCGCGGCCGGGCGCCGGGTGGTGGCCATCGAGGACGGGGTGCTGCTCAACTTCGGGCCGCGCACCGCGCTGGTGGTCACCGCGCTGGCCGAGGGCCTGCGCTGATGCGGGCACGTCGCCTGGCGCTCGTGCTGGGACTGGCCAGCGCGCTGGTGCTGTTGTGCCTGCTGGGTGCGGGCATCGGCGCGTTCCCCAGTCCGGTGGCCGATGTGCTCGCCTCGGTCGCGCACCGGCTCGGGCTGGCCGAGGCGCCTGCCGGCGCGGGTTACCTGGACGCGGTGCTCTGGCAGATCCGCTTCCCCAGGGTGCTGCTCGGCGTGCTGGTCGGGGCCTCGCTGGCCTGCGCGGGCGCGGTGATGCAGGGCGTGTTCGGCAACCCGCTCGCCGAGCCCGCGGTGGTCGGTGTGTCCGGTGGCGCGGCCGTGGCGGCCAGCGCGGTGACCGTGCTCGGGGTGACCGCGCTCGGCTCCTGGACGCTGCCCGCGGCCGCCTTCGTCGGCGGCCTGGTCACGGTGGCGGTGGTGTACCTGGTCGCGCGCTCCGGCGGGCGCACCGAGGTGGTCACCCTGGTGCTGACCGGGATCGCGGTCAACGCGGCCACCGGTGCGGTGATCAACCTGCTGCTCACCTACTCCAACGACGCCCAGCTGCGCTCGGTGGTGTTCTGGATGATGGGCAGCCTGGCCTCGACCACCTGGCCCAAGGTGCTCGCGGTGCTGCCCTGCGCGATCATCGGACTGCTGCTCGCACCGCTGTTCGCCCGGCAGCTCGACCTGCTCGCGCTCGGCGAACGCCCGGCCCGGCACCTGGGCGTGCACATCGAACGGCTGCGCGGCACGCTGATGTTCGTGGTGGCCCTGCTGACCGCCGCCGCGGTGGCCGTGGCGGGCATGATCGGGTTCGTCGGACTCGTGGTGCCGCACGTGGTCCGCATGATCATCGGACCGGGGCACCGGTACCTGATCCCGGTCAGCGCGCTCGGCGGCGCGGTGGTCGTGGTGGCCGCGGACCTGGTGGCGCGCACCGTGATGGCGCCGGTGGAGCTGCCGATCGGAGCGCTGACCGCGCTGGTCGGCGGGCCGTTCTTCTTCTGGCTGCTGCGCCGCACCAGGGCCAGTCAGGGCGGGTGGGCATGAGACTCGAACTCCCCGCGCCCACGCCGCCGGGCACCGTGGTCGCCGAGGCGGCCGCCATCGACGTGCACCTTGGCGGACAACGGATCCTGCACCGGGTGGACCTGGCCGCGCGCACCGGCGAGGTGCTCGCGCTGCTGGGCCCCAACGGCGCGGGCAAGTCCACCCTGCTGGCCGCGCTCGCCGGGGACGTCACGCCGACCGCGGGGCAGGTGCTGGTGCACGGCAAACCCCTTGCCGGGTACCGGCCGCGGGAGCTGGCGGTGCGCCGGGCCGTGCTGCCGCAACAGGTGCTGCTGTCCTTCCCGTTCACCGTGGCCGAGGTGGTCGAGATGGGGCGCGCGCCCTGGGCGGGCACCCCGGCGGCCGAGCAGGACGAGCAGGCGATCGCGGAAGCCATGCGGGAGACCGAGGTCGCCGGGTTCGCGCACCGCCGTTTCCCCTCGCTCTCCGGCGGCGAACGGGCCAGGGTGGCGCTGGCCAGGGTGCTGGCCCAGCGGGCCGGACTGCTGTTGCTGGACGAACCGACCGCCGCACTCGACCTGCGGCACCAGGAAGCCGTGCTGCGCATCGCGAAACGCCGGGCCGAGGCCGGGGACGCGGTGGTCGTGGTGCTGCACGACCTCGGCCTGGCCGCGGCCTACGCGGACCGGGTCGCGTTGCTCTCCGGCGGCGAACTGGCCGCCGCGGGCGATCCGGCCGAGGTGCTCACCGGCGAGCTGCTGAGCCGGGTCTACCGGCACGAGGTCGAGGTGCTGGCCCATCCACGAACCGGGGCGCCGCTGGTGCTGCCCCGCCGCGACCCTGACTGAGCTGGGAGACCGCCATGTTCCACCGACTCCCCGCGGCACTGCTGGCCGCGGGCGCGATCCTGCTGGCCACCGCGCTACCCGCGCAGGCGGCCGACCCGGTGCGGCACGAGAAGGCCGCCACGGTGGCCGTGCCCGGGATCAATTCCTTCGCCGCGCTGGGCGGCGAGACCTGGTTCACCAGCACCCGCAACAGCACCGCGGGCGCACTCGGCGGCAACCACCAGATCCTCGGCACCACCCCGAAACTGGGCAACCTGACCGCGCAGCTCACCGCGAACACCAGGACCAGGACCGTGTTCGCGGTCAACCGCGGCGTGGTCGACAAGAAGCCCTCGGTCTCGGTGATCGACGCGGTCACCCGGCAGGTCACCGCGACCATCCCGGTCGGCGCGGGTCCCAACGGCGTCGGCGTGGACGAGGACAGCGGCCTGGTGTTCGTGGCCGAGGGCGGCGCGGCCGTGGTCTCGGTGCTCGATCCGGTGCAGCAGAAGGTGATCGCCTCGGTGCCGGTCGGCTCCGGACCGGACCAGGTGGTGGTGCACCAGGGCCGGGCCTACGTGGCCAACCTGGACGACAACACGGTGTCGGTGCTGGACACCAAGGCGCACAAGGTGATCGCCACCATCCCGGTCGGCGCGAACCCGCGCGGGCTGGCGCTGGACCCGGTGCTGCACCGGCTGTACGCGGTGAACCAGGCCAACGGCACGGTCACCACCATCGACACCCGCACCGCCCAGGTGCTCGGCGAGCCCTTCGCCGCAGGCGCGGGCGCGGGCCGGGCCGCGGTGGACCCGGCCACCGGATTCCTCTACACCTCCCAGGCCGAACTCGGTCAGGTCGCGGTGCTGGACCCGGTGCGACGCAAGGTGATCGGCACCCTGGAGGTGGCCGCACCCGGGTCCATCGGGGTCAACGCCGCCACTGGCGCGGTGTACGTGGCCGACGGGGCGAACATCCAGGTCTTCGCCCGCTTCGCCGCGCCGGTGCTGCTCACCGAACCCGCCAGTGTCGAGGTCGCCGCGGGCAGCCCCGCCCGGTTCAGCGCGAGCGCCAGGGGCGCGGTGAACACCCGCTGGCAGGAGAGCATCGACGGCGGCCGCAGCTGGACCGACCTGCGCGAGACCGGCGAGACGCTGACCGTGACCGCGGCGATCCGGTTGTCCGGCAGGCAGTTCCGGGCCGTGTTCACCAACCCCACCGGCAGCACAGCCACCGCAGCCGCCGTGCTCACCGTCCCCGGCGGCCAGCCCACAACCACCAGCACCCCGCCCACCGGCACCACCACGCCGGGCAGCACGACTCCGCCGCCGACGACCACCACCCCGGTCGTCGCACCGCCACCGGCGCCCATCCAGCCGCCCACCCCGCGACTGGCCAACACCGGCGCGGAACCGATCTTCCCGCTACTGACCGGGCTGGCCCTCCTGACGGCCGGCACCGCCCTGCTGCTGTTCCACCACCGAACCAAGAAGAGGGAAACAGCATGAACAACAAGGTGAAGGCCGCTCTCGTCTCCGTCGGCGCGATCGCCGGTGTGCTGGCCATGACCGGCCAGGCCCTCGCGGCCCCCGACTCGGCCAGCCGCAACGGCCGCACCATCACCGCCTCCGAGGCCACCGCGATCGCGGTCAACGGCCAGGAGATCACCGTGACCGGCACCGGCTACCACACCGACAAGGGCTACTACGTGGCGCTGTGCAAGGTCCCCGCGGACCTCAGCTACGGCGTCAAGCCCGGCCCCTGCCAGGGCGGCGACGGCCAGGGCGGCACCGGCGTCGGCCCGTCGGCCTGGGTGACCAACACCCCGCTCGGCGGCAACACCTACCCGATCGCGGCCAACGGCTCGTTCACGGCCAAGATCTACCTCAAGGAGAACACCGGCGGCCTGAACTGCGCCGTCGAGACCTGCGCGATCATCACCCGCCGCGACCACTGGCAGGCCAGTGACCGCAGCTTCGACGTCTTCATCCCGGTCACCTTCAGCTAAAACAGCCAACACCCCGTACAACAACGGCCAACACTCAAACCACACCGAGTGTTGGCCGTTGTCGTACACCACGTTGGCCGATGTTGTACGCCGTAGGCAGCTGCGACCGGGCGAAGCCCGAAAACCGGTGGCGGGGGTGGCTTTTCGAAAACCTTCCCCGAGCGGTTCCCCATCCCCGTCAGCCTGGAGAGGACACACCGCATCCCGGGCAGCGGCCCCGCAACACAATCCGCCGCCCGGCGAACCCAGCGCGACCGGGCCGCTGCCCGGGATGTGGTTTGGTATCGGAGGGCTGACGGGGATGGGGAACCGCACACGAGCACTGCTCTTCGCCTTTGATCTTCTCCCCCCATCCTTTGATTTCTGCCCGTCCGGCGAGGACGCACTTGATCTTCTCTCTTGACTGTCAACCCGAAGATCAAAAAGGGATGGCCTCGCCGGCCGGGCAGACCACCGGAGGGGTGGGGCAGATCAAGAGCCGGGATGAGCGGGTTGCGGGGCGGGGTTTGGCCTGCCGACTTAAGACCCAGCGTGGCTCCGAGGGCTCGCGTGTTCTCCGCACAGCCTTCCGCCAGCCAACCACACCCCGATGAGCGGCCCCCGTCACGTTGGGAGGCAAGGGTTACGCAGGTTGCAGGGGCCACTCCTCGGGGTGTGGTCTGCATGCTCCAGGCCGTACGGAGAACACGCGAGGGCCCTCGTCGTGGGGGTTTCACCCCTCCGCCCCGTCCCACAACGGCCAACGTGGCGTACGAGTTGGGCCAACTCGGCGTCCATAACGGCCAACTCGGCGTACGACAACGGCCAACACGCTGGGGAGGGGGTTAGGTGGTGAGGCGGTCTTCGTCGGTGCGGCGGGGGCAGCTGCGGCAGGCGTCTTCCTCCGGGGCGGTCCAGAACAGGCAGCAGTGGTTGCGCAGGAAGGTCAGGCCGTGGGTGCCGGGCAGTAGGCGGCCGGTTGGGCCGAGCCAGGGCAGGGCGGCGCATAACTGTTGGTGGGCAAGGGAAAGGTGGGCTGAGTCGGCGGCGCCGCGGGTTGCGCGGGCGAAGGCGGTGCCGATGCCGAAGCCGATCTGGCCGAGCATGGTCGGCCGCGCGCAGCCGCGTACCGCCGCCAGGTGTCCGGCCACCCGGAACAGGTGACCCTCGAAAATCCCGTCGATCAGCTCGGCCAGGGTGACCGGCTCCGGTGCGCCGGGCAGGTGCAGGGTGTGCCAGCCGTGGCCGCCGTCGCCGCCCAGCCGGACCCGGTCCGGGTGCCACCAGCCCAGGCCGAGCGCCCAGGGCAGCACCGTGGCCTGACCGATCTTGATCGCGTACACCGACAGGGCGGTGCGCGCGGCCGCCGCTTCCACCCGGTGCGCGGTCGCCGCCAGCTCCGCCGCCACCAGCCCCAATGCCACCTCCGGGTCACCGGCGACCTGGGCGCAGGACAGCGTGTCCGGCGGGGCCGGGTCGCAGTGGATCCGGATCTCCGGGCAGGCGGCGGCCATCACTCCTTCGTGGCCAGGCCCGGTGTGCGAGACTTCTGCACTGATATCAGCACCGTCATCTGGAGTTGCGTTAGTGCCCACCTCACCCACCGTCGCCAACTGGGAACTCGGCCTCCGGCTGCGCGAGCACCGGGAGCTGACCGGTCTCACCGCGGTCGCCGCGGCCAAGGCCGCCCGGCTCACCCAGCCCTACGTCTCCGGGGTCGAGGGCGGGAAGCTGAAGATCACCGACGTGCGGTTGAAGGCGCTGGCCAAGGCCTACCGGCTCAGCGAGGAGTCCTATGCCGGACTCATCGAACTGCGCTCGGCCGCCGAGCAGCGGTCCTGGTGGCAGGGCTACGGCGGGCTGTTCAACGACGACACGCTGCGCTTCTTCGGCTACGAGCACGGCGCGGCCGCGATCCGCTCCTACGACGGCGGGCTGATCCCGGCCCTGTTGCAGACCGAGGATTACGCCCGCGCGGTGATCCGCGGCGCCGGGCCGAATATCCGGATGGCCGACGTCGAGCGGGTCCTGGAGGCCCGGCTGATCCGCCAGCACCGGCTGGACGGCCCGGACCCGTTGCGGCTGACCGCGGTGGTCACCGAGGCCGTGCTGCACCAGCAGGTCGGCGGCCGCGCGGTGCTGGCCGCGCAACTGCGGCACCTGGTCGCGATGGTGGAGCAACGACCGTCCACTGTGGACATCCGGCTGGTGCCGTTCACCGCGGAGGCCTTCCACGCCCTCGGCGGCGGCGGGTTCCACCTGCTGGAGTTCCCCAGTCCGCAGCTGCCCACGCTGCTGTGGCAGGAGACGGTGACCGCGACCTCGCTGATCGACCACCCGGTGCGGTTGCGCGAGTTCGACTCCGCCTTCGACCAGGCCCTGGAACGCGCGTTGAGCACGGCGGACTCGCTGCGCCTGATCCGCCAGTTCGCCAAGGAACTTGCGTAGGCAGCTCATACCGTCCCCGCGATGTCCACTGTGGACCGTCCGTCGGCCAGTTCCCTGAGCTGACCGCGCACGCCGAAGACCCCGGCGAGCAGGTCAGCGGTGAGGACTTCGACCGGCGGCCCGGCGGTCACCACCTTGCCCTCGTCGAGCACCACCAAGCGGTCGCAGTGCTCCACCGCCAGCCGCAGGTCGTGCAGGGTGAGCAGCACGGACAGCCCCTCGGTAGCACGGGCCCGCAGCAGTTCCAGCACGGCGAGCTGATGCCGCAGGTCGAGGTGGTTGGTCGGCTCGTCCAGCACCAGGATCCGGGGCTGCTGGGCGAGCGCGCGAGCGATGGAGACCCGCTGCCGCTCGCCGCCGGAGAGAGTGCGGACATCCCGGTCCCGCAAGGCTTCCAGGTCGGCCAGGGTGATCGCCTCGCCGACCGCGGCGTGGTCCTCGGCACGCAGTGACTCCAGCCAGCCGCGGTGGCAGGTGCGGCCCTGGGTGATCACCTCGGACACGGTCAGCGCGGCCGCGTGCTCGGGTTCCTGGGTGGTCGCGGCCAGTGTCCTGGCCAGCTCCCGCCGCCCGAACCCGGTCACCGGCCGCTCGTCCACCAGCACCGCGCCATCGGCCGGGGCCAGTGCGCGGTACAGCGTGCGCAGCAGCGAGGTCTTGCCGGAACCGTTGGGCCCCACCAGCCCCAGCACCTCACCGGCGCGCAGTTCGAGATCGACGCCGTCCACCACGATCCGCCCGCCCAGGGCCACCCGCACGCCCTCGGTGCGCACGCTCATGCCGCCCTCCCCCGCCGCCGGTACAGCATCACCAGGAACACCAGCCCGCCCACCGAGGAGGTGACCGCGCCGACCGGGATCTCCAGCGGCGCGATCACCACCCTGGCCAGCAGGTCCGCCCCGACCAGGAACACCCCGCCGAGCAGCGCGGCCACCGGCAGCAGCCGCCGGGCGTCCGCGCCGACCAGGAACGCGGCCGCCTGCGGGATGATCAGACCGACGAAGGCGATGCCGCCAGCCACCGTGACCGAGGTCCCGGCCAGCAGCGCGACCGCGATCAGGGCCAGCAACCGCAGCTTCTTCGGATCCACGCCGAGCGCGGCGGCCCCGTCGTCACCCGCGGAGAGCAGGTTGAGCCAGCGCCCGACCGCCATGCCCGCGGCCAGCGCCAGCACAAGCACCACCCCTGGCACGACCATGCTCCCCCAGCGGGCATCGCCGAGTCCGCCGCTGAGCCAGAACAACACCTGCTTGGCCTGATCGCCCTTGGCCGCCAGGAAGATCACCATCAGGATGCCCGCGCCGAAGATCTGTGCCACGCCGAGTCCGCCGAGCACCAGCGCGGTCACCGAACCGAACCGCCCGGCCACCGTGAGCACCAGCAGCAACGCCACCAGCGCGCCCAGGAAGGCCGCGATCGGCACGGTGGCCGCGCCGAGCACCCCGGCGCCGATGCCCAGCACCATGACCACGGCCACGAAGAACCCGGCCCCGGAGTTGACGCCCAGCAGGTACGGATCGGCCAGTGGGTTGCGGGTGACCACCTGGGCCACCGCCCCGGCCAGCGCGAGCGCCGCGCCGACCAGCACCGCCAGCACCACCCTGGGCAGCCGGGACTCGCGGATGATCGAGGCCCGCACCGGGGTCCAGTCGGCCTCGACCAGCCCGGGTGCGGCCCAGTGCAGCAGGATCCGCCAGACCTGGCCGACCGGCACCGCCACCGACCCGAAGGACAGGGCCAGGCTGGCGGCGCCGAGCAGCGCCAGGAAACCGAGTAGCAGGGTCAGGCCGAGGGGAACCCTGGTCACTTGGCCAGGTCCGGGTGCAGCCCGGCGGTGAGCGTGCGCAGCGCCGCGGGCAGCCGGATGCCTTCGATCAGGTCGGGCAGGGTGAGCGTGACGAACCGCTTGTTCCGTACCGCCGGGGTGCCCTTGGCCAGCGGATGTCCTTCGAGGAAGCGGCGTTTGGCGTCCACGCCGCCGTTGTCGCCGAGGTAGTCCACCAGCACGATCACCTCGGGCGCGCGGTCGCCGACCTGTTCCCAGCTGGCGTCGCCGAAGACCTTGGGCACGTCGGCGAAGATGTTGCGGCCGCCTGCCCGCTTGACCAGGTCGTTGCCCAGCCCGCGCCCGCCGACGGTGAACGGGGCCTGCTCGCCGCTGTCGTAGAAGAACACCGGCACCGCGGGCTTGTTCGCGGCGGCGACCTTGGCGGTCACCTCGTCCACGGCCTTGCTGGTCTCCCCGATCAGCTTGGTGGCCTGCTCGGTCGCGCCGAGCAGCCGGCCGAGCACGCCCAGGTCATCGGTGTAGGTGCCGATGGCCGCGGTGGCGTCCGGGCAGTTCTCCGAGAGCAGGAAGGTGCGGATCCCCTTGGCTTCCAGAGCGTCCCGGCCGCGGCCGTCCTTCTCGGCGAAGGCGCTGGCGTAGCCGCCGACCACCAGGTCCGGCTCGGTGCCGAGCAGCTGCTCCAGGGTCGGGTACTTCTGCGAGATGGTCTTGACCTTGGCGTAGTCGGTGGCGATGGCCGCGGGCACGTCCGGGGTGTCCGGGTAGGCGGTGCCCACGATCCGGTCGGTCACTCCCAGCGCCACCAGCACCTCGGTGGCGTGCTGGTTCATGCTCAGGATCCGCTGGGGCCGGCCGTCGAACTTCTGCGTCCGGCCGCAGTTGACGATCTCCTGCGCGGCCCCGGCCGGGGTTTGCGGGGCGGCCGCCGGGCTCCCACAAGCCGAGAACGACAGCGTGAGCACGCACACAGCGGCAAGCAACGACTTCTTCATGGACACCTTCCGCGAGCCTCGACGGAGTTCGGTGATCGCACCCTCGGCAGGTACTCGGGCTCACCGCGTGAAGCGGCCCACCGTTGCGGGTCAGCGCCGGATTTCGACCGGCTTCCCCTGCTTGAAGGCGAACATTCGGACTTCTGCCGCTGATGCTCACCCGGCAGGACAAGCCAGGTCAAACTGCCGACCCCAACTCGTGACCATGGCTTGTTGCAAGTAACTTGTAGTTGCACAGCACTCTCATGAACTGACTGCCATTCACATGGGGAGGCTCTTGATGGGCGCCTACGTCCTGCCCGATCTGGACTACGACTACTCCGCGCTCGCGCCGGCGATCAGCGGCGAGATCAACGAGCTGCACCACAGCAAGCACCACGCGGCCTACGTCAAGGGCACCAACGACACCCTGGACAAGATCGCCGAGGCCCGGGACAAGGGCGACTTCGGCTCGATCGTCGGCCTGGAGCACACCCTGGCCTTCAACCTGGCCGGACACGCCATGCACGTGGTGTGGTGGAAGATCCTCTCGCCCAACGGCGGAGACAAGCCCACCGGCGAACTCGCCGCCGCGATCGACGAGGAGTTCGGCTCCTTCGACAAGCTGCGCGCCCAGCTCAACGCCGTCTCCACCACCATCCAGGGCTCCGGCTGGGGCGTGCTCGCCTGGGACCCGATCGGCCAGCGGCTGATCACCCAGCAGCTCAAGGACCACCACTCCAACCTCTCGATCGCCACCACCCCCCTAGTCGTCTTCGACGTGTGGGAGCACGCCTACTACCTGCAGTACCGCAACGTGAAGGCCGACTACATCAACGCCCTGTGGAACATCGTGAACTGGGCCGAGGTCGGCAAGCGCTTCGAGGACGCCCGCGCGGGCAAGAACGGTCTGCTGCTGCCCTGATCGTTGCCCCAGAACTTCGGCGGTGGATGCTCCGACAAGTTGACGTCGCCGAAAGAGTGAGGCCCCGGACTCCTTACGGAGCCGGGGCCTCACTCTGTTCCCGAACTGACTGCCGCTCCCACCACGAAGCGGACAAGACTTAGGTTAGGCTTACTTCACTCCGTCGTCAAGCCCCGGCGGCGCACCCGAAAGCGTGACCATCGGCCGACCGGCCAGCGCATGCCGCCGCGACCTGCGAGAACGGCTCCGCACACGATTGCGGCCAGCAGGGACACGATCCCGCCCACCAGCAGCGGCGCCTGGCCGCCGAACTCCTGCGCGACCCAGCCCATCACCGGGCTGCCCAACGGGGTCCCACCCAGGAAGACCAGCATGTACAGGCCCATCACCCGGCCGCGCATGTCCGGCCGGACGGCCAGCTGGACGGTCGAGTTGGCCGTGGTTGTGAAGGTCATCACGGCGATGCCGGTGGGGATCAGCATCAGTCCCAGCGCGGTGAAGGTGGGCATCAGCCCGACCACGATCTCCAGGATCCCGAACACGATCGCGCCGCCGATCATCACCCGCAGCCGCGGCTTGCCCTTGGTGCTGCGCCGGGCGGCCAGCAGCGCGCCCAGGAAGGTGCCTGCCGCCAGCAGGGTGGAGAGCAGGCCGTAGCCGTCGGCGTCGCGCTGGAAGACGTTGCGCGCCACCACGGCCAGGGTGGTGCTGAAGTTGAGGCCGAAGGTGCTGACGAAGAACACCAGCACCATCAGCACGACCAGGTCCTTGCGGCCACGCACGTAACGCAGGCCCTCGCGCAGCTGGCCCTTGGCCCTGGGCACCGGCGTGCCGCGGTGCAGCTGGGCCGGGTTCATCAGGAACAGGCCGAGGATCACCGCGACGAAGGTGGCCGCGTTGAGCAGGAACACCCAGCCGGTGCCGATCAGGGTGATCAGCACACCGGCGATGGCCGGGCCGGTGATCCGGGCCAGGTTGAAGTTCATCGAGTTCAGCGCGACCGCGTTGGTCACCTGGTCCTTGCCGACCATCTCCACCACGAAGGACTGCCGCACCGGCGTCTCCACCGCGGTGAAACAGCCCAGCGCCAGGCAGAGCGCGTAGACGTGCCAGAGCTGCGCGGCGCCGGTGACCACCAGCAGGCCCAGCGCCAGCGCGCACAGGCCCATCGCGGTCTGCAGGCCGATCAGCAGCTTGCGCTTGTCCATCCGGTCGGCCAGCACGCCCGCCCACAGCGAGAACACCAGGGTGGGCGCGAACTGCAGGGCGGCGGCGATGCCGAGGGCGACCGCGCTGCCGTGCGAGAGATCCAGGACCAGCCAGTCCTGGGCGACCCGCTGCATCCAGACGCCGATCAGCGAGATACTCGCGCCTGCGACGAAGTAGCGGTAGTTGCGGGTGCGCAGCGAGGCGAACATGCCCTTGCGCCGCACGGGAGATGGACTGCTACGCGGGGGTGGGGAGTCGTTGGGTGAACGGTCTAACTGTTCCGGCTCACGTTCCGCGTAGGTCGTCACTCGTTACTGCCCCGCCATCCTGTCTATGATCTCGGCCGCACGGGCCAGCACTTCCCGGTCCGAGTCGTCGAGTTCGGCCAACTGCTTGTCCAGCCAGCGTTCCCGCGCCTGCACATCGGCCCGGATGAACGCCCGCCCCTGATCGCTGATCTCCACGATCGCCTGCCTGCCGTCCGTGGGATGCGGGCGCCGGGTGGCGAAGCGGTGGTCCTCCAGCGCGGCGATGACCCTCGTCATCGAGGGCGGCTGCACGCCTTCCTTGGCCGCCAGCTCACCCGGGGTCAGCGGTCCGCACTTGAACAGGCAGGACAGCGCCGAGAGCTGGGTCAGCGTGACCGTGGAATCGGTGCGCTGGGCGCGGAGCCTGCGGTTGAGCCGCACGACGGACAGCCGCAACCGGCTGGCGAGAGTGGGCTCTGTCTCAAACTCCGACACATCCTTAGCATACCTCACGACTTTCGCCGGCGGCTGTGCTGTTTGACCTACGACACAAGACGGCTGGTTGCGGCCATTCGGCTCTACCCAGAACAGCAGTTGCACCGTCAACTGAGTGCAGGGCGGCAAGGCCTGTCGGGGGGAACTCACGCCCAATCCACTCCGTAACGGAAGGTGTATTCGGCGTGCGCAAAATCCTGCCTGGGCTGGTGCTGTCCGTACTACTCACCGGGACGGCCCTGGCCGCCCCACCGCACGAGCACACCGCGCACGACCACGGTTCACACAGCCATGGCCAGCCGCCGGGAGCCAGCCCGGACCGGGACACCCCGGAGTACCTCTACCAGCAGGAACGCAAGATCCTCGGCGAGCAGCACGCCCGCGAGCACCTGGAGGCACGCAAGCGCTCACTGCGGGAGGGGCGCAAGGCCGATCCGCACGCCAGGTTCGACGCGCCGGGTGAGACCCCGCCGCCACCCGGTCCGGCGCACGAGGTGGGCCGGTTCGAGACCAGCGGGACCGCCCAGCCCTCGCCGGATTACGGCGTGCACGTGGCGGTGCTGCCCACCGGCAAGGTGCTCAGCTTCAGCTTCGACGAGGTCACCAAGAACCCGCAGGAAGAGACCAGTCCGACCTACACCGTCGGGGTGCGCAACCGCGGTCGCGCGCACCTCTGGGACCCCAGCGCGGGCACCGGCGCGAACGCGTGGAAATCGGTGCCGCCACCGGTGATCGACATGCCGGACGGCACCGGGCAGGCCCGGCCCGCGCCGCTGTTCTGCACCGGGATGGTGTTCCTGCCCAACGGGAACCTGGCCGTCTTCGGCGGCAACCTGGCCAAGAACGGCCAGCTGTCCGGGGCCCGGCTGGTGTTCACCTTCGACCCGTGGACCGAGACCTGGCACCGGCAGCAGGACCTCTCCGTCGGCCGCTGGTACCCGACCTCCTTCCTCACCCCGGACGGCCGGGTCGGCACCGTCTCCGGCGAGGACGAGAACGGCTGGCTCACCTCGAAAACCGAGCTGTTCCCGGCCCGCAACACCCCGATTCCCGGTGTCACCCAACGGAATCAGACGAACCTGCCCGGTGAGACCGCGCCCATGCAGGTCTTCGCCTGGGACTACCCGCACGCCTTCACCATGGCCGACGGCTCCACCTATCTGCTCGGCCGCGGCGCCGACCAGCAGCACCGGATCAACACCACGTCCTGGTCGATCCAGCGGCTGGCGGACCGGCCGGACGGGATGATCCGGCGCTACGGCCCGGCGGTGGCGCTGCCCGGCGGGCCACAGGGCCCGACCCAGGCCCTGCTGGCCGGTGGTCTGACCGGTGATCCGAAGGCACTGCGGCTGGACTCGGCCACCGGACAGTGGGTCACCGACAGCACCAGGGCGTTCAGCCGCAACAACGACAACCTGGTGCTGCTGCCTGACGGCGGCGTGCTCTCGGTCAACGGCGAGACCGGCGGCGCGCTGCGCGACTACGGCGCCGGGTACAAGGTGGCCGAGGGCGATCAGCGGTACCGGCAGGTGGAGCTGTACGACCCGGCGGCCAAGAACTGGCGGCTGGGCCCGTCCTCGGCGATGCCGCGCGGCTACCACTCCAACGCGGTGCTGCTGGCCGACGGCCGGGTGCTGGTCACCGGCGATGAGTTCCAGCAAATGACCCGCGACCCGGACAAGAACGACAACCTGCTCGGTTCGATCGAGGTCTACCAGCCGCCGAACCTCTTCCGCGGCCCGCGCCCGTCGATCACGCACGCGCCGGAGGTGTTGTCCTACGGGCAGTCCTTCACCGTGGACTACCAGGGCGAGGCTCCGGCCACCCGCGCGGTGCTGGTCGCCCCGAGTGCCTCCACGCACTCGCTCAACACCACCCAGCGGCACGTGGAACTGACCGTTGAGTCCACAGTGGACGGTCGAATGACGCTGCGCGCCCCGGCCGACGCGACCGCCGCGTTACCCGGCTACCACATGCTTTTCCTGCTCACCGCCACCGGCGCGCCCAGTGTGTCGGTGCCGGTCCGGTTCGACCCGCAGGCCCCGCGCCGGGCCACCTTCACCGAGCAGCCGGTCACCACCGACCAGCCCGGCGAGCGGTGTATCGACGCGGCGGGCGCCCGCAACACCCCTGGCACCAAGGTGCAGATCTGGGACTGCAACGGCAGCAGCGCCCAGCGGGTCAGCCTGCGCGCTGACGGCAGGCTGGCGGTGGCCAGTGGCGGCTGCCTGGACTACGGCGACGACCAGGCCGCCGCCGGCCGGGTGGTCACCATCCAGGACTGCGGCGGCGACGGCCAGGTCTTCACCTACGACACCGCCAAACGCGCCCTGCTGGCGCCGAACAACCTGGTCCTGGACGTCTTCGGCAACCGCAGCGACGGCGGCGCCGAACTGGGCCTGTGGCACCCACTGGGCAACCCCAACCAGACCTGGACCCCGGCAGGCGGCCCGCGCCCGGACAACTCCCTGCTGCACACCGACCTGGACGGCGCCCGCTGCCTGGACGCCGCCGGCGGCTCGTCAGCACCCGGCACCAAGATCCAGCTCTACGACTGCAACGGCAGCCCCGCCCAGCGTTTCACCCACCGCCCGGACGGCCGGATGGCCATCGGCAGCGGCGGCTGCCTGGACCACGGCCCGGACAACCCACCGGCCCCGCAGCTGGTGACCGTGCAGCCCTGCGGCGGCGACGGCCAGGTCTGGACCTACAACCCGGCCACCCGGGTACTGCGCGCGGGCGGCAACGGGCTGGCGGTGGACGTGGGCAACTTCAACCCGAACAACGGCGCGGACATCGTCGTCTACCACGTCCACCGCGGGCTGAACCAGTTCTGGGGCTTCGGCTAGACGAACAGCGCGCGCAGGGGCCCGATGCCGAAATACAGCAGGAAGGCGGCGGCCACCACCCACATCAGGGGGTGGATGGTGCGCGCCTTGCCGGTGGCCGCCTTGAGGGCGACGTAGCTGATGAAGCCTGCGCCGATGCCGTTGGCGATGGAGTAGGTGAACGGCATGACCACGATGGTCAGGAAGGCGGGCAGGGCGATGGTGAAGTCGGTGAAGTCGATGTCGGTGATCTGGGTCATCATCAGCGCGCCGACGATCACCAGCGCCGGAGCCGCCGCCTCCACCGGCACCACCTGGTAGAGCGGGGTGAAGAACATGGCGGCCAGGAACAGCAGGCCGGTGACCACGTTGGCCAGGCCGGTGCGGGCGCCCTCGGCGATGCCGGCCGCGGACTCCAGGTAGACGGTGTTGGAGGAGCTGGAGGCGACGCCGCCGGCGACCGCGGCCACGCCGTCGACGAAGAGGGCCTTGCTGGTGTTGGGCAGCTGGCCGTTCTTGTCCACCAGACCGGCTTCCTTGCCCAGGCCGGTCATGGTGCCGATGGTGTCGAAGAAGTCGGTCAACACCAGGGTGAAGACCAGCATCGCGGCGGCCAGCGCGGGCAGCCGGGTCCAGGCGCCGAAGGAGACCTCGCCGACCAGGGACAGGTCGGGCAGGCTGAAGAAGCTCTCCGGCAGCGCGGGGTAACCCAGGTTCCAGCCACGCGGGTTGACGCCCTTGGACGGGCCAGCGCTGACCAGGGCCTCGATCACGATGGCCAGCACGGTGCTGCCCAGCACGCCGATCAGGATCGCGCCGCGGACCTTGCGCGCCACCAGGATCCCGGTGAGCACCAGGCCGACCACGAACACCAGGGTGGGCCAGGAGGCGATCGAGCCGCCGATGCCGAGGCCGACCGGCACGGTGGTGCCCGCGGCGTCCGGGACGCGGCGCACAAAGCCGGCGTCGACCAGGCCGATCAGGCAGATGAACAGGCCGATGCCGACCGCGATGGCCGCCTTCAGCGGTGGTGGCACCGAGTTGAACACCGCGGTGCGGAACCCGGTGACCACCAGCAGCAGCACCACCAGGCCGTTGACCACGATCAGGCCCATCGCCTCCGGCCAGGTGACCTGCGGCGCGATGGTGACCGCGACCAGGCTGTTGATGCCGAGGCCGGTGGCGATGGCGAACGGGTAGTTCGCGATCAGTCCGAACAGGATGGTCATCACCCCGGCGACCAGCGCGGTGACCGCGGCCACCTGCGGCACCGGCAGGATCTCGCCGAGCACGTCCTTCTTGGCCGCGGCGTCCTGGGCCGAGAAGCTGCCCAGGATCAGCGGGTTCAGCACCACGATGTAGGCCATGGTCACGAAGGTGACCAGGCCGCCGCGGACCTCCCGGCTGACTGAGGAACCACGCTCGGAGATCTTGAAGAACCGGTCCAGACCGGACGGCACCCACGTCTTGGCCATCGCGGCTCCTCCCTGCTGCCACTGGCGATCGTTTCGGCAGGTAGCCTGCCTGACGTGGCCGAGAGAAGCGAACCCAGCCCGGTTACGAACAGGCAAACCCCACCGCCGCCGCCGGCGTTGCCGCGCGGTCTGACCGACGCGGTGCCCGCGGTCTCGGTCGGCACCGGGATCTTCTTCGCCGCGTTCGTGGTGTTGCTGGTGCTGCGCGGCACCGAGTCCACCTGGACCTGGACCTGCCTGGTGGGCGGGTTGCTCGGGTTCACCGGGCTGGCCGTGATCGCCTGGCAGCGGGCCGCGGCCCGGCGCGGATCCCGCACGGCGCAGACCGGGGTCTAGGGCGTCGCCACCCCGGTGGGCGGCGACGCCGTCGGCTCAGCGCAACAGGGTCGGCGCGGTCGGATCGGCGAGCAGGGCGGCCAGCAGGTGCCGGTCCTCCCAGCGGTCCAGGGTCCAGGCCAGCGCGCGGGCCAGGCCCTGCGGTTCCTCGGTGGTGTGCAGGTCGCCGTCCGGGTCCAGCCACCAGGGCACGGTGTGCCGGACCTCGTCCACCAGCACCACGAGTTCCTGGTGCACGTGCAGGTCGCCGTCCGGGTAGTCCAGGCCGAGCAGGTCGCAGGACTCGACCACGCCGTCCAGTTCCGCCCACGGCTGCACCTGGCTGTCGCTGACCACCTCGTCGCCGTCGGAGGTCGGCAGGTCCAGCAGATCGGCCAGCGGGGACGCCTCGCCGCCCGCGACCACCTCGGCCGGGTCCAGCACGGCCAGCCACCACGGGCCGTCCAGCACCAGCGCCCGCTCGGTGGCCACCACGGTCCCGGCCAGTGAGCGCACCGCGGCGGGCGGGTCCACCTCGGCCGGATCGACCCGGCCTTCGCTGACCGCGTCGGCCAGGGCCTCGTGCGCGCGCAGCACCACGCCCTCGCGCACCAGGCGGTCCGGGTCGGCCAGCCGGGCCAGCACGTCGATGGCATCGTCCACATCGGACACTTCCACCGAATCGCGGACGCCGAGCAGGGCCAGCAGCTCGTCGCTGAGGCCCTCGGCCGGCACCACCTCGTACAGGCCGTTCAGCTCGTCCACGTCGGCCCGCCGCCAATCCCGCGGCGGGCGGCCGCCGATCAGCGCGAACCGGGACAGCCACCACGCGGTGTGCCCGTCCCGCAGCCGGAGTGCCTGCCAGGCCAGCGGATCCGCCGCGAGCAGCCGCAGCGCCGCCGGCCAGTGCTCCTCGGCGACCAGGTCCAGATCGCCCACCGCGATGATCTGCCGAGGGCCTTCCCCTGCCGGGTGCGCGGCGGCGAGTTCGTCCCACCACTCCTGCTCGTCCGGCAGGTCGTGCTCGGGCCCGGCCGGGTTCTCATCAACGATGATCGGGAAGGAGTCGAGCACGCCGATCGCGGTGAGCAGGCTGGGCGACCAGCGCTCGGCGACATCGGCCGCGACCACGCCCAGCGGGCTGTCCTCGCCCAGCACCGCGCGCAACGGCGAGCCCGGCAGCAGCAGTTCGTCCGCGCGGCGCGGGTCGCCGTGCTCGTCCGGCAGGGCCAGCGCGGACAGCCAGGGCGCCTCGCCCCTGCGCAGTCCGGCCAGGTCCACCAGCCGCAGCACCACCTCGGTCAGCGCGGTGGTGTCCAGTCCGGCTTCCAGGTCCTCGACACTGCGTTCCACCGCGGGCCGCAGCTCATCGAGGAGTTCGGCCGCGCCCACCTGCCGGGCGCCAAGGCGTTCCAGCAGCCGGTGCGCCGCGTCCGGGTGCACCACCCGCAGGCCGATGTCCACTGTGGACATCGCGGTGAGGATGTCCGCGGCCACCTCGGGCAGCAGCACCCCGCGCGGGCCGGTCACGGTGCGACCGTCCACCAGCGGCACCGGCAGCGCGCCGAGTTCCTCGCGGGCGGTGGAGTCGACCTCGGCCACCGGCGCGAGCGCGGTGTAGAGCCGGTGCCACCACTCGGGCGCGCGGTCCACCCCGGCCACGGTGGCGACCACCTCGGGCAGCCGGATCCGCCGCACACCGACAGCCTGCAACGCGCGCAGGTGCCCGGCCTCGGCCAGCTCGGCGGGCAGCAACCCGCCAAGGGAGGGCCCGAGCAGTTCGACCAGCTCCGGCGCTGCCACGTCCAGCAGGCAGGCCTGGCGCGGGGACAGCACGGTGTCCTCCTCCGCCCCGACCAGCCATTCGGCGTTGCTCAGCGCGGTGAGCACCAGCTCACGCAGCTTCTCGTCGACCTCGGAGAGCGGGAACTCCGGCAGCGGCACCAGCGCGGTCCGGCTGGTCGGCGGCAGTGCGAGCAGCAGTCGCGGGTAACACGCGGCGGCGGCGCGCAGCACCGCGTCCGCGGCCGGGCTCGGCGCCAGCCGCCGCCGGGAGGGCTCGATCGGCAGCCCGGCGAACAACCGCGCGGGCAGCGAGAGCCGCTCGTCGGTGGGGGTCGGCGCGTAGAGCACGTCGGACCCGGCCGGTCGCGGCTGACCGGACTCGTCCAGCCGGACCGCCCAGCACACCGTCCAGCCGGTCCGCCGCCGCGCCTCCACGCCCAGCCCGAGCAGGACCTCCTCGCCGAGCTGCCCGGATTCCCGGTGCAGCGCCCAGCGCTTCGGACCGTCGGGGGTGTGCAGCTCGGTGGTGCCGTCGGGGTGGTCGGTGCGGGTCCAGACCTGGTCGGCGACCTCGATCCGGCTCAGTCCGGGCAGCGCGAGCAGCAGGTCCTCGGCCTGACCGGCCAGTTGATCCAGTAACGCCTGACCGTCCACATCGGACAGTGGTAGGCACACCTCGGTGTCGAAGCCGGGCGGCAGCGGCGCAGGATCCACCGGCCAGGGCAGCCGGAGCACCGGCACCGCGTTGTCCCGGTCGGCGAGTTCGGCGGCCAGCTCGGGCAGCGCCTGGACCGCGGTCAGCGTGTCCGCGGCGGAGAACCGCACGCCACCGGCTGCCGAGCGCACGCTCGGCTCGGTGCTGACCGCCAGCACCGCGGCGAACCCGACGCCGAACTGCCCGACGCCACCGGATCGCTTGGCCGAGGCACGCAGCGAGGCGAGCGCGGCCACCCCCTCGGCATCCAGTGGGGCGCCGGTGTTGGCCACCCGGAGTTCGCCCTCGGCCACGGTGGCGCGCAGGATGCCGCCCGCGCCCGCGGCGTCGGCGGCGTTCTGCGCGAGTTCGACGAAGAGCCGGTCGCGGTAGCCGCCGTAGCGCAGGTCGTCCTCGGCGTTGGCGTCCTCGCGGAACCGGGTCGGCGAGGACGCCCAGGCGGCCAGGGTCGCCTGGCGTAGCTCGTCGGCGCGGAAGAGTTCGTTCACTCCCGTGCTTCGTTCGCGGCGGCGTCGGCCTCGGTCTCGGCAGTCTCGGCGGCGGGGGCCTCGGGCTCGGGGGCCTGCCCGGTCAGCACGGTGTGCTCGACGTCGAGCATCGAGTCGTCGTAGACCACCTCGGCCACCGGCACCAGCGGCGTGGTGTCCACCTCGGCCTCGGAGTGCGCGCCACAGCCGTACTCGGCGTGCACCACCCGGCCGTCGGCGGGCGCGTACTCGTTCCCGCACACCCCGAAGGCCGCCCGCAGTGCCCCGGCCAGCGGCAGGAAGAACCCGCAGCCCGCGCAGGAGCCCGGCGCGCTGCGTGCCATATCGCTGCCGGGACCGAAGTCGCCGCCGGTCCAGCGCTCGGCCGCCTCGGCGCGTCCCTCCCAGGACAGCACCCGCATCCGGCCGAGGCCGATCTCCTTGGCGACCTCCTCCACCGCGGAGTCGTCGCTGGCCAGGAAGCCGGGCACCAGGCGGGGGTCGTCCGGGGCGGTGGGCAGCAGGTCGCCGACGCCCAGGTCGCCAGCCTTGACCCGCTGGTTCCACGGCACCCAGTCCGGCGCGACCAGGGCCTGCGGGCCGGGCAGCAGCACGACCTCGCTGACCGTGACCGGCTCCTCGCCGCCTGCCTGGGAGACGGTGACCGCCCAGCGCCAGCCGCTGTAGCCGGGGTGCGCGGCCTCGAAGAAGTGGGTGACCGCAGCCGGGTCCTCGACCGAGATGCCGACGTGCCCGCCGACCTCCTCGCCCTCGGCAGCCTCCTCGGCCGCGGCCTGCGCCAGCGGAACCGCGTTCACCAGGGCGGTGCTCTCCGGCGTGCCGTCGATCGAGTCGGTCCGGTGCTCGGCTGGAGTGGAGGTTGGGGTCACATAGCAGATTGTGCCGCATCTCGGCAGGCACCGATGCGGCATGCCACCCTGAAGCGGTGCGAGTCCTTGCGGTGCTGTGCGGGGTCCTGGTCTTTTCCGGCTGTTCCGCGGTGAGCCAGGCCGACGCGCCGCTGCCCCCACCGGAAAAACTTCGGGTGGAACTGCTGGAAACCCGGCCGCACGATCCGGGCGCGTTCACCCAGGGCCTGGAGCTGGCCGACGGTGCGCTGTACGAGGGCACCGGCCGGGAGGGCTCCTCCAGTCTGCGCCGGGTGGACCCGGTCACCGGTGTGGTCCGGCAGCGGGCCGACCTGCCAGCCGACCACTTCGGCGAGGGCATCACCGTGATCGGCGACAGGATCTGGCAGCTCACCTGGCAGCAGGGCCTGGCGCTGCGCTGGGACCGGCAGACCCTCACCCAGACCGGCCAGGCGAACTACGAGGGCGAGGGCTGGGGCCTCTGCCACGACGGCGCCCGCCTGGTCATGAGCAACGGCTCGAACCAGCTGACCTTCCGCGACCCCGGCAGTTTCGCGGTCACCGGCACGGTCACCGTGCGTCGCGCCGGGGCCGCGGTCAGCAACCTCAACGAGCTGGAGTGCGTCAACGGCGTGGTCTGGGCGAACGTGTGGCAGACCGACGAGATCCTGCGGATCGACCCCGCCAGCGGCGCGGTGACCGGCACAGTGGACGCCAGCGGGCTGCTCCGGCCGGAGCAGCAGGCGGGCGCGGACGTGCTCAACGGCATCGCGGCGATCCCGGGCACGGACGAGTTCCTGGTCACGGGCAAGCTGTGGCCTGCGTTGTTCCGGGTCAAGTTCGTTCCGGTACGGCAGGATTAGGAGTGTGATGCGACCCGGACCCGACGAGCCGACCCGCAACGGCAGTCGCGGGCGCACGCGCGGCTACGAACCGCCGAGTTCCACCAACTCCGGCGGCCGGAGTTATCCGTGGCAGGACGACCCGGACTACCAGGGCGAGCGCCTCACCGAGCCGGTGCGCCGCCGCACGCCCCCGCCTCCGCCGCCGCCACCGCGCTCGACCCGGCCGCACCGGCCGCCGCCCTCGCCGTACTACCCGGACGAGCAGTACGAGGAGCCCACCGCGCCGCAACCGCAGCCGGAGGGCCCGACGCCGCCGAAGAAGATCACCGTCACCCGGGTGATGATGTGGCGCAGCAAGCACCTGACCCAGCAGGCGGTGCGCGCCTTCCGCCGCGGGGTGCACGCCGACGGGGCCCGCGAGTCCGGCCTGTCCGCGCTGACCTACGCCACCATGCTCAACTACGCCGTGGACGCCGCCATCGCGGTGGCCATGGCCAACACGCTGTTCTTCTCCGCGGCGAGCGCGGAGAGCAAGGGCAAGGTCGCGCTCTACCTGTTGATCACGGTGGCCCCGTTCGCGCTGGTCGCCCCGGTGGTCGGTCCGCTGCTGGACCGGTTGCAGCAGGGCAGGCGGCTGGCTTTGGGCGTCTCCTTCGCCGGCCGGATCGCGCTGGCCGCGGTGATGGCGCTCAACTTCGACAGCTGGGCGCTCTACCCGGCCGCGCTGGGCTGCATGGTGCTGTCCAGATCCTTCGGCGTGCTCAAGGCCGCGGTGACGCCCAGAGTGCTGCCGGATGAGCTGGATCTGGTCAAGACCAACTCCCGGCTCACCGTGTTCGGCCTGGTCGCCAGCGTGGCCTTCGGCGGGATCGCGGCCGGGCTGGGCCAGCTCTTCGGTCCGCAGGGCGCGCTCTGGTTCACCGCGGCCATCTGCGCGGTCGGCGTCTGGTCCTGCGTGCGCATCCCGGCCTGGGTGGAGGTCACCGAGGGCGAGGTGCCCGCCACGGTCGGCGCGCACCCCAAGCGGGCCCGGCAGCCAATGGGCCGGGTGCTGGTGGTCACGCTGTGGGCCAACGCCACCATCCGGGTGCTGACCGGGTTCCTGATGCTCTTCGCCGCCTTCGCGGTCAAGGCGCAGACCCAGGGCGAGCCGGTGATGCAGTTGCTGCTGCTGGGCATCATCGGCGCGGCCGCCGGCATCGGGAACTTCCTGGGCAGCGCGGTGGGCGCGCGGCTGAGCTTCACCAAACCAGACCAGTTGCTGCTGGTGTGCGTGGGTTCCACGCTGGCGGCCACCGTGGTGGCCGCGATCTTCGGCGGACTGACCACGGCGGCCATTGTCGGCCTGGTCGGCGCGACCGCCTCGGCACTGGCCAAGGTCTGCCTGGACGCGGTGGTGCAGCGGGACATGCCGGAGGAGTCGCGGGCCTCGGCCTTCGGCCGCTCCGAGACCGTGCTGCAGCTGGCCTGGACCCTGGGCGGCGCGGTCGGCCTGCTGCTGCCGCCGGAGTACTGGCTCGGCTTCACCGTGGTCTCGGTGCTGCTGGCGGTCGGCTTCACCCAGACCCTGCTGGCCGGTCGCGGCTCCTCGCTGATCCCCGGCTTCGGAGGCGATCGGCCGCTGCGTCCGGCGACCACATAGGCTCGTTTTGTGCGTAGAGGACTGTCGTTGCTGCTTGTCACCGCCGGTGCGCTGGGCGTGGCCGCCTGTGCCAGCCCAGTCGGACCGCCGGAGGTGACCTTCTTCGCCGCGAGCAAGTCGATCGCGGCCAAGCCCACGCAGTACTGCGACGTGAAGGTGGAGAACTGCCAGGCCGACCCGAAGGCCGCGGCCGTGCTGCGGGTGCCCAAGGGCCAGGAGGTCACCATCTCGGTCGACCCGCGGATCGGCCAGACGCCCTGGCAGGTGGTCTTCCGCTACCGGCAGCCGGACAACGGCCGGATCGACGGGCGCAGCGAGGTGTTCGCGCCGAACAAGCAGCTCGCGTACACGCTGAAGCTGCCGGAGGCGACCTCGCAGCTGGAGACCATCGAGGTGCATCAGTTCGGCGCGGCGATCAGCGCCAACACCGAGGGCGGCGTGAGTTTCGGGACGCGCGGTACTTGGGTTGTCTCGGTGGACGACCGCGGCTGAGCCGCGCAGTGTGCACAGCGGCTGATCGCCGCGGCCGTCCAGGCCAAGATCAGTTCGGGTCCAGCTCCCTGGCCACCGCGCGCACGACGTCGGCGATCCGCTTGGTCACCTTGCGGTCGGGGTAGCGGTTGCGGCGCAGGTCCGGCTGCACGGTGGACTCCAGCACCTTGATCATGTCCTCGATCAGGCCGTGTAGTTCCTCGGCCGGGCGGCGGCGGGCCTCGACCACCGAGGGCACCGGGTCGACCAGCCGGACGGAGAGCGCCTGCGGGCCCCGGCGGCCGTCGGCCACACCGAACTCCACCCGCATGCCGGGCTTGAGCGCGGTTACCCCCTCGGGTAGGGCGGAGGCGCGCACGTACACGTCCTCCCCACCGTCCTGGGTCACGAAGCCGAAGCCCTTCTCCGCGTCGTACCACTTGACCCTGCCGCTCGGCACTGTCCTCACCGTTTCCCTAAGTCACGACAAACGCGCCTCAAGAAACCGAGAGGCGCGTGTTCTCCAGAGTAGCCGAGTCAGTCGCGCTACTCGTTGTCCCCGCGTGAACGTCTAAGCTTCCAGCGTGGCCGTGACCGCCCCGAAGATCAAGCTGATACCGGTAGCCATCGTGGTTTTCGCGATCGGGCTGCTGGCCGTGGTCAGCACGTTCGACCTGTTCGCCAGCGGCCGGACGGAGCTACCCCTGTGGTTGAACCTGGCCTGTCTGCTGCTGCCGATCGGTCTCGCGCTCGGCGTTTTCGCGGTGTTCCGGCAGTCCCGCGAGGACCGCGGCTGACCCGGCGAGCCACCTAGGGAACTCGGTCAGCGAGTCCAGCACGAGGTCCGCGCCCGCGGCCAGCAGCTCCTGCGCGGTGCACGGTCCGCTGGGCACGGCCACCGAGAACGCGCCGGCCGCCCTGGCCCCGTTGACGTCGCCGATGTGGTCGCCCACGTAGACACTGGCCCCGAACCGGCGTAACGCCACCGCCTTCCCGGTCGACCACAGCTCGCCCACCAGGTGATCCACTTCCCAGCCCAGCGCGTCCAGGTGCAGCTGCGCGTTGGGCCCGTACTTGCCGGTCACCACCACCGCGGATCCCCCTGCGGCCCGCACCGCGGCCAGTGACTCGGCCGCGCCGGGCAGCCCGACGGTGCGCGGGATGACGATCTCCGGGTAGAGCGCGCGGAACTCGCGCACGCCCGCGAGGATCTGCTCCTCGTCCAGGCCGCAGCCGCGGAAGTAGCCGTCCAGCGGCGGTCCGAGGTTGCTCGCGAAACGCTCCCCATTGACCGGGAAACCGGTGCGCCTGCGCACCTCGTCCATGGCCAGCACCATGCCGGGCCGAGGGTCGATCAGCGTCATGTCCAGGTCGAAACCCACGGTCAGGTCAGCCACGGCTCCTACCGTACGTCGCTTGACAACCGAATTAGCCCTGTCCAACCACTTGACACCGAGCGTCTTCGTGTCAAACTCGGACCGTGGCTCAGATCACACCTTTCAGCGCCAGGGTCAAGGCCTCGCTGCGGGAGACGCTGCTGGACGCGGCGGCCAACCTGCTCGCCGAGGGCGGCTACCAGGGCCTGCGGATGGCCGAGGTGGCCACCGCGGCCGGGGTGAGCAGGCAGACCGTCTACAACGAGTTCGGCAACAAGGACGCGCTGGTGCAGGCGGTCGCGCTGCGGCTGACCGCGCAGTTCCTGGCCGACACCGCGGAGCGGCTGGACCGCGAGGAGAACCTGCTCGACGGCATCCGCGCGGCCACCGGCTACATCCTGATCCACGCCGCGGAGAACCGGCTGATCGGCGCGATGCTCACCGGCGCGGACGCGCAGGACATGCTGCCGTTCCTGACCACCCGCGGCGCCCCGGTGCTGACCTCGGCGGCCGAACTGGTCTGCCAGCACACCCGCGCCCGGCTGCCCGGACTGCCCGCGCCGCTGGCCGAGCTGTACGCGGAGACCGCGGTGCGGCTGACCGTGAGCCACCTGCTGCTGCCCTCCGGCGAACCAGGGCACGCCGCCGCGGCGGTGGCCACGGTCGCCGAGGCGATGCTCGGTCCCTATCTGTCCACAAAGGAGTGAGACGTGACGCGACAGGGTTTCCACTCGCTACGCCAGGGCGGGCTCAACTGGGATTCCTTCCCGCTGCGCCTGTTCGTCAAGGGCAACGCCCGGTTCTGGAACCCGGCGGACATCGACTTCAGCCAGGATGCGCTGGACTGGGCCGCGATGGGCGAGGACCAGCGCGCCAGCGGCACCTACCTGACCGCGATGTTCATCGCCGGTGAGGAGGCGGTGACCGAGGACATCCAGCCGTTCATCCGGGCGATGGCCGCCGAGGGCCGGATCGCCGACGAGATGTACCTGACCCAGTTCGCCTTCGAGGAGGCCAAGCACACCGAGGTGTTCCGCCGCTGGCTGGACGCGGTGGGCCTGACCGAGGACCTGCACCGCTACGTGGACGGCAACCCCGGCTACCGAACGATCTTCTACGACGCGCTGCCCGCCGCCCTGCACGCGGTGGCCGAGGATCCCAGCCCGGCCAACCAGATCCGGGCCAGCGTCACCTACAACCACGTGGTCGAGGGCACCTTGGCGCTGACCGGCTACCACGCCTGGAACAAGGTCTGCCAGGAGAACGGGATCCTGCCCGGCATGCAGGAGCTGATCCGCAAGATCGGCGACGACGAGCGGCGGCACATGGCCTGGGGCACCTTCACCTGCCGTCGGCACGTGGCCGCGGACGACCGCAACTGGGACCTGGTGCAGCAGGTGATGGGCGAGCTGCTGCCGCACGCGCTGGCCTCGATCCAGTGGGTGCAGGACCAGTTCGAGACCCAGCCGTATGACTTCGACGTGGACGAGTTCGTGGCCTACGCGGCCAACCGGGCGCAGCGGCGGCTGGGCGCGATCGAGTCCGCCCGCGGCGTGCCGGTGGCGCAGATCGACCTGGACTACTCGCCGGAGGAGCTGGAGGAGAAGTTCGGCCAGGAGGACGCGGCCGCGCTGGCGGTCACCGGCGCGAGCTGACCTCGTGCGCGAGCAGGGCCAGCGCGCTGCGCGCCGCCTCGTCCTTGGCGGTGTTCACCACCAGCGTCTGGTTCCACTCGCCGACCGGGATCAGCGTTTGCTGGAGCACGCTGAACGAGCCGACCAGCGGGTGCCGCAGCCGGTACACCGCGCCGTTGCAGGCCGCGACCTCGTTGCTGGCCCACAGGGTGGCGAACTCGGCGCTGCGGGTGGACAGCTCGCCGATCAGGCCGGTCAGCAGCGGGTCGCCGGGGTAGCGGCCGGTGCGCAGCCGCAGGGTGGCCACCAGCGCCAATGCCTTCTCGTCCCAGCTGGCGTACAGCTCGCGGGTGTGCGGGTCCAGGAACACCTGACGGGCCATGTTGGGCCGCCGGTCCGGGCGCAGCGGCGCGCCGAAGTCGAGGTGCCCGGCGAAGAGCGCGTGCCCCATCGGGTTCCAGGCCAGCACGTCCGAGGCCCGGCCGATGGCCAGCGCCGGGGTGTCGCCCAGTGCGTGCAGCAGCTCCAGGGTGCCAGCCGAGGCGTGTTCCACCGGCGGCCTGCGCACCCGCGGCCCGCGCTGCCCGGCGCCGGCCAGGTCGCGCAGGTGCTGGTGCTCATCCGGGTCCAGCCGCAACGCCCTGGCCAGCGCGTCGATCACCTCCGCCGAGGCGTTGCGGGACTGGCCCTGCTCCAGCCGCACGTAGTAGGAGGTGCTCACCCCGGCCAGCTGGGCCAGTTCCTCCCGGCGCAGGCCGGGCACCCGGCGCCGGTCACCGGGCAGCAGGCCGACGTCCTGTGGCCGCAGCCGGGCCCGGCGGGCCTGCAGGAAATCGGCGAGTCCGGAGTCCATCCCCCGAGTATCCGGGTGATCGCCGGGCCGAGGGTGACACTGTCAGTGGTAGGACAACGCCGGGCTGGATAACCCGGCAGCCTGCCGACACGGTGGCGGCATGATCTCCCTCGACGAACTGACCTTCACCCGCCGGGCCTGGCTGCCCGCCAGCCCCGCTTCGCTGTACGACCTGGTCAGCGACGTCTCCCAGATCGGCAACTGGAGCCCGATCGCGATCGGCGCCGACTACGACGAGGGCGCCGGACCGCGCCCGGGTGCCTGGTTCTCCGGGCGCAACCAGCACGGTGAGCGGTCCTGGCAGAGCCGGTCGCAGGTGCAGACCGCCGAACCGGGCGCCGAGTTCGCCTTCGTGGTCGGCGGCCTGGCCGACGGCCTGGTGCGCTGGCGCTGGACCTTCACCGCGGACGGGCCGGGCACCGTGGTCGCCCAGCACTGGCAGGTGCTGCGGGTGGACCCGCGTCTCGGCGACACCCGGGAGGCGGTGCTCGGCTTCCGCGAGGTGATGGCCGACAGCGCGGAGAGCACGCTGCTGGCGCTGTCCCGCTGGGTCAGCGAGCAGGCCGCCTGACGGATTGAGTTGTCAGGGTCAACGGGCGGCCCCGTTGTGGATCTCGCGCCGGGGCGCGGGCGGGCGGAAGCCCTCCCCGAGCGGGGTGGTCACGGCCAGCAGGGCGGCCATGGCCGCGGCCGTGGGGCTTTCCCGCGCTTCGGTGCCCAGCGCGTGGTAGGCGGCCTGCGCCGAGACGAAGGTGGCCTGCAGCCCCTGGATCATCTCGTCCAGGTGCTGGCACACCGTGATGTACTCGTCCTCGCTGATGTCCTGGGCGTCCACCCAGGTGAGCGCGGTGTCCTTCAGGTCGTCGGCGACCCGCTGGAGCAGGTCCGCCGTGCGCATCACGTCGTGCACAAGGCCACGGCCGTTGGCGCGAGGCAGACCGTCCGCGCCGATGGCGTGATCCATCCGGAGCGCCGCCTCGACGAGGTCTTGCGAGTGGACGAGGGCGTCTAGTGATCTCCGTTCCACCCGTTGGCTATCGGCCGGGCACCCAGAGACCTGAAGCGTCAGGGGGCAGAACTCGTCTTGCTGGCCGGGTGCGCGACCCCCATCCGGCCCAGTGCGGCACACAGGGTGCGCATCACGTTCACCGTGTCGGCCCAAGCCATCTCCGGGGATTCCACCTCACCGGCGGTGATCTGCTCCACCACTTCCCGCGCCTGGTAGGTGTAACCCGATCCCCACAGCTGCGCGCGGAAGGTCTCCGGGTCGGCGCCGTTGCGGTGCAAGGTCATCCGGGTCGGCGCGTAGAACGGCGAGCCCAGTTCGATCCGCCCGGTGCTGCCGATCACCTCGGCGGTGATCGGCGTCTGGGCGCGCAGCGAGGTGCTCAGCAACGCCTGTGCGCCATCGGGATAACCCAGCAGCAGCGCGGCCTCGGCGTCCACCCCGGTGCCCGCGCGGGAACCGTGCACGTGCAGTGCGCTGGGCACGCCGAGCACCATGTGCGCGAAGGAGACCGGGTACACACCGAGGTCCAGCAACGCGCCGCCGCCCAGCGCCGGATTCCACAGCCGGTGCGCGGGATCGTAGGGCACCTGCACACCGAAGTCCGCGCGCACCAACCGGATCTCGCCGATCGCGTCATCGGCCAGCAGCGCGCGCAGCCTGCGCACCAACGGGATGAACCGGGTCCACATGGCCTCCATCAGGAACAACCCGCGTTCCTCGGCCAGTGCGATCAGTTCCTCGGCCTGGGCCACGGTGACGGTGAACGCCTTCTCGCACAACACGTTCTTGCCTGCCCGCAACGCGGCCGAGGTCACCTCGTGGTGCTGGCTGTGCGGGGTGGCCACGTACACCACGTCGACGTCCGGATCGGCCAGCAGCTCGTGGTAGTCGCCGTAGGCCTTGGCGATGCCGAAGCGGCCGGCGAACTCCCTGGCCCGTTCCGGGGACCGGGAGGACACCGCGTGCACCTCGATCCCCGGCACCAGCAACAGATCCGCGGTCACCGTCGACGCGATGCCGCCGGTGGCCACCACGCCCCAGCGCAGATTCTCGGTCACATGCCCGGACGCTACCCGGTACGTTGGCGGTCGTGGAGATCTTTGTGGTGGACGCCTTCACCGACACCGCCTTCGGGGGAAACCCGGCCGGGGTGGTGCTGTTGGCGCAACCGCGTTCCGCCGAATGGATGCAGGCGGTGGCCGCGGAGATGAAGCACGCGGAGACCGCCTTCGTCGATCCCGCGGCCGAGGGCGCGAAACCGTTGCGCTGGTTCACCCCCACCATGGAGGTCGACCTGTGCGGGCACGCGACCCTGGCCACCGCGCACGTGCTCGGCGGCGAGCAGCGGTTCAGCACCCGCAGCGGCGAGCTGAGCTGCACCCCGGCCGAGGACGGTTCGATCACCATGGACTTCCCGGCCGACCGGCCGGTGCCCATCGAACCGGGCCCTGACCTGCTGGCCGGACTGCCCGGGGTGACCATCCAGGCCACCGCGCAGGCGGTCAGCGACATCCTGGTCGAGGTGGCCACGGCTGCCGAGGTCCGCGCGCTCGTGCCCGATCTGGCCGCGATCGGCCGCATCCCCAACCGCGGCGTGATCGTCACCGCGCCCGGTGACCGGCCGGGCCTGGACGTGGTCAGCCGCTGCTTCTACCCGGCCTTCGGCGTTCCGGAGGATCCGGTGACCGGCTCCGCGCACTGCACCCTGGCCAGCTGGTGGGCACCCCGGCTCGGCGACGGCCCGCTGACCGCGGAACAGGCCTCGCCACGCGGCGGGATCGTGCGAATGACCTTGCGTGACAACCGGGTCAGCCTGTCCGGACGCGCGGTAACCGTCCTCAAGGGACAGTTGCTCGTCTGAGTGAACCTGGGCGCGCCAACTAGTGAAGAACCGCCCAGTAGGTTTGATCTCGGGGTATGCCGGAAGCATGGCTGCTCAACGTGTACTGACCCTGGCGTTCTCCGTGCTGGCGGTTGTCCTGCTCGGCGCGGGACCGGCCGCCGCGGTCAGCCAGGAAACCGTGCTGACCGTGACCACCGCCGAAGGCGAGGCGGGCACCCCACCCGGCAAGGTCGCCACGCTGAACTGCGACCCGGCGGGCGGCACCCACCAGCACCGGGCGCAGGCGTGCGCGCAACTCTCCGCCGCCCAGGGCCAGGTGGCGAACCTGGCCGGTGACCCCGAATCCCAGGTGTGCACCATGGACTACCGGCCGGTCACGGTGACGCTCAAGGGAATCTGGCAGGGTCAGCCGCTGGCCTACCAGCACACCTACGGCAACGGCTGTGTGCTGCGCGGCAAGACCGGCCACGTCTTCGACGTCTAGTCCTCGCGCCCCAACAACTCCACCGACTTCTCCCGCATCTCCACCTTGCGGATCTTGCCGGTGACCGTCATCGGGAACTCCTCCACCACGTGCACATAGCGCGGGATCTTGTAGTGCGCGAGCCGCCCGGTGCAGAACTCGCGGACCGCCTGTGCGGTCAGGGTTTCCGCGCCGGGCCGCAACCGCACCCAGGCCATGAGTTCCTCGCCGTACTTCGCGTCCGGCACCCCGATCACCTGTGCGTCAAGGACATCCGGGTGGGTGTAGAGGAATTCCTCGATCTCCCTGGGATAGATGTTCTCGCCGCCACGGATCACCATGTCCTTGATCCGCCCGGTGATCGAGACATACCCGTCGGCGTCCATCACCGCGAGGTCGCCGGTGTGCATCCAGCGCGCCGGGTCGATCGCCTCGGCGGTCTTGTCCGACTGCGCCCAGTAGCCGAGCATCACCGAGTAACCGCGGGTGCACAGCTCGCCGGGGATGCCGCGCGGCACGGTCAGCCCGGTCTCCGGGTCCACGATCTTGACCTCCACGTGCGGATGCACCCGGCCCACCGTGGACACCCGGCGCTGGATGGAGTCATCGGCCCTGGTCTGGGTGGACACCGGCGAGGTCTCGGTCATGCCGTAGCAAATGGTCACCTCGCGCATGCCCATCCGCTCGATGACCTGCTTCATCACCTCCACCGGGCAGGGTGATCCGGCCATGATCCCGGTGCGCAGGCTGCTGAGGTCGTAGCCGTCGAAGCCCTCGTCGGCGAGTTCGGCGATGAACATGGTCGGCACCCCGTACAGCGAGGTGCACCGTTCCTCCTGCACCGCGGCCAGGGTGGCCTTCGGCTCGAAGGCGGGCGCCGGGATCACCACGCAGGCCCCGTGCGAGGTGGCGCCCAGATTGCCCATGACCATGCCGAAGCAGTGGTAGAAGGGCACCGGCAGGCAGACCCGGTCGATCTCGGTGTACCCGCACAGCTCGCCGACGAAGAAGCCGTTGTTGAGGATGTTGTGGTGCGAGAGGGTCGCGCCCTTGGGGAAACCGGTGGTGCCCGAGGTGTACTGGATGTTGATCGGATCGTCCGCGGACAGCCCGCCCTGCACCGCCGCCAGCCCGGCCGGATCACCGTCCCGCCCGGCCGCGACCAGCGCGTCCCAGTCCGCCCCGCCCAGCAGCAGCACGTCGAGCAGGCCGGGGCAGGCCGGCCGGACCTGCTCGATCATCCCGGCGTAGTCGGAGGTCTTGAACGCCGCGGCCGCCACCAGGGTGCGCACCCCGGACTGGTTGAGCACGAACTCCAGCTCGTGCACCCGGTAGGCCGGGTTGATGTTCACCAGCACCGCGCCGATCTTGGCCGTGGCGTACTGCACCAGCACCCACTCGGCGCAGTTCGGCGCCCAGATCCCGACCCGGTCCCCCTTGGCCACGCCGAGCCCGAGCAGGCCCATGGCCACCGCGTCCACGTCGGCGGCCAGCTCGCGGTAGCTCCAGCGCCGCCCGGTGACCCGCTCGATGAGCGCGTCCCGGTCGCCGAAGCGCGCCACGGTCGCGTCGAAGTTGTCGCCGATGGTGTCGCCCAGCAGCGGGACATCCGAGACCCCGGAGGCGTAACTAGCAACCCCAGGCACCACAACACCTCCGCGACTCCGGCGACCAGACCACCCCATCCTCACGTCCCCGGCCGTCCCCGTCGACCCGGCGCCGCCCCGGAAATCCGGCCGGCGAAGCCCACGGCGGCGAATCGAGGTGGGACAGTGGGTGCATGAGCGAGTTCATCGTGCTGGGCATCGGGGCCTTCGGCGGTATCGCACTGCTGGCCATCGCACTCATCCGCCGCGGGGCGCGCCCGGCCGCGAGCCCGGCGGGCGGCCCGGCCAATGACCGCCCGCAGAGCAAGACCGAGGCCGAGCTTGGCGGGTACCGGGAGTACTTCGGCGGGCCCTGACCTCAGCTGAAGTCGACCCAGTCCAGGAACGCGGTGGCCAGCGCGGCGTCCCCGGTGATGGTGACCGCGTCGGCTTCCAGCCTGCGCCACAGCAGCAGGTCCAGCTCCCCGGCCGTGGCGGCGACGAGCACCGCGGGTTCGCCGCCGGGTTCGGTCAGCAGGCGCGGGCCGTCCTGGTTCGCGCGGAAGTCCCAGGTCCGGTCCAGGTCGGTGGCGTGCAGCCGGATCAGCCCGGTGGCCTCCTCCCAGCTCGCCTCCTGGGCGGGCAGCATCCGGAGGGCGAACTCGGTGATCCCGGCCGCGCCCAGCTCGGCGGGCACCGGACTCGCCGCGCCGACCGCGTTCTCCGCGTCCCAGCGGTGCGTCAGCAGCTCGTGCGCCACCCATCCGGCAACCTCGGCCACCGGCGCCCGCTCTTCCGGCCGCCACCAGCACCAGGCCATCGCCTCGGGCGGGGTGGCCCGCAGCACCTCGACCAGTGCCGCGCTCCGGACCTCCCACCAGCCGAGCAGGTCGGCGCCGGGGGTGGCCAGACTCTGCACGACCTCCTCCTCCGGCTCCAGCCCGCCCTCGGCCAGCGCATGCGTCCACCAGAGGCACACCTCGCCGGCGTGGGTCACCAGCTCGGTCATCGTCCAGCCGGGGCAGGAGGGGACCGACAGGTCCAGCACGCCGGGGCGGCGCACCGCGGCGGTGATCGCGGCGATCTGCGCCGCGACCACCGCCGGGTAGTCGATCATGGTCAGCTCGGAGGTCATCGGGCGAGATTAGCCAGGCCCTGCGGTCAGACTCCGTCGGGGAACGGGTTGTTCGCGTTGCCGACCAGGTCCGCGATGGAATCGATCACCCGGGTGGGCCGGAACGGGAACCGGTCCGCGGTGTCCACGGTGGAGATGCCGGAGAGCACCAGGATGGTGTGCAGACCGGCTTCCAGGCCGGAGCGCACATCGGTGTCCATCCGGTCGCCGATCATCAGCGCCCGTTCGGAGTGCGCGCCGATGGAACGCAGCGCGGACCGCATCATCAGCGGGTTCGGCTTGCCCACGAAGTAGGGCGCGCGGCCGGTGGCCCGTTCGATCAGCGCGGCCACCGACCCGGTCGCGGGCAGCACGCCCTCCCGGCTCGGGCCGGTCTCGTCCGGGTTGGTCGCGATGAACCTGGCGCCTGCCTCGACCAGCCGGATGGCCTTGGTGATGGCCTCGAAGCTGTAGGTGCGGGTCTCGCCGAGCACCACGTAGTCCGGATCGCGGTCGGTGAGCACGTAGCCGATGGAGTGCAGCGCGGTGGTCAGCCCGGCCTCGCCGATGACGTAGGCCGAACCGTTGGGGCGCTGGGAGTCCAGGAACTTGGCGGTGGCCAGCGCCGAGGTCCAGATGGCCGCCTCCGGCACATCCAGCCCGGTGCGCCGCAGCCGGGCCCGCAGGTCCCTCGGGGTGTAGATGGAGTTGTTGGTGAGCACCAGGAACCCGATGTCGTGCGCGCGGAGTTCGGTGAGGAACTCATCCGCGCCGGGGATCAGGTGCTCCTCGTGCACGAGCACGCCGTCCATGTCCATCAGGTAGTTCCAGCGCGAGGTCTCGGTCACGGCCACCATGATCCCCCACTCAGGACAGGTTGTGCAGCCTGGCGATCTGGGCGCGCATGAGTTCGATGGAGTCGCGGGTGTACCGGGTGATCACCTCGACCTCCTCCGGCCGGTAGCGGGTGACGATCTCGGCCACGCCCTCGACCAGGCCATGGAAGATGTGGTCGTGGCGGCCGTCGTCGCAGGCGGTGACCTCGACCAGCACCTTGCGCCGGTCGTGCGGGTCACGCACCCGGCGGACGAAACCACCGCGTTCCAGCCGGTCGATCACGCCGGTCACCGCGCCGGTGGACAGGCCGGAGAGTTCGGCGATCCGGCCGGCGGTGAGCGGTCCTGGCGAGTGCATGGCCAGGTCCAGGCACTTGTGGTCGGTGCCGGACAGGCCCATCCGCTCGGCGGCGGCCGCGTGGAAGCCGAGGGTGACCGCGCTCAGCTCCCGCCCCAGCTCAGCCAGGGTGATGGCCGCCTGGCTGCGGCCGTCCGTCGTCGTCGCGCTCTCAGTGCTCATGCCCGTTCCCACCTCTACTCCCGGCTACAGAGGTACCTCTATAACTAAGAGACTTAGCAAATGGCTCAGTTCTCAGTCGACACAGACTAGACGCTGACGTGTTGGTCAGTCGTCAACCGCGAACCGGACAGTCAGGGGGAACGATTACCCTCGGCGGGGTGACAGCGGTGCATCTCGGGATGCCCTCGATAACTACCGGTCCGCCCCCCGGGCCCGCCGGTCGGCCGGACACGCCCGTCCTGCTGGATTCCTACGGCCGGATCGCCACCGACCTGCGGGTGTCGGTGACCGATCGGTGCAACCTGCGCTGCACCTACTGCATGCCGGCCGAGGGCCTGAACTGGCTGGCCAGATCGGCTTTGCTGGACACCGGCGAGCTGATCCGGCTGATCGAGATCGCGGTGCTCAAGCTCGGCGTGACCGAGCTGCGCTTCACCGGCGGCGAGCCGCTGCTGCGCAAGGACCTGGAAGAAGTGCTGCGGGCCTCCTCGGAGCTGAGCCCGCGCCCACTGCTCTCGCTGACCACCAACGGGATCGGCCTGGAACGGCGAGCCGAGACGCTGGCCGCGGCCGGGGTGGACCGGGTGAACGTGTCCCTGGACACCATCCAGCGGGACCGCTACGCCGAACTGACCAGGCGGGACCGGCTGCCGGACGTGCTGGCCGGGTTGCGCGCGGCCAAGGCGGCCGGACTGGCGCCGGTGAAGGTCAACGCGGTGCTGATGCGCGGGGTGAACGAGGACGAGGCGGTGCCGCTGCTGGAGTTCTGCCTGGACGGCGGCTACGAGCTGCGGTTCATCGAGCAGATGCCACTGGATCCGCAGCACGGCTGGGACCGGGCGGAAATGGTCAGCGGGCCGGAGATCCTGGCCGCCCTGCGCACCAGGTTCACCCTGACCCCGCACACCGCCGAACGCGGCGCGGCGCCCGCCGAACGCTGGCAGATCGACGGCGGACCGGCCACCGTCGGCGTGATCGCCTCGGTCTCCCAGCCGTTCTGCTCGGCCTGCGACCGGACCCGGCTGACCGCCGACGGCCAGCTCCGCTCCTGCCTGTTCGGCCAGGACGAGACCGACCTGCGCGGGCCGATGCGGGCCGGCGCGACCGATGAGCAGCTCGCCGAGCGCTGGCGGGCCGCGATGTGGGCCAAGCCCGCCGGGCACGGCATCAACGAGGTCGGGTTCGCCCAGCCGGCGCGCCCGATGAGTGCGATCGGAGGCTGAACGTGGCGTCGGTGACCGTGCGCTATTTCGCCGGGGCGCGGGCCGCGGCCGGGGTGCCGGACGAGGCCGTGGAGCTGAGCGGCGTGTCCACCGTGGCGGATGTGCTGGACCTGGTCCGCGGGCGGCATCCGGTCCGGCTCTCCGAGGTGCTGCCTGCGTGCAGTTTCCTGCTCAACGGGGTGGCCGTGCGCGACCAGGAGACCGTGGTGCCGGACGCCGCCGAACTGGACGTGCTGCCGCCATTCGCCGGCGGCTGACACACCTCTCTATATAGAGGTATCCGGCAGCTCGGCGAGCAGTCCCCGAACCCGATCTTCCTCCAGCCGGAACCCGCCACGGGCCGCGGCGGCCGCGGCGCCGCGCAACCGGTCCCTGGCCTGGTGCAGCCGCCCCAGCCCGGCGAACACGGCGCCCTGCCCGGCCAGCGCGTTGATCTCGCCCAGCAGGTACCCGGCCAGGGTGGCGATGCGCAGCGCCTCGGTGTGGTGCCGCTCGGCCTCCCGCGGCCGGTCCAGTGCCGCGCAGCAGGCAGCGCGGGTGTTGTAGGCATCGGCCTCGGCCCGGCGATCGTGCATGGTGGCGGCCAGTTCACAGGCCTGCTCGGCCAGCGGCAGCGCCTCCTCGGCCCGGTCGGCGGCGAGCAGCGCGGCGGCCAGGGCGTCCACCGGGTCGGCGTTGTCCTGGCCGAGGGCCTGGTAGATCTCCCGGGACCGGCGGGCCAGGTTGATCGCCAGCACCGGGTTGCCGCGCAGCCGTTCGGCCACCGCCAGATTGCCAAGGCAGAGCGCCTCCCCGAAGGCGATGCCCTGCTCCTGGCAGATCGCCAGCGCCTCGCGCGCCAGTGCGAGCCCGGCCGCCAGATCACCGCCGTACATCCGCACCGCGGCCAGGTTGAGCAGCACCTTGGCCCGGTTGCCGCCCTCGGGCCGGTGCCGGTGCAGCACCCGCTGGTAGCAGTCGGCGGCCGCGGCCAGCCTGCCCATCTCCATGTAGACGATGCCCAGGTGCAGCAGCGCGTCCGATTCGACCTCGGGTGCGGCATCGGTGTGCGCCAGGGTCTCGATGGCCTCGCGGTGGTACCGCAGCGCCTGCTCGAAATCACCCAGCCCCCACAGCGCGGTGCCCACGCTGTCCAGCATCGCGCCCACCATCGCCAGATCCCCGACCTCCCGCGCCGCGGCCAGCGCCACCCGGGCCGCCTCGATCCACTCGGTGCGGTGCAGCCGGAAGTAGAAGTAGCCGCCCAGCACCCGCACCAACGGCCAGGACCGCTGGTGCAGCCCCAGTCCCGGCGCCGCCCGCACCGCGGCGACCAGGTTCGGCAACTCCGCGTCCAGCCAGGCCACCGCCGCGGCCCGTTCGGCGAACGGTGGCGCGGGCGGTAGGTCCGGGGCCGCGGGCAACGGCACATCCGGCGTGATCAGCGCGACGGCCTGCCGGGTGGTGGCCAGGTAGTACTCGTACAACCGCCCCAGCGCCGCCGCCCGCTCCCCAGTCGACTCCTCCGCCTCGGCCCGCTCCGTGGCAAAAAGCCGGATCAGGTCATGAAAAGCGAACCGATCCGCCGCAGACCGCTCCAGCAAACTCATCCCGGCCAGCCCCGCCAGCTCCGCCGCCGGCTCCCCCGCCACCAGCGCGGCGGCCGCGGCCACGGTGAAATCCGCCCCCGGCACCAGCGCGAGCCGCCGGAACACGGTCCGCGCGGCCGGTTCCAGGGCCCGGTAGGAGGAGTCGAACGCGCTGTGCACCGCGGTCGCCCCGTCCCCGTCGATGGCCAGCTCCGCCAACCGGTTCCCGGCCCGCAACAACCCGACGTACCCGGCCACATCCGGCGCGGGCTGGGCCGCCAGGTTGGCCGCCGCCACCCGCAACGCCAACGGCAATCGCGCGCACACCGCCGCCAGCTCCCCCAGCGCCGCGTCATCGGTCCCGAGCACCCGCCGCAACAACTCCACCGACTCGTCCTCGGCCAGCGACCCCAGCGCGATCCGCCGCACCGGCTGCTCCCCCAGCCGCTCCGGCAACCCCCGCCGACTGGTGATCAACACCCCGCACCCCGGATCCCCCGGCAACAGCACCGCCAGCTGATCCACCTCGGCCACGTTGTCCAGCACCACCAGCACCCGCCGCCCGGCCAGCAACCGCCGGTACAACGCTGACTGCTCATCCACCGCCGAGGGCACGTCCTCCGGCGCCACCCCCAGCCCGCGCAGGAACCGGGTCAGCACCTGCCCAGCCGTCGCCGCCGGCTCCGCCGAATACCCCCGCAGGTTGGCAAAAAGCTGCCCATCCGAAAACCGCCCCCGCAACCGATGCCCCACCCGCACCGCCAGCGCCGTCTTCCCCACCCCCGGCGCCCCACTCACCGCCACCACCGCGCCAGACCCCAGCAGCGAACCCAACTCCGCCACCAGCTCGCCCCGCCCGACGAAGTCCCCCACCCCCGCGGGCAGCTCAGCGGGCACCCGCGCGGCCCGCGCCACCGGCTTCGCCTGCACCCGCAACCACGGGTCGGCCCGCAACACCGCTTCCTGCATCCGCCGCAACCCCGGCCCCGGCCCGGCCCCCAGCTCCCGCCGCAACACCAGCGCGGTCTGCTGATACCCGGCCAGCGCCTCGGCCTGCCGCCCGTCCCGGTAGCGGGCCAGCATCAGCAACTCCGCGAACCGCTCCCGCAACGGATGCTCGGCGGTCAGCGCGATCAACCGACTGATCACCTCGCCATGCCGCCCCAGCTCCAGCGTCACCTCGATCCACCGCTCCAGCAACGCCAGCCGGGCCTCGGTCAGCAACGCGACCTCACTGCGGTGCAACGCCGCCGACGGCACATCCGCCAGCACCGGCCCCCGCACCAGCCCCACGGCCTCCCCCAGCAACATCGCCTCCGCGGCCACATCCCCCGCCGCCTGCGACTGCTCGGCCCGCCGCACCAACCGCCGGAACCGGAACAAATCCAACTGCTCCGGCTCCACATCCAGCAGATAGCCCTGCCCGGTGATCCGCAACCGCCCAGGATCCCCCAGCATCTGCCGCACCCTGGTGACATAGGTGTGCAAGGACCCCCGCGGCCGCACCGGCGTGGGCCCGTCCCAGAGGTTCCCGATCAACTCCTCGGCACTGACCGGCTCATTGGCATGCAACAACAAACTCGCCAGCAACACCCGATGCTTGGCCGCCCCAATCGGCACCGCGGCCTGGCGCACCCGCACCTCCAACGGCCCGAGCACCCGAAACTCCGTCTCAGCCCGCATCGCCGTCCCTCGCCGTGAGCAGCAGCCCCCGGACATTCTCGGCGTCGGGCACACCCATGTCGACGAAGAGCCCCAGCGCCGTCTCCCACTCCCGCCGCGCCGAGCCCAGGTCACCGAGCCGGTGGTGAACATGTCCCGCCAGCAGCCGGGCGGCGGCTTGTCCCGGGCGGTGACCGGTGCCGTCCAAGGTGCCGATGGCCTGGCGCGCAAGCTCTCCGGCCGCATCGACCAGCCCAGCCCCCAGCCGGGCCTCCGCCAGCACGGTCAACGCCTGTCCTTCTTCCAGGACAAGACCCCGCCGGGACGCGAGTGCCCTGGCCCGCCCAACGTGGTCAGCGGCCTCGCCGTGGCGCCCCAGCCTGCCCAGCGCGGTGCTCATCCCCATCACCGCCTTGACCTCGCCGAAGACATAGCCGATCAGCGTGGCCTGACGGAACGCCTCGGTGTGCAGGTCAAGGGACTCCGGGACCTGACCCCGGCGAAGGCTGATCAGGCCCATGGTGTTGGTCGCGTCGATCTCGGCCCGGCGATCGCCCGAATCACCGGCGATGCGCAGGGCGTCGGCGGCCGCCGCGGCCGCCTCGTCGAGTCGTCCCAGCGCACAGTGGAACGTCGCCAGGTGATCGCTGGTGTCGGCTTCCTGCCGCCCCAGCTCCGCGTTGATGGTCCGGGACTGCCTGCACCACTCCGCGACGGCGGAGTAGTCGCCCGCGTCGAGGCAGGCGTTGGCCAGGTTCTGCGCGCACAGCCCCTCACCGAACCGGGCGCCGATGCGCCGGCACAGCTCGAAGGCCTCCAGCAGCAGGCTGACAGCTTGGTCCAGCCGGCCTTGCCTGCCCTTGACCAGGCCGAGGTTCACCAATGCCTGCGCGATGTGCTTGTCCGACCCGGCGACTCGCCAGTGGGTGAGCGCCTCGGTGATGTGCGCGCCGGCCTCGGCCAGGCTGCCCGACTCGTAGGCCAGCATCCCGAGGTGCAGGAACACCACGGGCCGGACCTCGTCGCCCGCCCCGCCCGCGATGAGTTCCCGGGCCCTGCTGTAAGCGCGCTGCGCGCGTTCGTAGTCGCCGACACTCCAGTGCGCGGTGCCGAGACCGTCCAACATGGACACGACCACCAGGGTGTTGCCAGTGCGCTCGGCCGCGCGGAGTGCCGCTTCCGCCGCGATGAGCCACTCGGCGCGATGGCCGTAGAAGTAGAGGTAGTTCCGCAGTGCCCGCGCGAGTGACCAGGAAACCCACGGACGATCGGACTCCCCGGCCGCCTGGATGATCGCGAGGATCAGGCCGCGCTCGGTGTCCAGCCAGGACACGGCCTCCTCAAGGTGCCCGAACTGCTCGATCCCGCGCGCCCCCGGCCGGTCCAGTTCCGCGGACAACGGCTCCGGCATGATCATCTCGGCCGCGTCGTGAGCGGCCCCGAGGACGTAGTCGTAGAGCCTGGGCAGCGCCTCGCCGTCCGGCTCGGCCTTTTCCCTGGCGTACAGGCGGATCAGGTCGTGGTAGCCGTAGCGGTCCGGGCCGGTCGCCTGGAGCAGGCTCACGCTGACCAGGTTGGCCAGGATCACCCTGGCCGCGTTGACCGGCCAGCCGAGCATCACCGCGGCCGCTGGCAGTCCCAGATCGGTGCCGGGAGCCAGGGCGAGGGTGCAGAAGGCGTACCGGCTGTCCGGGTCGAGTTCGGCGTAGGACAGGTCGAAGGCCCAGCGGACCGCCACCGTGCCATCGCCGTCGACCGCGAGCTTGGCCAGCCGATCGCCCTGGCGCAGCTGGTCCAGGTAGTCGCCGACCTGGTGGCCGAGCAGGTTCGCCGCGGCCACCCGCAGGGCCAGCGGCAGGTGGGCACAGGTTTCCGCCAGTGCCGCCACCGACTCCGGTTCGGCTCGCACCGCGTCCTGGCCCAGGATGCTGCTCAGCAGGTCCACCGATTCGGCGGGGTCGAGCATGCCCACCGGGATCGAGTGCGGGAACTCGGTCCGGCTCGTCACGAGCACCGCGCAGCCAGCGGACTCGGGCAGCAGGGGGGCGATCTGGGCCGGGTCGGCCGCGTTGTCCAGCAGCACCAGTACCCGGCGGTCGGCCAGCAGCCGCCGGTACATCGCGGTCTGCGCCTCGACCCGGATCGGCACCTGTTCCGGCCGCACGCCCAGCGCGCGCAGGAACCTGGCCAGGATCTGCTCCGGGGCCAGTGCGGGTTCGGGGGCGTAGCCACGCAGGTTCACGTGCAGCTGGCCGTCCGGGAAGTGCTCACGCAGACGGTGCCCGGTGTGCACGGCCAGCGCGGTCTTGCCAGCGCCCGGCGGGCCGGACAGGGCGACCAGGCCGGAGCCGGTGAGGGCGTCGCCGATCTGTTCGGTCAGGGCGGCTCGGCCGATGAAGTCGGGGATGTCGGCCGGGAGCTGGGCCGGCACCGGACCGGGCGGCGCGGGCTGGCGTTGCGCGCGCGTATAGAGAGAGGTGTCCGCGCGCAGGATCGCCTCGTGCAGGGCGCGCAGCGCGGCGCCGGGCCGCACCCCCAGTTCCGCCTTCAGCAGCGCGCTGATCCGGCCGAAGGCACGCAGCGCCTCGGCCTGCCTGCCGCCGCGGACCTGGGCGAGCAGCAGCTGTTCCCAGAAGCGTTCGCGGAGCGGGTGCTGGGTGGTCAGTTCGGTCAGCTCGCCGACCAGCTCACGGTGCCTGCCCAGGTCCAGGTCCAGTTCGATCCGGCGTTCCAGCAGCACCAGGCGCTGTTCGCTCAGCCGGGCCGCGTCGGTCTGGCGCAACGGTTCCGACGGGATGTCCACCAGGACCGGGCCCCGCCACAGATCCAGGGCCTCGGCCAGGCAGGCCCGCTCGGAGTCGGCGTCCTCGGCGGCGCGGGCCCGTTCAGCACCGGCGATCAGGCTCCGCAGCCGGAACAGGTCGAGCTGTTCCGGGGCCAGGTCGACCCGGTAGCCGTGTTCGGTGGTGTTGATCAGATCCGGTCCGGGCAGGGCCTGGCGCAGGCGGCGCACATAGGTATGGAGCGTGGCGCGCGGACTGGCCGGCGGCGCGGACTCCCACAGCGTGCCGATCAGCTCCTCGAACCGGACCTCATCGCCCGCCTGCAACAGCAACGCGGCCAGCAGCACCCGCTGCTTGGCGGCGCCGATCACCAGCAGCGCGCCGCCGACCCGGACCTCCAGCGGTCCGAGCACCCGAAACTCGATCTCCGGTCCCATCAGCCCCCCTGCCCCCAGCCGATGGTCGCACGGCCGGATGTCCCTGGCACGGCAATCAACCGGCCGGTCCCCGTTCACCGGCAGGTCGTTCGTCCGCTTTACTTTCCGCCCCAGACTCACTCGGGAGGTTCGTGTGCGGATCGGATTGCGGGCGGTGCTGGTGCTCCTGGCGGTGGCCGGGTTGCTCGGCGGGTCGGTGGCGCAGGCCGGGGCGGCGGGGCGGGTCAAGCCCCTCGCGCAGGCGCACGCGCACAACGACTACGAGCACGGGCGGCCGTTGCTGGACGCGCTGGACCACGGATTCACCAGTGTCGAGGCGGACATCTACCTGGTGGACGGGGCACTGCTGGTCGGGCACGACCCCGGGGACCTGCGGCCGGAGCGGACCCTGCAGGCGCTGTACCTGGAGCCGCTGCGGAAGCGGGCACTGGCCAATGGCGGACGCGTTTATCCGGGTCGGGGCGGTTTGTTCCAGCTGCTGGTGGACATCAAGACCAACGGGGTGGCGGCCTACGCGGAGCTGGACCGGGTGCTGCGGTCGCCGCGGTACTCCTGGTTGTTCAGCCGGTACCTGCACGGGTTCGTGCTGCGCGGGGCTGTGACCGCGGTCATCTCCGGGGACCGGCCGCGGGCCGCTATGGCTGGTCAGCGGGATCGACTGGCTTTCTATGACGGACGCCTCACCGATCCGAACGACCTCGGGCCTGGCGCGGATCCGAAGCTGGCGCCGCTGGTGTCCGACAACTGGACGAAGTTGTTCGCCTGGCGGGGTGTGGGCGAGATGCCGGCCGCCGAGCGGGCCAAGCTGCGGGAACTGGTCCAGCGGGTGCACGCGGGCGGGCAGCGGCTCCGGTTCTGGGCGACCCCGGACGCGGCGGGGCCGGCCCGCGCGGCGCTCTGGCGGGAGCTGGCGGCGGCCGGGGTGGATCACCTCAATACCGATGATCTTGCGGGGCTCTCCGCGTTCCTACGGGGTCACTCGGGTGCCGCTACGAGGTGAGCCACGCCTCACCGACGGTGATTGATCTCGGTAAGGACACGGCGCGGTAACGGCAGGCTGACCTGGCGCGACACCCGACATCGCAGAACTCCGCCAAACGTTACAGTGACTACGGTCACAGTCCAGAAGGTTTGGCGGACCCCTGCTGGGTTACGTACGGTCGCTTCTCGGTCGGCCCCGAACCGGCCAGCACGACGGGAACCTGTAGCGCCAAGCCCTGTCCAAGCGGGTTCCCGACCAAACCCCGAGCGAAACTTCAACTGGACAGGGGCGGGGGAACCACTTCCGGGCGAGCAGTCAGCGTCCTTGGGGTGAAGCCGGTGCGAACCGGCCGGGCCAGCTCCATCGGCTCGAACCCGACAGCTCACCTCGTAGGCGCGGTTGGCGAGAGGGACATGGCTTCTTACCGAGGCAAGCACCGCAAGCAGTCCAACATCACCCGCACCGTGGCCCGCGTTGTCGTGGCCGGTGCCGTCATTGCCGCCCCGATGGCAGTGGCCGGTACCGCAAGCGCCGCGAGTGGCGTGAACTGGGACGCTCTGGCCAAGTGCGAGAGCGGCGGCCGGTGGAATGTCAACACCGGTAATGGCTTCTACGGCGGCCTCCAGTTCGACCGTGGCACCTGGCTCTCCAACGGTGGCGGCGCGTACGCCCCGTACGCCCACCAGGCCACTCGCGAGCAGCAGATCGCTGTCGCTGAGCGCCTGTACGCGGCTCGCAAGCTCCAGCCGTGGCCGTCCTGCGGCCGGAAGGTTGGCCACGGTGGTGGCGGCGGCAACGCCAAGCCCGCCCCGAAGCCCGCCGCGGCCAAGCCGGTCGTGAAGAAGCAGGCCGCTCCCAAGCCTGTCGTGGCCAAGCCGGTCATCAAGCCGGCCGCGCCGGTCCAGTCCGCTCCGGTCGCCACCGAGCGCAACGGTGCTGACTACACCGTCGTCGCGGGTGACACGCTGTCCACCATCGCGCAGAAGCTGCAGGTGAACGGTGGCTGGAAGGCGCTGTTCGAGCGCAACAAGGACATCGTCAAGAACGCTGACCTGATCTTCCCGGGCCAGCAGCTCGACGTGAAGTGAGTCTGGCGACTCGCTAGGCACGCTCCGCGAAACCCCCGGTCGTTCACGTGGCGACCGGGGGTTTCGTGTGTGTTCAGGGGCAGTTGACCCATTCCTCGGCGCCGTCGGTGAAGAGCTGGCGCTTCCAGATGGGCAGGCGGCGCTTGACCTCGTCGACCAGGTCGGCGCAGGCGGCGAAGGCCTCCCCGCGGTGCTCCCCGGCCACGGCGCAGGCCAGTGCGGCGTCGCCGATCTTGAGCTGGCCGATCCGGTGGCTGACCGCGATGGCTCTGATGCCCTGGTGCCGGAGCGCGATCTCCGCGGCGACCTCGGCGATGACCTCGGCCGCGCTGGGGTGGCCGGTGTACTCCAGCTCGGTCACGCCGCGGCCCTCGTCGTGGTCGCGGACCACGCCGGCGAAGGTGACCACCGCGCCCGCGGCCGGGTGGGCCACCAGGCGGGCGTGTTCCTCCACGTCAACGGGGTCCTCGGTGACCTCGGCACGCAGCACGGCGGCCGCCGGACCCGTCCGCGGGAGCCCGCCGGGGGTGTGGTCGCCGCCGCGAAGCTGGCTCACCGCGTGGTCCAGCACGCCCTCGAGCACCCCCAGACCGTCCCGCACACCGCCCGTGGAGCCCGGAAGGTTCACCACGAGGGTCCGACCGGCCACCCCGGCCAGCCCGCGCGAGAGAGCCGCTGTGGGGACCGCGGGCTGCCCGGCGGCCCGGATCGCGTCCGCCAGGCCGGGCACCTCGTAGTCGAGCACCGCCCTGGTGGCCTCCGGGGTGCGGTCGGTGGGGCTGATGCCGGTGCCGCCGGTGGTGATCACCACGTCGACCCGTTCGGTGACCGCCTTGCGCAGGGCCTGGCCGACCGGATCGCCGTCGGGCACCACCTCGGCCTCGGGCACCCAGAAGCCGCGCTCGCGCAGCCAGGTCACGATCACCGGGCCGGTGCGGTCGGCGTAGACCCCGCTGCTGGCCCGGTTGGATGCGGTGATCACCCTGGCGCTGCGCGGGTTCACGGCTGCGGTCTCGTCCATAGTCCCGTCTTCCCACCCTCCTTGCGGTCAACCCGCACGGCGTCGAGCACCGCGGCCGGGTCCACCGCCTTGACCATGTCGTGCAGGGTGAGCCCGGCGACGGCCACCGCGGTGAGCGCCTCCATCTCCACCCCGGTGCGATCGGTGGTGCGCACCGTCGCGGTGATCATCACCTCGGATTCGCCCAGCGTCAGGTCGAGCTTGACGCCGGAGAGCGCGATCGGGTGGCACAGCGGCACCAGGTCGGGGGTGCGCTTGGCGCCCATGATCCCGGCGATCCGCGCGGTCGCCAGCGCGTCGCCCTTGGGCAGCCCGTCCCGGCGCAGCAGCTCGACCACCTCGGTGGTGGTGCGCAGCACGCCGGAGGCCACCGCGGCCCTGCTGGTGATCTCCTTGCCGGAGACGTCCACCATCCGGGCCGCCCCGGCCGCGTCGACGTGGGTCAGCTCACCGCGTTCGCTCACAAGCGAATGCTAGGCCGTTGACCGGTTCAGCCCGCCACGGCCGATCCGGCGGCCTTGCGCACGGCCTCGGCCACCGCGGGCGCGACGGTGGTGTCGAACACGCTGGGCACGATGAAGGAGGCGTTGACCCGCTCCGGCGCGACCACGTCGGCGATCGCACCGGCCGCGGCCACCAGCATCTCGTCGGTGATGGTCTTGGCGTTGGCGTCGAGCAGGCCGCGGAAGACGCCGGGGAAGGCCAGCACGTTGTTGATCTGGTTCGGGTAGTCGCTGCGGCCGGTGGCGACCACGGCGGCGTGCTGCTGGGCTTCGAGGGGGTCGATCTCGGGGTCCGGGTTGGCCAGCGCGAACACGATGGCGTCCTTGGCCATGGTGGCCACCTGCTCGGCGCCGAACAGGTTGGGCGCGCTGACCCCGATGAACACGTCCGCGCCGACCAGCGCGTCGTGCAGGCTGCCGGTGACCTTGGCCGCGTTGGTGTTGTCGGCCACCCACTGGAGATTGGGGTCCATGCCCTCGCGGCCGGGGTGCACGATGCCGTCCACGTCCACCGCGATGATGTCGCCCGGCTTCTGCTTGAGCAGCAACCGGATGATGGCCGACCCGGCCGCGCCGACCCCGCAGACCGCGATCTTGGTGTCGGAGATCTCCTTGCCCACCACGCGCAGCGCGTTGCGCAGCGCGGCGAGCACCACGATCGCGGTGCCGTGCTGGTCGTCGTGGAAGACCGGGATGTTCAGCTTCTCGCGCAGCCGGGCCTCGATCTCGAAGCAGCGCGGCGCGGCGATGTCCTCCAGGTTGATGCCGCCGTAGACCGGGGCGATCAGTTCCACCGCGCGGATGATCTCCTCGGTGTCCTGGGTGTCCAGGCAGACCGGCCAGGCGTCCACCCCGGCGAACTTCTTGAACAGCACCGCCTTGCCCTCCATCACCGGCAGCGCGGCCTCCGGGCCGAGGTTGCCAAGGCCCAGCACCGCGGAGCCGTCGGTGACCACGGCGACGGTGTTGCGCTTGATGGTCAGGCGGCGGGCGTCCTCCGGATTGGCCGCGATGGCCTGGCAGACCCGGGCCACGCCGGGGGTGTAGGCGCGGGAGAGGTCGTCCCGGTTGCGCAGCGGGATCTTGGAGGCGATCTCCAGCTTGCCGCCGAGGTGGATCAGGAAGGTCCGGTCGGAGATCTTGCGGACCTTCACCCCCGGCAGCAGCGCCAGCGCGTCGGTGATGTCGTTGACGTGGTTGGCGCCGATGGCGTTGCAGGTGATGTCGACGATGACCCGGTCGTTGTGCGACTCGACCACGTCGAAGGCGGTGATCACGCCACCCACCCGGCCGACCGCGCTGGCCATGTCGCCAGCCGCGCTCGCCGACGGCGGCGCCTCAAGGCGGACGGTGATCGAGTACCCAGGACCAGGAACCGGCATTGGTGGCCTCCAAGACAACGCTTTCAACCGATGAGCGTAGTCCCGGGTTACTTAAAGTACGCACGCGGCTCGGAAAGGCTGAATTTGTTCCGAGCCGCGTGAACTACCCCACTCTTACTTGTTGATCACCGTGGTCGGGTGGCTGTAGGGCACCGACTCGAACGGGAAGCTCACCTCGCCGAACGGCGACTGCGCGCCCTGGAGGTGGCTGACGAGCTCGCTGACCGCGTGCTCCTTCTCGGAGGGACCCTCGGGCCAGGTGGGCTCGATCCGATCCGCGTGGCGCTCGGCCTTGGACACGTCAATCCTCCTCTGTCGTCGTACGCGCCATAGTGTGCCCGACGATCCGGCGCGGGCAGATACCGTGGAGGGGATGTCCGGTCCTTCACTAGCCGCGTGGCTGCGCGCGCAGGACGAGACGAGGCTCGCGGCCCTGCTGCGCGCCCGCCCCGACCTGGCCACGCCCTCCCCCGGCGACACCAGTGTGCTGGCCACCCGCGCCGGTATCCGCGCCTCGATCGCCAGGGCCTGCGAGGACCTGGACTCCTTCACGCTGACCGTGCTGGAGGCGTTGCTGCTGGCCGGGGCCGACCTCGGGCCGCGGCCGCTGACCGAGGTGTCCGCGCTGCTCGGCAAGGGGGTGCCGGTCCGGGCCGCCAAGGCCGCGGTGGAGTTGTTGCGCTGCCGCGCGCTGGCCTGGGGGCCGGACACCGGGCTGTGTGTGCCGCCCGCGGCCACCGAGGCGGTGACGTTGTTCCCGGCGGGGCTGGGGCGGCCGGACCCGCGGTTGGACGAGGTGGACCTGCCCGCGCTGCTGGACCGGCTGGACGAGGGCGAGCGCAAGCTGCTGGAGACCCTGGCCAGTGGTCAGCCGACCGGGCGGACCAAGGACGCCGGCGTGGTGGTGCCGCTGGAGCGGGCCCGCAACCCGGTGCAGAAGCTGCTCGCCCGCGGTCTGCTGTTGCGCCGGGACGCCGAGACCGTGGAGCTGCCAAGGCAGGTCGGGCTGGCGCTGCGCGGGGACCGGGCCTTCCGCGCCGTCGAGGTGACCGAGCCACGGCTGGACACCGGCGCGTACCCGCTGTCCACGGTGGACGCGACCGCGGCCGGGGCGGCCATGGAGCTGGGCCGCCAGGTCGAGGCGCTGATCGGGTTCTGGAGCGAGGAGCCGCCGCCGGTGCTGCGCTCCGGCGGGCTGGGCGTGCGCGAGCTGCGCAGGCTGGCCAAGGAGATCGAGGTCGAGGAGCGCCGGGCCGGGCTGCTGGCCGAACTGGTGGTCGGCGCCGGACTGGTCGGCGACAGCGAGGGCAACGAGCCGGAGTGGGTGCCCACCACGCTGGCCGACACCTGGCTGGTCAGCGCTCCCGAGCAGCGGTGGGCCACGCTGGCCCAGGCCTGGCTGGACCTGCCGAGGCTGCCCGGCCTCTACGGCCGCCGGGACGAGAAGGACCGGCCGCTGGGCGTGCTCAGCGAGGAGCTGCGCCGCCCGGTCGCGCCGCGGGAACGGCGGCGAGTGCTGGATCTGCTGGCCGACCTGCCGCCGGGTGCCACCGTCAAGGACGTCCGGCAGCTGGCCGCGGTGCTGGCCTGGCGGGCGCCCCGGCGCGGCGGCAGGCTGCGCGACGACCTGGTCGAGTGGACCGTCACCGAGGGCACCGCGCTGGGTGTGATCGCGCTGGACGCGCTGGCCGGACCGGGCCGCACGCTGCTGACCGAGGGCCCCATCGCGGCCGCCAAGGCGATGGCCGAGGCGCTGCCCGCGCCGGTGGACCACGTGCTGGTGCAGGCCGACCTGACCGTGGTCGCGCCCGGCCCACTGGAGGCCGATCTGGCCGCGGACATCGCGCTGGTCGCCGACGTGGAGTCGGCGGGCGGGGCCACGGTGTACCGGGTCACCGAGGCCACCGCGCGGCGCGCGCTGGACGCCGGGCGCACCGCGGCTGAGCTGCACGAGTTGTTCCGCAGCCGCTCGCGCACCCCGGTGCCGCAGTCGCTGACCTACCTGATCGACGACGTGGCCCGGCGGCACGGGCGGCTGCGCGGCGGCGCGGCCGGGTCCTTCCTGCGCTGCGACGACCCGGTGCTGGTGGCCGAGGTGCTGGCCAGCGCGGCGGCCGAGCGGCTGGACCTGCGCCGGATCGCGCCGACGGTGCTGATCAGTCCGATGAGCCTGGCCGAGGTGCTGGACGGGTTGCGCGCCGCCGGGTTCGCCCCGGCCGCGGAGGGCCCGGACGGGCAGGTGCTCGATCTGCGCAGGGCCGGCCGCCGGATCACCGCCCGGACCAGGCACAACCGCCGTCCGATGCTGCCCGGCGGGCCGAGTGCGGACCAGCTGCTGGCGGTCATCGCGCAGATGAAAGCGGGGGACGCCGCGGCGGCCACACCGCGGGGTGCCACAATCTCCCCGACGGACAGCGCGACCACCCTGGCCCTGCTGCGCGCGGCCGCCGAGGCGGGTCGCAGCGTCTGGCTCGGTTTTGTGGACAACCACGGGGTGGCCAGCCAGCGGGTGGTGAACCCGGTGAGCGTGGCCGGCGGCATGCTCGAGGGCTTCGATCAGGCCCATGGCGCGCTGCGCCGTTTCCCGGTGCACCGGATCACCTCGGTGGCCGTGGTCGAGGACGGCTGATCTCGCTGCGCGTCTCACCCACCCCTCCGGCGGTCGCCGATCATGGTGGCCGATCCAAGATCGAATACGGAACGACGTTGAACTGAATCGTTCCCCCCTGCGAATACGTGCCCAGCGCAGGCACAACGGTCCTCTGTGGACGATCCACTCGACGGGGCGCGCGGACCACCCGTTGTAGTGGCCTTTTCCGGCCTAGCGTTCTCGCAGCGGAGGTTGCCACCTGCACCGGCCACCTCCGACCCGGCGGTCTTTCGGACCGTTTCACGAACGACTGCGGAGGAGGAATGGCATGACCATTTCCCGACTGGCCCTGCGCTCGGCTGCGGGCTTCACGGCGGTATCGCTCGGCCTGCTCGCCTGTGCCGGACTCGCCAGCGCGGAAGAGCCCAATGTCAACGTCCGGCCCAGCGCCGGGATCTCGATCACCGGGTTGAGCCTGGGCGTGGGCGTGGGCAGCATCAACCTGGGCGTGAACGGTGATGTGAACGTCAGTCTCAACGGCGGGGTCGGCCTGAGCGTCAGCGACGGCATCGGCCTCAACGCCACGGTGGACGCCGACGCGGGCGTCGGCCTCGGCATCAACGCGCTGGACGGAGCGGTGGACGCCGATGTGGACCTCAGCGCCGACATCGGGGCGGACGCGAATGTCAGCCTGGGCGACGGGATCCGCGCGGCGGCCAAGGCCAAGATCGCCGACCGGCAGTCGAAGGCCAAGGCGAAACCGCGCGATGCCGCTCCGCAGGTGGCGGTCAAGCCGACCGGGAGCGTGAGCCTCACCGGTCTGAGTCTGGGCGCGGGTGTCGGCAGCATCAACGCGGTGGTGGTCGGCAACGCCAACGTGGACCTGAGCTGCGCCGCCGGCGCCGGGGTCAACGGCGGGGTCACGGTCAACGCCAGCTGCGACGGCGGCGTCGGCGCGGGCCTCGGCCTCACGGTCGGCGGCAACGGGGAGGGCCGCAAGTCCAAGGCGGAGGGCATCCGCGCCGCGGCCAAGGCGAAGATCGCCGAACGAGCCGCACGCTAGACACGCGGTAGCCCGAAGTGCCCCGGCTGCTCCAGCCGGGGCCTTCGTGCTGTCCGGGCCTGATCAGCCCGCGCGGAGTATCACCGGCGGGCCATCACCCAGGGCGACCTTCCGCCGTCAGCCGAGAACGACACCGAGGAAGATGGGGTAGAATCCAAGTAAGTCAATGGTAGACATCGACGCTGGGAGGAACGCGATGAGCCTGAATATCAAGAACCCCGAGGCGGAACGGCTGGCCACCGAGATCGGCGCGTTCACCGGCGAAAACAAGACAGCCGCGATCATCGTGGCATTGCGCGAGCGACTGGAACGCCTGCTGGACCAGCACCAGCAGGCGGAGGACGCCACCATGGCCGATGATCTGCTCACCCTCGCCGCGAGGATCAGTGCCAGACTCGCGGGGCCCCCGCTGTCCACCGACGCGCTCTACGATTCCGAGACCGGGCTCCCCGCATGATCATTGACACCAGCGCGATCGTCGCCATCCTCAACAGCGAGCCGGATGCCCCCTCGTTCGCGAAGGCCATCCAGAGCGCCGCCGAACGCCGTATGTCAGCCGCGACCTACGTCGAGCTGGGTGCTGTGGTTGAACGCACCCGTGACCCAGTTGCCTCCCGCCTGCTTGACGACCTGCTGGCCAGGATGAGCATCGAGATCATGGCGGTCACCGCCAACCAGGCGCTGATCGCCCGCCGGGCCTACTGGGACTACGGCAAGGGCAGCGGACACCCGGCCGGACTGAACTTCGGCGACTGCTTCTCCTACGCGCTGGCGCGAGAGCATCGGGAACCACTGCTGTTCAAGGGAAACGACTTCGTGCACACCGATGTGATGGCGGCATTGTGACCAATCGCCAGGCACGCGGTAGCCCGAAGTGCCCCGGCTGCTCCAGCCGGGGCCTTCGTGCTGTCCGGGCCTGATCAGCCCGCGCGAACCGCCATCCACTGCCGCATGGCGTGCTCCACCAGGTGGATCAGCGCCTGCTTGGTGGACTCCCGGCTACGGGCGTCACAGGTGATGATCGGCACGCCCTCCTCGATGGTGAGGGCCTCGCGCACGTCCTCGACGCGGTGGTGCAGCGTCCCGTCGAAGCAGTTGATCGCCACGACGTAGGGCAGCTGCCGGTCGTCGAAGAAGTCGATCGAGGCGAAGGCGTCGGCCAGCCTGCGGGTGTCGACCAGCACCACCGCGCCGATGGCGCCGCGGACCAGGTCGTCCCACATGAACCAGAACCGGTGCTGACCGGGGGTGCCGAACAGGTAGAGGATGAGGTCGCTGTCCAGTGAGACACGACCGAAGTCCATCGCCACCGTGGTGGTGACCTTGTTGGGCGTGGCGCTGAGGTCGTCGACCCCGACACTGGCCTCGGTCATCACCGCTTCGGTGGTCAGCGGCACGATCTCGGACACCGCGCCGACGAATGTCGTCTTCCCGACACCGAACCCGCCGGCCACCACGATCTTGGCCGAGGTGGTGGCCCGCCGAGTGTCCGGCGTGTTGCGGGGATTAGAGCCTGCGGAGGCCACTGAGCACCCTTTCCAGGAACGCAAGCGACGGCCGGTCCCCCATTACCAAGCCGCCCTGGTGAATCGTGACAAGCCCGAGCCCCGCCATGTCGCCGATGAGCACCCGCACGACGCCAAGGGGCAGGCGGAGGTGCGCGGCCACCTCGGCGACCGATCGGGCGTCCAGGCAGAGCCCGCAGATGGAGCGGTGTTCGGGCAGCACCGCGGCGTCCCGGCCGTGGTCACTGGTGGACACCAGCGCCTCGATGGCCAGGTCGTAGTCGGGGCGGGTACGCCCGCCGGTCCGGGTGTAGGGGCGCACCAGCGAACCGGTCTCGGTGAAGGGGTCCGGCTCGGCCGAGGCGGCCCCCGGCGCGGCCTGCTGGGGGATGGGGGAGTCCTCGACCATCCCGCCGCCGAACAGATCCGCGCCAGGGCCGCCGAAGAGGCCCGAACCCATCCCGTCCAGCCCGCCGCGCGGCGACAGCGTGTCCGGGTGCTCGCCCCGAAGCTCGCCGTCGTCGTCCGGCTCGTTGTATCCGAAGCCGCCCAGCGCCCACTCCTTGTAGTCGAACCGGTCGCCAGTGAAGCCTGAACCTGTGGTCATCGCTGTGTCACCCCCATCGCTTCATTATCTGCGCACCACGCCGTGGAGCTGGGCGCGCAGTTCGGGGGTGAGTTGCTGGCCGACCCGCTCCACGAGCAAGGTCATCTCGTACGCCACCAGGCCGATGTCGCAGTTCGGCGCGGCGAGCACGGAGAGGCAGGACCCGTCGCTGATCGACATCAGGAACAGGTAACCCCGCTCCATCTCGACCACCGTCTGGGCCACCTCACCGGCCTCGAAGCACCTCGCGGCCCCCGCGGTCAGGCTGATCAGGCCGGAGGAGACCGCGGAGAGCTGTTCCGCCCGGTCCCTGGGCAGGCCCTCCGATCCGGCGAGCATCAGACCGTCGGCGGAGACCACGACCGCGTGGGCGACACCGGGCACCCGGCGCACGAAGTCAGTGATCAACCAACCGAAGCTGCCTGGCTGTTGGACTGACTCGGTCACGCGGACTCCTCCTCAAGGGCCGTCACGGCTGGCTCGTTCACGGCTGCTCCTCGTTCCTCGCCTGCCCGTTGGAGCGGGTCTCGTCATCGTTCGGTGCCGACTCGTTGGTCAGGACGTCGATCCTGCTGTGTCGTCCCCGGCGGATTCCCTGCTGGAAACTTGACATCCTCCCACGAACATTGTCCGCGGAGCGACCGGACGCCGGCGCCTTCGACGGCAACTGCTGACGAGGCGCCGCCGAACCCGGTACCAGGTGGGCCTTGGGCACCCGCTTGGGCAGGCCGGCCGTGGTCTGCGCGGACAGCGAGTTGGCGCTGCTCAGCACCGCCTGCGCGGCCTGCCAGCCGTCATCGCCTGGCGAGTGCCAGTCGGTGGCGGGCCGGTGCGCGGTCACCGTCTCATCCTGGAGGCGAGCGGCCGGACGTTCAACCGCCGGGCGTCGCTGCGGGGCCGCTGCCGGCTCCGGCTCGGCCTTCGCCACCGGCACCGCGGGCTGCGGCGCCGAGCGCTCCACCGGACGTTCCGGCTCCACCGGCCGCTGCGGCTCGGGCGCCTTGACCTGCTCGGTCTTGGGCTCGGGCGCGGGCAGCCGGACCTGCTCGGTCTTCGGCTCGGGCAGGCGGGCCTGCTCGGTCCTGGGCTCCGGCCTGGATTCCGGGGCTGGCGTGCCGGACTGCTTCTTCACCGGCGGGACCGGGCCGAGGCCCAGGTCGCCGCGGTCGGAGCCGAGGTAGGGGGCTGCCCCGCCGACCGGCTCGCTGTCCACCGCCTGGAACCACTGCGAGAGCACCGCTTCGTAGATCGGCAGCCGTTCGGTGGGCGCGTCCAGGTCGTACTCGACGCCCTTGGGCCGCTCCCCCGTCCCGTTCAGCGCGCCGTAGGCAGGCGGCGTGATCGAGGCCCTGGGCACGATCGGGTTGCTGTACCCGGCCTGGGTCCGCTCGGCGAGCGGGTCGGGCTCGGGCTCCGGCGCCGGTTCGGGCTGCGGCGCGGGCGGGACCACCGGCTGGAAGATGTCCCTCGGTGCGGACAGCTCCGGCGGGGCCGCCGGATCCTGCTCGCCCCGGCTGGTGAACACCTGCACGGACAGGTCCGTGTGCTCGGCGGGCTCGGCCGCCACCGGTGCGCTGATCTCGGCGGGCAGCTCCGGCTCGGCCACCGGTGGGATCGGCGGCAACGAGGGCTGGCTCTGCTCCACCGGGTCGTTGGCCGCGGTGAACAGCGAACGGTGCTCGCCGGTGTTGATCACCGACGCGGCGGTCTGCTGGTAGGGCGAGACCACCGGCGGCAGCGAGCCGGTGTGCGACTGGGTGAACAGCGATCCGGCCGAGGTGCGGCTCGCGGCAGGCGAGCTGAGCGGCTGGATCAGTTCGGCGGGGACCACCACGAGCGCGGTGGTGCCGCCCTCGATGTCCTCGTTGTTGCGCAGGCGGACCCGGATGTCGTGCCGCTGGGCCAGCCTGCCGACCACGAACAGGCCCATCCGGCGGGAGACCGCGACGTCGACCTCGGGCGGCTCGGCGAGCCGCAGGTTGTAGTCGTTGATCTCCTGCTCGGGCATGCCAACACCGCGGTCGCTGATCTCGATCGCCAGCTCGCCCTTGCGGGTGCGCGCGGTACGCACGGTGACCTTGGTGTTCGGGTCGGAGAACGCGGTGGCGTTGTCCAGCAGCTCGGCCACCAGGTGCACCACGTCGTTGACCGCGCGGCCCATCACCGCCAGGTCGGGGACCGCGGTGACCTGCACCCTGGCGTACTGCTCGACCTCGGACACGGCCGCGCCGACCACCTCGGCCACCGGCACCGGGCGGGTGAGCCGCCTGGTGAGGTCGGTGCCCGCGAGGACCAGCAGGTTCTCGCTGTTGCGGCGCATTCGAGTGGCCAGGTGGTCCAGCTCGAACAGGCTGGAGAGCTGGTCCGGGTCCTGCTCGTCCTGCTCCAGCCGGTCGATCAGGCTGAGCTGGCGTTCCACCAGGGCCTGGGAGCGGCGGGAGAGGTTGACGAACATCGCGTTCACGTTGTCCCGCAGCAGGGCCTGTTCGGCCGCCAGCCGGACCGCCTCGCCGTGCACCGCGTCGAAGGACCGGGCGACCTGCCCGACCTCCTCGCGGGTGTGGATGGGCACCGGTTCGATGGCGGTCTTGGCCGCCTCGGCCGGATCCGGCGCGGCCAGGATCCGCTCGACCGCCTCGGGCAGCCTGCGGTCGGCCACCTCCAGCGCCGTGCGGCGCAGGATGCGCAGCGGGCGCAGCAGCGAGTAGGCCACCAGCATCGCCAGGAACACCGCCAGCGCGAGCGCGGCAAGCACCAGGATGGAGCGGGTGGTCGCCGAGGCGCGCACCTCCGCCGCCGCGGCCGCGGTGTCCGCCTTGAACTGCTCGATGAGCGAGTTCTGCACCCGCTGGTTCAGGTTGATGGTCAGCGTCGCTGCCATGTCCCAGTTGTCGGTCTGCAGGTTGGCGAAGGCCGAGGCGGGCGGAGTCTGCGCCGAGGCCGCGACCTGGAGCACCGCCTCCTGCAGGTTGTTGGCCACGTCGACGATCAGACCGGTGACGGTGTCGTCGTACTGCCTGCGCTGCTCGGGCGTGGCCGACTTGCGGAAGTCGTTGCGCGCGGCCTCCAGTTCGGCGTCCGCGGCCAGGATCTGCCTGGTCTGGTTCTGCTCGAACTTCTTCTGCTGGAGGATGTCCAGCAGGATCGCGCGCTTGCGGGAGACCTGCTCCTTGGCCCGGCCGAGGGCGACCGCGGCCAGCTGCAGCCGGATCAGCTCCGGCTGGTCGGCCTGGGTGCCCGCGATCTCACCCAGGTCCAGCAGGGCCTGGATGGACTCGGTGTAGTTGCGCAGGATCTCGGTCTCGGGGTACGCGGTGAGCCCGGCCACCTGACGGAGCCGGTTGAGCCGCTCAAGCTGCTGTACGACGGTGATGTAGGAGCGCCGGGTGGTCTCATCCAGTGAGGGCCCGACCTCGTTGAGCTGGTTGCGCAGCACCTCGGTGGCGTCGATGACGCGCTTGCGCTGACGGTCCAGCACCGGGGACTGATCGTTCCGCTCGTCGGTGGACGAGGCCACGAACCGGACCGTGAGGTCCCGCTCGCGCTGCATCTGGTGCACCAGCGTGGACACACTGCCCTGCAACTGGGCCTGTGTCGCCAACCTGGCCAGCCGGCCGGCCTGGTCGATCTCGTTGATCACCTGGACGCCACCCAGCACGAGGGCGACCACCGTCGGGATGAGCAGGACAGCGAGCAGCTTGCTCCGCAGTCGCCAGTTGCGCAGGCGCCAGCGGGCCGTGCCCGCCTCCTGGACCGACCTGGACTGCAACGGTTTGCCCGTGCTCACCGGTGTGGAGTCCGGTGTCGCGGTTCCCCGCTCCTGCGTGGCCCCGTTACTCTTCGAAGCCGCCTCATCACCCTTTTCGGGGGTCTCCGAGCGCGGGGCTTCCCCCGCGCCACGCTGGCTGGGACCTTTCTCTCGACGGGCCACCCTGGGCTTCCTCTTCCAGCAGCAGTGTCCCGGTCCCTCCCCGGACCGAGGTTGGACTCGCGAATCGGGCCGAATTGCAGCACAGCTCTTACTCGGGACGCCAGGGGGGTTGGCGCCGAGCACACGCGTGGCAGAGCTGAACCACCAGCGGCTAGGCCGGAGAGCCTAGTGGGAATCCCCCACAGCGCGAAAGGGCAAGATTGCGGAACGTGTCCAAAGCTCTATCTGAAGTCCTGCTTGTGGGTGGCGCTTACCTCGATAGCATCGTCTTCCGGCACACTGCGACACTGCGCACAGACAGAGCGTGCGCCGCGGTGTAGGTCAGCCGTGGTGGTATGCGGCACGAAGGCAGGACGGCGAGAGGCTCTCCCGATGGCGAACAAGACGCTGCGACGTGGCATGGCAGTGGCGCTGAGCACGGCGATGGTGGCGGTCACGGCGAGCTGCTCGCTGTTCGGGGGCGACGGCGCCGGGACCAAGCCGGTGCTGGAGAAGACCAACCTGCGGGTGGGCATCCTGCCGCTGGTGGACGTGGCGCCGCTGTACATGGCCAAGGAGGACGGCAAGTTCGCCGCCGCCGGCCTCAACATCGACGCGATCCCGCAGGACAACGAGAAGCAGGCGATGGAATCCCTGCGCAACGGGACCATCGACATCGCCTTCGCCAGCCACGTGACCTTCTTCAAGGCCGCCTCCGAGGGCACTGACCTGCAGTTGCAGGGCGAGGCGTACCAGGCGGGCACCAACACCATGGCGCTGGTCACGCTGAAGAACTCCAACTTCGTCGCGCTCAACCGCGGCGTGAGCAAGCCGAACATCGGGGTGGACGCGCTGGACAGCATCGGCGCGCTGACCACCAAGAGCGTGATGAACGCGGCGGGCGCGCCGAACTTCAACCTCAAGCCGATGGACTTCAGCAAGATGGAGTCCGAGCTTGTCGCGAACAAGATCGACGCCGCCTGGATGGTCGAGCCGCACATCACCCGGATCCAGAAGACCATCGGCGCGGTCGTGCTCAGCGACACCGCCCGCGGCGGCACCCTGGACTTCCCGATGTCGGGCTACGCCGCGATCCGCAAGTCCGCCGAGGAGAGCCCCAAGACCTTCGCCGCCTTCCGCAAGGTGCTCGCCGACGCCCAGCTGCTCGGCACCAACCACCTGAAGGTGCAGGAGGTGCTGGTCAAGTACGCCGAGCTGGACAACCTGACCGCGGCCCTGGTGGCGGTGGGCACCTACCCGGTGTCGATCAACCCGGTCCGGCTGCAGCGGGTCGCGGACATGATGGAGAGCACCCGGATGCTCAACACCCGGCTCGACGTGCTCCAGCTGCTGCCGCCCTCCAGCCCGGTCAACTGAGCGAGCTGGTCAGCTGACCGGCGCGGCCGAGCGGGCGCGTGCCGCCCGCAGGCCGCGCAGCACCAGCGGGACCAGCAGGCTCAGCACCGCCAGCCCGAGCACGATCTTGGCGAACGGACTGGCCACCAGCACCCCCGGATCGCCCTGGCTGACCTGCAGCGCCTTGCGCAGGTTCTCCTCCGCGATCGGGCCGAGCACCAGGCCCAGGATGGCGGGCAGCACCGGCCAGCCGTAACGGCGCATGGCCAGTCCGGCCACGCCCAGGGCCAGCAGCACCAGCAGACCCGAGTACTGCTGACTGCCCGCGTACGCCCCGAGCGAGGCGCAGACCAGGATGCCCGCATAAAGATATGGACGCGGAATCCGCAGAATTTTCACCCAGATGCCAACAAGCGGCAGATTTAAGACAAGCAACATCACATTGCCCAGATACAGCGAGGCGATCAACGTCCAGACCAGCAGCGGCTGGGTCTGGAACAGCAGCGGACCGGGTTCGATGCTGTAACTGCCGAAGGCGGCCAGCATCACCGCCGCGGTGGCCGAGGTGGGCAGACCCAGGGTGAGCAGCGGCACCAGCATGCCCGCGGCGCCCGCGTTGTTCGCCGCCTCCGGCCCGGCCACGCCCTCGATCGCACCCTTGCCGAACTCCTCCGGGTGCTTGGTCAGCTTCTTCTCCACCGCGTAGGAGAGGAAGGTGGAGATCACCGGGCCGCCCGCGGGCACCGCGCCGAGCGGGAAGCCCAGGGCCGCCCCGCGCAGCCAGGGCTTCCAGGAGCGCTTGAGGTCCTCCTTGGGCAGCCACCAGACCCGGTTGACCGGAATCACCTCCGGGGTGCCGTGGCGCAGCCTGGAGGCGGTGTAGAGGGCCTCCCCGACGGCGAACAGGCCAACCGCGGCGATCACCAGGTCGACCCCGTTGGCCAGCTCGCCCACGCCCATGGTGAAGCGTTCCTGGCTGGACATCGGGTCCAGGCCCACCAGCCCGAGGGCCAGGCCAAGGGCCAGCGCGGCGAAGCCGCGGACCGCGCTGCCGCCGAGCATGGTGGCCACCGTGCAGAAGGCGAGCATGGTCAGCGCGAAGTAGTCCGCGGAGGTCAGGTGCACCGCCCAGTCGGCGACCTGCGGGGCGAGCAGGGCCAGCAGCACGGTGCCGATGGTGCCCGCCACGAAGGAGCCGATGGCGGCGGTGGCCAGCGCCTGCGCCCCGCGCCCCGCCCTGGCCATCTTGTTGCCCTCCAGCGCGGTGATCACCGACGCTGATTCGCCAGGGGTGTTGAGCAGGATGGACGTGGTGGACCCGCCGTACATCCCGCCGTAGAGCACCCCGGCGAACAGGATCAGCGCGGCCGCGGGCGGCACCGAGTAGGTGATCGGCAGCAGCAGGGCGACGGTCATCGCGGGTCCGATGCCCGGCAACACCCCGACCAGGGTGCCCAGCAGCACCCCGAGCAGGGCGAAGAGCAGGTTCTCCGGGGTGACCGCGGCGGCGAACCCCTGTATGACGTAGTCGAACGTGCTCAATGCCCTGCCTCTGCCTCAAGGAGTGCTGGTCAGACCAGCCCGATTTCGGTGAGCACCTTCTTCGCGGCGGCGCTCTCCGCCTCGATGTAGGTGTCGAACTCGGGACCGGCCAGGAAAGCGTCTTCCCAGTCCTTGTCCCGCAACATCTGCTGCCAGCCCGAGCTGTCCTTGAGCCGGGTCAGCATGGCGACCAGATCCTGCCGGGAGCCGTCGGCGAGGTCCGGGGTGCCCACGATCCCGCGCCAGTTGACGTAGGCGATCGGCACCCCCTGCTCCTTCAACGTTTTCACGTCGGGCAGCAGCTTGGACCGCCGTTCACCGGAGACCGCGAGCGCGCGCAGGTTCCCGGCCTTCACCTGTTCGGCGTACTCGGAGACGCCGGGGATGCCCGCCTTCGCCTCGCCGGAGAGCAGCTTGGCCACCGACTCGCCGCCGCCGCCCTGGTTCGGCAGGAAGTTGACCATCTTGGGGTCGATGCCGACCTCATCCGCGACCAGCCCGGCCAGGATGTGGTCCACATCGGCCACCACGCCGCCGGTGACCACGGTGCCCTTGCTGTCCTGCTTCCAGCCGGTCAGGAACTCCTGCAGGTTGGTGTACGGCGACTTGGCGGGCACCACCAGCGCCATGCTCTCGCTGGTGAGCCGGGCCAGCGGGGTGGTGTGCTTGAGCGTCTTGGCCGACTTCGAGTTGATCACGCTGGCGACCATGACCTTGCCCATCACCATGAGCACCTTGTCGTTGCGCTCGCCGGTGAGCTGGTTCAGCCCGGTGATGCCGTTGGCCCCGGCCACGTTGAACACCTCGGTGCCGGTGGCCAGGTTGTCCCGTTGCAGCACGTTGCGCACGGCCTCGGCGGTCTGGTGCCAGCCGCCACCCGCCTTGGCGGGCACCATCAGGCGCAGCTGCTCCACCGGCGCCCCTGGCCCGGCGGCGCCCGCGCCACCACAGCCCGCGATGAGTCCAGCGGCGAGCAGTGCCGCGCTCGCGGCCATCGTTCCTCGTTGAACACGCATGGCGAGCAACCAACCACAAACAGCGATAGCGCGACAGGACGTTGGAAAAGAACCAACTTTCAATATCTCGATGGGGATTCAGCCGGACTCGACCGGCTCTTGAGCGTCGCCCTGGCCCGCAGCACCAGCGGCAGGCCGACCGCGAGCACCGCCGCGCCGAGCACCACGATGGAGAACGGGGTGTGCACCAGCGCGCCGAGGTCACCCTGGCTGATCTGCAACGCCTTGCGCAGATTGGTCTCGGCCACCGGGCCCAGGATCAGTCCGAGCACCGCGGGCGCGACCGGCCAGCCGTAGCGCCGCATGACAAAACCGAGCAGGCCGATCCCGGCGAGCACGATCAGGCCCTGCCAGGCGCTGCTGGCCGCGTAGGCGCCCAGCGAGGCGCACAGCAGGATGCCCGCGTACAGGTACGGCCGCGGAACTCGCAAGATCTTCACCCACAGCCCGGCCAGCGGCAGGTTGAGCACCAGCAGCATCACGTTGCCCACGTACAGCGAGGCGATCAGCGTCCACACCAGCACCGGCTCGGTCTCGAACAGCAGCGGACCGGGCTGGATGTTGTAGCTGGTGAAGGCGGCCAGCATGATCGCCGCGGTGGCCGAGGTGGGCAGGCCAAGGGTGAGCAGCGGGACCAGCACCCCGGCCGCGGCCGCGTTGTTGGCCGCCTCCGGTCCGGCCACGCCCTCGATCGCGCCCTTGCCGAACTCCTCCGGCCTCTTGGCCAGCTTCTTCTCCACCGCGTAGGAGAGGAAGGTGGTGACATCGGCGCCGCCGGCCGGGACCGCGCCGATCGGGAAGCCGATCGCGGTGCCGCGCAGCCAGGGCCACCAGGACCGCTTGAAGTCCTCCTTGGGCAGCCACCACACCTTGTTCACCGGGATCACCTCGGGCACCCCGTGCCGCATCCGGGAGGCCACGTAGAGCGCCTCGCCGACGGCGAACAGGCCAACCGCGGCGACCACCACCGGCACACCGCGGCCCAGCTCGTCCACGCCGAAGTCGAACCGGCTCTGCCCGGTCAGCGATTCGGTGCCGATCAGCCCGAGGAACAGGCCAAGCGCCAGCGAGCCGACGCCGCGCAGCGGGGAGGCGCCGAGCATGGCCGAGACGGTGCAGAAGGCCAGCACGGTCAGCGCGAAGTAGTCCGCCGAGGTCAGCTTGATCGCCCACTCGGCGATCTGCGGGGCCAGCAGGGACAGCAGCAGGGTGCCGATGGTGCCCGCGACGAAGGAGCCGATGGCTGCGGTGGCCAGCGCCTGCGCGCCCCGCCCCGCCCTGGCCATCTTGTTGCCCTCCAGCGCGGTGATGATGGAGGCGGACTCACCGGGGGTGTTGAGCAGGATCGAGGTGGTCGACCCGCCGTACATGCCGCCGTAGTAGATCCCGGCGAACATGATCAGCGCGCCGGCCGGCGGGACCAGGTAGGTGATCGGCAGCAGCAGCGCCACCGTCATCGCCGGACCGATCCCCGGCAGCACCCCGACCAGGGTGCCCAGCAGCACCCCGAGCAGGGCGAAGAGCAGGTTCTCCAGCGCCAGCGCGCTCTCGAACCCCTGGATCAGCGCGCTCACCCGATCAGTCCCTGCAACGGCCCGCCCGGCAGGTAGGCGCCAAGTCCGAAGACGAAGATCGCCCACAGCGCCAGCGCCAGGCCCAGCGCGCTGACCACGATCACCCACCAGCGGCGGGCGCCCAGGATGACCGCGGTGCCCGCGAAGAGCAGCGCGGCGGCCAGCGGCCAGCCGATCGGCTCGATCAGCACCGCGTGCCCGGCGAACAGGCCGACCAGCAGCAGCACCGCGCGCTTGTCGCTGCGCTGGCTGAGGTCGATGTCCTCGCCCTCCTCGGGCGGGGCCTGCTGGCCGCGCAGCACCTGCACGGTCAGCAGCACCGCGACGCCGAGCAGCAGCCCGCCGATGAGGTAGGGGAACAGCCGTGGCCCGGCCACCGCGGCGGCAGGCGGCACCATGATCGTCGGGGTCTCGATCAGCACGTACACCCCGAGCCCGCCGAGCAGCGCGGTCAGCAGCAGCTCGCCGCTGACGCGGGCTCGGCCGCCCCGGGATCCGGGACGGCCGAGCGCCGGGCTTTCGTCAGTGCCAGCGGTCACTTCACCGCGCCGATCTCGGCGAGCATCTTCTTGACCCGCGCCTCGTCCTCTTCGATGAACTTCACGAAGTCCGCGCCGGTGGACCAGGCGTCCTCCCAGTCCTTGGCCTTGAGCGTCTGCTTCCACGCCGCGCTGTCACGCATCTTGGTGACCATGTCCACCAGGGTCTGCTTGGCGCTGTCGGACAGCCCAGGACGGGCGACCACGCCACGCCAGTTCAGGTAGGAGATCGGCACGCCCTGCTCACGCAGCGTCTTGGCGTCCGGCAGCAGGGTGGAGCGCTTGTCCCCGCTGACCGCGATCGCGCGCAGTTTGCCGGACTTGACGTGCTCGGAGAACTCCGAGACACCGGAGATGCCGGCCTTGACCTCGCCGGAGAGCAGCTTGGCCACCGCCTCGCCACCGCCGGAGTTGGCCACGTAGTTCACCTGACCGGGGTCGATGCCGACCTCGTCGGCGACCAGTCCGGCCAGGATCTGGTCCGCGCCGCCCGCCGAGCCACCGGTGATCACGGTGCCCTTGGGGTTCTGCTTCCAGGCGGTCAGGAACTGCTCAAGGTTGACCTCGGGCTGGCTGGACGGGATCACGATGACCAGCGCCTCGCCGGTGAGCTTGGCGATCGGGGTGGTGTCCTTGAGCGTCTTGTCGGACTTGGCGTTGAGGATGCCGCCGACCATGACCTGGCCCATGACCATCAGCAGCTTGTCGTCCTTCTCCCCGGCCAGCTGCTTGAGGCCGGTGACACCGCCCGCGCCCTCCACGTTGAACACCTGGGCGCCGGTGGCCAGCTTCTCCTTGAGCAGGGTGTCCTGCATGGCCTGCGCGGACTGGTGCCAGCCGCCGCCTGCCTTGGCCGGAGCCATCAGTCGTAGCCCGGTGACCGGCTGATTCGCTCCGCCACTCGAGCCGCCGGTACATCCGGTGAGCAGGGTGGCGACCACGGTCACGACACCGGCGGCGACTACGCGCCGTCGCGGGATCTGGCGAAGCATCGGGGGTCCTTCCTCCATGGAGGGAAGTTGCATGGTTGGAAGTGCGGTTCAGATACCCAGTGATGTTCTGGCTACGAACGGCGAGCATTCCAGCACACCCGCGCCCTATACCACTACCGCCGAACGCGAGGAAGTATCAGAACTTCTCTGATCCACTTCCCTGCTGGACCAGCCAGAACACACCTGGGCACCGGGGTCACTACCCTGGTAAGGCACACCCGCCCTCCGCCGAGGCCCAGGAGCCCGATACCCCGTGACCGACGGACCCCTCATCGTCCAGTCCGACAAGACCCTGCTGCTCGAGGTCGACCACGAGCTGGCCGACGAGGCACGCATCGCGATCGCGCCCTTCGCCGAGCTGGAGCGCGCCCCCGAGCACGTGCACACCTACCGCGTGACCCCGCTGGCGCTGTGGAACGCGCGCGCGGCCGGGCACGACGCCGAGCAGGTGGTGGACGCGCTGGTCCGCTACTCGCGCTACTCGGTGCCGCAGCCGCTGCTGGTGGACGTGGTGGACACCATGGGCCGCTTCGGCAGGCTGCAGCTGACCAACCACCCCGCGCACGGCCTGGTCATGTCCACGGTGGACCGGGCGGTGCTCGAGGAGGTCATGCGCAACAAGAAGATCGCCCCGATGCTGGGCGACCGGCTGGACCCGGACACCGTGGTGGTGCACCCCAGCGAGCGCGGCCACCTCAAGCAGCTGCTGCTCAAGGCGGGCTGGCCGGCCGAGGACCTGGCCGGTTACGTCGACGGCGAGGCGCACCCGATCGCACTGGCCGAGGACGGCTGGACACTGCGCGACTACCAGCGGCACGCCGCGCAGGCGTTCTGGGCCGGTGGCTCCGGCGTGATCGTGCTTCCGTGTGGCGCGGGCAAGACGCTGGTCGGCGCGGCCGCGATGGCCGAGGCGCAGGCGACCACGCTGATCCTGGTGACCAATACGGTCGCGGGCAGGCAGTGGAAGCGGGAGCTGGTCGCGCGCACCTCGCTGACCGAGGACGAGATCGGCGAGTACTCGGGCGAGCGCAAGGAGATCCGCCCGGTCACCATCGCCACGTACCAGGTGATCACCCGCAAGACCAAGGGCGAGTACCGGCACCTGGAGCTGTTCGACTCCAGGGACTGGGGCCTGATCGTCTACGACGAGGTGCACCTGCTGCCCGCCCCGGTGTTCCGGATGACCGCGGACCTGCAGTCCCGCCGCCGACTCGGCCTGACCGCCACCCTGGTGCGCGAGGACGGCCGGGAGGGCGATGTGTTCTCGCTGATCGGCCCGAAGCGCTACGACGCGCCGTGGCGGGACATCGAGGCCCAGGGCTGGATCGCGCCCGCGGAGTGCATCGAGGTCCGGGTCACCATGACCGAGAACGAGCGCCTGCAGTACGCCACCGCCGAGCCGGAGGAGCGCTACAAGATGTGCTCCACCGCCCGCACCAAGGCCCCGGTGGTCCGCGCCATCCTGGACCGCCACCCGGACGAACCGACCCTGGTCATCGGCGCCTACCTGGACCAGCTCGACGAACTGGGCGAGGCGCTCAACGCCCCCGTCATCCAGGGCTCCACCCGCAACAAGGAGCGCGAGGCCCTCTTCGACGCCTTCCGCCGCGGCGAGGTCAGGACCCTGGTGGTCTCCAAGGTGGCCAACTTCTCCATCGACCTGCCGGAAGCGTCGGTCGCGGTGCAGGTCTCCGGCACCTTCGGCTCCCGCCAGGAAGAGGCCCAGCGCCTGGGCAGGTTGTTGCGCCCCAAGGGCGACGGCCGTCAGGCGCACTTCTACTCGGTGGTGGCCAGGGACAGCCTGGACACCGACTACGCCGCCCACCGCCAGCGGTTCCTGGCCGAGCAGGGCTACGCGTACAAGATCGTGGACGCGGACGACCTGCTCGGCCCGGCACTACCGGAGATCAGCTGACCAGCGCGGCCGCGGCCTGCTGACCAAGGCGGACCGCGGTCGCGTTGTTCTGGATCGGCACCGACTTGACCCCGGGGAAGACCACGAAGTCGACCACGGCCCCGCTGACTCCCCCGGTGCTCGGATGCGGGTTGATGCCCAGCAACTGCGCCATCCGGTAGGAGGCCTCACCGATGATCGCGCTCGGCCCGAGGTCCCCCACCACCCCGTAGACCACCTTGTCCCGGTACACCGCGGCCGCGACCGTGCCGCCGGTGATGCCGGAGTTGCGGTAGTTCCAGGTCGAGCTGGCCAGCGGCAACACGATGAAGGGCAACGTCTCGGCGTTGAGCGGCTTGCCGTCGGACTGGGGGAACGCGGTGGCGTTCTGCCAGTAGGGATCGGTGCTGGGGTTGCACTTGGCGGTGCGCTGCCCGTCGCAGTCGATGTCCAGATCGGCCCGCCAGTGCACGGCGGTGCGGGTGGCGCAGACCGGGACGGTGCGGGCGCCGCCTGCGTCGTGGGCGTACTTGCCGTTGGAGACCTGCTTGGTGCAGGCGGCCACGGCGGCCTTGAGCTGGGCCGCGGTGGGTGGGGCGGCGGTGGCCGCGTGGGCGGGGGCGGCCGGGATGAGGGCGAGCACGGCGGCTAGGGCGAGCAGGGCTGTGCGCATGATGACCTCCAGCACTGGCAGGGACTGGCAATCACTAACCACTTCAGCGCACAGATGGTTGCTTGTTGACAGCCAGGCACGCAACAGCCCGGCATCAGCTTTGGTGAACCCATAAAAAAACCGGGGGGCCTGGCCTTTCGGCGAGGACCCCCCGTGGGTGATGCTCACTATACCCGCTAACCTCAATCCCGTGCAACCGGCAAACCCCGAATACGCCCAGCACGTGCTCGCCCGCCTCACCGACTTCTGCCAAGTCGATGGCGTGCTGTGGACCAGAAGACTGTGGGACATCGGATCGATCTTGACACTGGAGGAGCTGTGGGAATCAGCGACCTGGCAGTCCCGGAAGGTCATTTCCGGCAGTGCCATTGATTGGCAGCGACATCAGCTCGCCCGCCTGCTCGGACCGGACCTCGGCATGGGCGACAAGGCACTGCGCCGGGAGATGGTCCAGCTGCTCGACTCGGACACCCTGACCGACCCCAGTCCGGGGCACCGGCGGCTGCGGGAGCTGATCGATCACGCGCGCGACGGCTACCTGGACCGATGGGCCGACCGGGTGGCCGAGGGCGCCCAGGTGAAGCCCGAGCGCCTGGCCCGCACACTCTCCGCGCATCTGCTCGACCTCGGCTACACCGCGCAGTTCCTGGCCACCCAATGGTTGTCCGGGTTGCGTTCGAAAAATACCCACACAGAGGCGATTATTGCCAGCGCGGCCGGACTTGCTCGCATCCCGCCACGAAACTTTCATGTTCTGTTGCTGCTCAACTCAATGCCAAACCGGTCGAGCGCAGAAAATACCCCTGACTGGCTGAATAATTCAGAGGTCATCAACTGGCTCAAGCGTGAAGGGCATTCCACGAGCGGGATTCGAGCGCAGGGCGGTTTCCTCTACCGGATCTCCGCACAAGATCACCACGGCGCCGCAGACAAGGCGCGGCAGCTGTTCGAACGCATTGTCGCGCGCTCACTCTTCTCCCGCCGGTACCGGGGCCAGGTCACCGCCTACCCGACGCTGTGGGTCAGCGGCCATCCCGAGCCCCTTCCCCTGGTCGGCCCGGCCCGGCATGCGGATGTGCTCTCGCTCGCGCACCAGGGTCAGCTCTACGACGTCGCGCGGCCACGCAACCCCGTCGACGACGCTCTGGAACTGGCCTCGCCGGTGAACCAGACCGGTGCCCCCGGCACCGCGCTGGCCGGGGCGTGGGCGGCGATCGAGTCGCTGCTCTGCCATCCTGGCGACCCCATCCCCGTGGGTGAACGCAGCGGCAAGGCCGTGGCCGCGGACCGCCTCGCCGCGATCGTGGCCTGCTCCTGGCCACGCGCGGAGCTGACCACCCTGGTGCGCAGGCATGGCCGCAAGGACGAGCTGGACGAGTTGTCCCAGCGCCGGGACGTCTGCACCACCAGCAGGGCGCAGGCCCTGGTCTTGTTCGACGAGATCACCAGGAACGGCGTGACCAACCTGCGTTTCCACGGGCGCACGCGGCACGGCGATCGGGTCGCGGCGCAGCGGTTGGCGGCGTGTGTGGCCGAGCCGAAGCGGGTGGTCGGGGAACTGGCGGCGGTAGTGCGGATCACGCTCCGACGGCTCTACCGGGCGCGCAACATCGTGCTGCATGGTGGCTCGACCTCAAGCGTCACCCTGGACGCCACCCTGCGCACGGCCGCGCCGTTGCTCGGGGCCGGACTGGACCGGATCGCGCACGCCTACTTTGGCGAGGGGTTGGGCCCGCTGGATCTTGCCGCGCGGGCGGAACTGACCAAGACGCTGGTCGGCGAGGACACCGGGCTGACGCTGGTGGACCTGTTGCGGAAGCGGGGAGCGGAGGCGGCTTAGCCGAGGTTGCGTAAGAACCGCTGCTGGTCGGTCAGGAAGCCAGGGGCGAACAGGGCGCGCGGGGCGAACAGGGCGGTGAGGGTGAGTTGGACGTCTGAGCGCTCGATGCTGTCCTTGACCAGGGAGTGGGCCGCGTCGGGGTAGTGCCGGACGGTGAGGGCGCCGGCTTCGGACAGGGCGGCCCGGTAGGCGCGTTCGGTGTCCGCGGTGTCCACGTTGCGGTCGTGGCCGGCCAGGGTGAGCAGGACCGGGATGCCGCGCAGGGCGGGGAGGTCCGGGGTGGCGTCGGCGGTGTGGTTCCTGGTGATGAAGCGCCAGTGGTCCGGGGTCAGGGTGTTCGGGTCCTCGCCCATCGCTTTGGCATATTCCGCATAGCTTGCCTGCCTGGCCAGCAGGGTCCGGATGGCGTCGCTCCGGGCGACCTCGGCTTTGATCCTGGCCTCGGTGGCGCCCTCGGCGCGCAGGGTGGCGAGCAGGTGGTGGCGGCCCTGCTGGAGCCAGTTGATCGCGGGTGAGACGGCCAGCACGAAGCGCGGCCGGGTCTGGGCGGCGATCTTCGGCAGCACCCAGCCCGCCTGGCTGGCGCCCCACAGGCCGATCCGGTCGCCGTCGATGTCCGGGCGGGCTCGGGCCCAGGCGATGGCGGCTAGGGCTTCGGCGGCCCGGTCGGCCATGGACTGGTCCAGCCAGTTGCCGGGCGCGCCGGCCACGCCGGGTTTGTGCCAGGACAGGGTGGCGTAGCCGGCCTTGGCGTTGGCCTCCCAGATCGGCCGGTAGTCACCGTCGTGGGTGGCCTCGACCGGGCCGTCGCCGTGCAGGTGCACCACCAGGCCGTGCCGCGGCCGGCCGTCCCTCGGAGTGGCCAGCACGCCGTGCAACCGGTGGCCGTCTTGCTCGATCGTGACCTGCTGCTCGTGCAGGTCGTAGGAGTGCTGCCACAGCAGCAGCCCGCCCAGGCCCAGGGCCACGACCAGGACCGTGATCAGCACTTTGACACCCATGGGCAAAAACTATCACCTGCGATACGACCGTTGTGAATGTGATAGTTTTACCGGCATGCAGGTGACCACCAGGCTGCTGGTGCACGCGCTGATCCGGGTGGACGGCACGGTTGACGCCGATGAGCTGTACCGGGTGGCGGAGCTGTTCGGGATGACCGAGCAGCAGGTCCGGCTGTGCGTGAAACGCCTGGTGGGCGAGGGCCGCTTCACCCACCAGGGCCGCGGCCGCAAGGCCGTGCTGCACGCCGGCGCGGACACCCTGCGCGAACTCGCCCCCGAACTCGACTTCCTGCGACTGGCCTACCGCCAGGACGCCGGCCTCGAACCCTGGGACGGGCGCTGGCACCTGGCCGCCTTCGCGGTGCCCGAATCGGCCCGCCCGGCCAGGGACGCGCTGCGCGAACAGCTGCTCCGCCTCGGCGGCGCACCCCTGCAGGGCGGGCTGTACGTCTGTGCCAACGCCTGGGAGCCCTACCTGCTGGCGGCGGCGGCTGAACTCGGCGTGCCGGACTCGCTGACCCTGTGCACCACGACCGACCTGCGCCGCGGCGAGATCAGCGATCCGGTCGAACTCGCCGCCGCCCTCTGGCCGCGACAGGAGATCGCGGAGGGCTACCGCGCACTCAGCCGGATCGCCGAGCCCCGGCTGGCCCGGCTCACCGGAACCACCGCGCTCTCCCCGGACGAACTCCTGGTCATCGCGATCGAACTGGCGGCCGAACTCACCAGGGTGCTGGAGCCGGATCCGTTGCTGCCACCGGAATTGCTGCCCCGCCCGTGGCCAGGCGCGCAGGCCCGCGAGCTGTTCGCCCGGTGCTGGACGGCGCTGCGCGAGGGGGAGGCCGGCGGGACGCCGCCGATCCTGTTCCGCACCTACGCCGGGGCTAGCTTCCCACCGGCAGGTCGGCCGGCGTGACGCCCGCGCTGCGCACAATGCGGTCGATCCGCTTGGCCGCCTCGTTCTCCCCCGGTTTCAGCGTGCGCAGCCGGATCGGCGGGCCCAGGTCGACCAGGGTCGGCAGGTAGTCGGCGGTGACCTGCCAGGCGCCGTTGGACTCGGCGAAGCGGAAGCGGGCCAGCACGCCTTCCTCGGTGACGCCGCGGGGTTCCTCGTGCTTGGCGATGTGGTTGCCCAGGCCGTAGGCGACCCACTTGCCCGCGACCTTGGCGATGGGCTGCACGACGTGCGCGTGGTGGCCGATGATCAGGTCGATGGCCGGGTCGTCCAGGAGTTTGGCGGCCAGTTGTTTCTGCTCATTAGTGGGGTCGTGGCGGTACTCGGTGCCCCAGTGCAGGCTGGCCAGGACGACCTCGGCGCCTGCCGCCTTGGTGGCGCGGGCCGCTTTGAGGACCGCTTCGGCGGAGATCTGGTTGGACAGCCAGGGTTTGTCGGCCGGGAGTTTGCGGCCGTTGAAGCCGAAGGTGTGCGAGATGTGGCCGACCTTGACGCCGTTGGCCTCGTAGATCACCGGTTTGGCCGCCTCGGGGGCGGTGCGGGCCGAGCCGGTGTGCTTCAGGCCTGCCGCGTCCAGGGCGTCCAGGGTGCGTTTCACGCCGTCGGGGCCCTGGTCCAGGGTGTGGTTGGAGGCGGTGGAGCAGGTGTCGTAGCCGGTGGTCTTCAGCGCGGTGACCACCTCGGGCGGAGCGTTGAAGTCGGGGTAGCCCTTGAACGGGCCGCCGGGGGCGGCGATGGGGACTTCCAGGTGGCAGATGGCGAGGTCGGCGCCGCTGATCGCGGTTTTCACGCCCTCGAACAGCTTGGTGTAGTCGCGGCTGCCGTTGCCGTCGGTGGTGGCCTGGGCGGTCAGCGCCGGGTGGATCAGCACGTCGCCGGTGGCCGCGACGGTGAAGGCGCGCGGCGGTGGGGCGGCGGCCGCGGCGGAGCTGGTCGGCTGCGCGGAGGTCGAACCGGGCGGGGGCGCCGCGTCGCTGCCGCAAGCGGTCAGGACCAGGGTGGCGGCCGCGAGGGCGGCGGTCAGGGGTCCGCGCATTTCACGACGCTAGCCCCTGACCGCATCCGGGCCGGTTCCGGGGCGGGCTCGGGGGTCTCCCTGATCCGCCGGAACGCCGGGCGGGCGAACCTTGAGTCATGTTCGACAACACGACTTACCGCGAGACGGGACAGCCCGTGAAGAAGCTGCGCCGGAGCCGGACCGACAAGATGCTCGCCGGTGTGTGCGGCGGTATCGGCAAGCTGCTGGGCATCGACGCGGCGATCATCCGCATCGTGCTGGTGGCCGCCACCCTGCTGGGCTTCGGCACCGGCGCCGTCATCTACCTCATCTGCTGGATCGTCATGCCCGAAGAGACCGCCGCCTGATCACCTCGGCCAGCCCTGCACATCGGGCCGGCGCTGCCAGGGTCGAGGGCCGTCGAGGGGTCGGTACTCCACCCCCAGCGCGTCCAGCCTGGGCAGGTGGTGCTCGGTGAGGCGGCGCAGGAACCCCGGTTCGTCGCGGGCCTCGGGGCTCCACACCACCTCGGCGAACGCGGCCAGCCTGGGGAAGGCCGCGTAGTCCAGCCGCCGGGGCGAGTCCAGGTGCTCGGTCCACAACTGGGCCTGCGCGCCCAGCACGTGCGCGGCCGCGTCCGGGTCCAGCCCGGCCGGGACCGGCTCGTAGCCGTAGACATCGGTGACCGTGCGGACGAACCCGACCGGGATCGGCTCCTCCGGATGATCGGACTGCCGATGGTCCAGGTACACCTTCTGTTCCGGGCACATCACCACGTCGTGCCCGGCCTTGGCCGCCGTGGCGCCGGCTTGTTCGCCGCGCCAGGAGGCCACCACCAGACCGGTCGGCACCTCGCCGACCTCGGTGATCTCGTCCCAGCCGAACGCCTTGCGGCCATGGCCGGCCAGGTGCTCGGCGAGCTGACGCAGGAACCAGCCGTGCAGGCCTGCCTCATCGGCCAGGCCCAGTTCGGCGATCCGGCGCTGCGCCTCGGGGCTGCGCCGCCACTGCACCAGCGGCACCTCGTCGCCGCCGATGCCGATCACTTCGGCCGGGAAGACCTCGATCACCTCGTCGAGCACGTTCCGGAAGAACTGGACCGTCTCGTCGCGGACGTTGAGCACGTTGTCGTTGATGCCCCACCGGGTCCACACCCCGATCGGCTGGTCCAGGTTGCCCAGCTCCGGGTAGGCCGCGATGGCCGCCTGGGTGTGGCCGGGCACGTCGATCTCCGGCACCACCGTGATGCCGAGTCCGGCCGCGTAGCCGACGATCTCGCGCAGGTCGTCCTTGGTGTAGAAACCGCCGTGCGGGCGGGCGTCGTAGTTGCCGCGCTGCCACGGCCCGACGCCGGAACGCTCCCGCCAGCCGCCGACCTCGGTCAGCCGCGGGTAGCGCTCGATCTCCATCCGCCAGCCCTGGTCATCGGTGAGATGCAGGTGCAGCACGGAGAACTTGTGCGCGGCGAGCAGGTCGAGGAAGCGCAGCACCCCGTCCTTGGGCAGGAAATGCCTTGCCACGTCGAGTAAACAGCCGCGCCAGCCAAACCGGGGCCGGTCCCGCAGCTGACCGTTGGGCAGCAACCACGCTCCACTGTGGACAGTGGAGCGGCGGAACGCGGCCGGGCCGAAGAGCTGGCGCAGGGTCTGCGCGGCGTGCCGGGCGCCGGGCAGCGCGCCGGTGTGCACGTCCACCGCCTTCTCGGTGATGTCGAGGGTGTATTCCTCCGCGCCGAGCCGCTCGTCCAGGCCGAACCGGATCTCCGGACCGTCCACATCGGCGGAATCAAGCGGGAAACCCGTTGCCGCGCCCAGGTTGTGCCGCAGCCAGTTCGCGGCGGCGGCCAGTGCCGGGTCGGCCCGGATCGCGGCGCCGGGGCGTAGCTCGAACTCGCCGGGGGCGCGGGTGGACTCGTGCGGTCGGGGCAGCAGCACGTCGAAGGACGGGGTCACACTCATCCCTTCACCGCTCCGGCCAGGCCGGAGACGAGCCGTCGTTGCACGAAGATGAAGAAGATCAGCACTGGGATGGTCATCAGGGTGGAGCCCGCCATGATCGCGCCCCAGTCGTTCTGATCCGGCTTGAAGAAGGTGAGGATGGCCAGCGGCAGCGTCTGGTTCTCCTCGGCGGAGATGATGAAGGTCTTGGCGAAGAGGAAGTCGTTCCAGGCGTGGATGAACGACAGCACGCTGGTGGCCACCAGACCCGGTGCCACCAAAGGAAAAAGCACCTGCCAGGTGAACCGGAACCGGCTGGCCCCGTCCAGGGTGGCCGCCTCCTCCAGCTCCACCGGCACCGCGGCCACGAAACCACGCAGCATCCAGATCGCGAACGGCAGGCCGAAGGCCAGGTGCACCAGCATCAGCGAGCCGAGGTGGTTGAGGCCGAAGGCTGGGGCCACGTCGCCGACCTGGCGCATCAGGAAGAACAGCGGCACGGTCAGCGCCTCCACCGGCACCAGCTGCGCCACCAGCAGCATCACCAGCAGCGTGGTGCGGCCCTTGAAGCGGAAGCGGGTCAGCGCGGTCGCGGCCAGGAAGGAGCACAGCAGCGCCACGGTCACCACCACCAGCGCGACCACCACGCTGTTGAGGAAGTAGCGGCCGAAGTTCTCCACGGTGAGGACCTTGGTGAAGCTCTCCAGGCTGGGCGCGAAGGTCCACGGGCGCGGCGAGGTGGAGAGCACCTCACTGGTGGGTTTGAGCGCGGAGAGCACCATCCAGTACAGCGGGAAGGCCACCACCAGCGCGATCAGCACGGTGACGATCTCGGCCACCGTGCGGCCGGGTCGTTTCACAGCTCCTCCCCGCTCCTGCGCAGCGCGCGCAGGTAGAGCACGATGACGCCGAGCAGCAGCACGGTCATCACCACGCCGATCGCCGAGCCGAGGCCGTATTCGCTGGCGGCGAAGGCTTTCTGGTAGGCGTAGACGTTGAGCACCAGGTTCTGCCCGGCCACCCCGCCACCGCCGGTCATCACGTAGATCTGGGTGAAGATCTTGAAGTCCCAGATGATCGACTGGATGGTCACGATGATCAGCAGTGGCCGCAGCAACGGCAGGATCACGCTGGTCATGGTGCGCACGGTGGACGCGCCGTCCAGCGCCGCGGCCTCCAGCACCTCACCGGGGATCGCCTTGATCCCGGCGTAGAGGGTGACCATGACGAACGGGAACGAGCACCACACCACCTGGGCGGCGACCAGGCCGAAGGCCACGTACTTGTCGTAGGTCCAGGAGTAGCTGGCGAACCCGTCCAGGCCGACACCGGTCAGGATCTCGTTGACCAGCCCGAAATCGGTGTCGAAGAGGAACAGCCAGACCGTGGATCCGGCCACCGCCGGGGTGGACCAGGCGCCGATCGCGGCCAGGAACAGGATCATCCGCGGCACCGCGCGGACCCTGGTGGCCAGCAGCGCCAGCGCCCCGCCGACCAGCAGCGTGGCCACCACGCAGAACCCGGCGAAGAGCACGGTCTGCAGCAGCACCTGCCAGAACTGCGGATCACCCAGCAGCGCCTGGTAGTTGCCCAGGCCGAGGAACTCCAGCGCGGCCCCGCCGCTGGCCTGTTCCTGGCCGTAGTCGAACAGCGAGATCAGCACCAGCTGGTAGATCGGGTAGCCGAGCAGCCCGCCCAGTACCAGCAGGGTGGGCAGCAGGTAGCCGATCGCGGCCCGGCCGTCCCGTTTTCCCTTGCGCCGCACAGGTTTCCCCGCGGCCCCCGGTGGCGGGGCGGCTGCCGTCACCGGGGTCAGGGTGCCTTGGCTCACGAAGTGAAGGCCGTGTTCATCAGCTTGGCCGCCTCGGCGGTGGCATCGTCGACGGTCTTCGCCTTGGTGACCACCTGCTGGATCATGTTGGGCAGCACGGTCTGCGCGTCGATCTTGGCCCAGGCCGCGGTGACCGGCACGAAGCGGGTGCCCGCCTCCAAGGTGGCGATGAACGGCTTGGTGAACTGATCGTTGCCGGAGACCTCGCGCTGCACGTCGGTGAAGGTCGGCAGGTTGCCCATCGCGGTGTACATCTGGCGCTGGTACTTCTTGCCGGCCAGCAGCTGCAGGAAGTCCTTGGCCAGGGTGCGCCGCTCGGTGGAGCGGGTGATGCCGAGCAGGTTGCCGCCGGCGAAGGCGGGCGCGATCGACCCGGCGGTCTCCCCCGGCAGCGGGACCACGGCGAACTTGCCCTTCACCGCACCGGCCTCCACCGCCTTGCGGTTGAAGTCACCGCCGATGGTCATCGCGGCCTTGCCGGAGACGAAGGCCTGCACGCTGGCGTCGCCGCCGTTGGGCGCGCACGCCGAGGGCGGGCAGATGTCGTCGCTGATCAGCTCGGCGTAGCGGCCCAGTCCGGCCCGGCTCTGCGCGCTGTCCATGGCCGAGGAGAACTTGCCGCCGTCGGCCTTGGCCAGGTCGCCGCCGGCGGACCAGACGAAGGGCAGCATGCCGTAGGTGTACTTGCCGCCGACGGAGATGCCGTACAGCTCGGGCTTGGCCTTGCGGATCTGCCGGGCCAGCGGGGCCAGCTCGGCCAGGGTCTTCGGCGGTTGCAGGCCCAGCTCGGTGAAGACGTCGGTGCGGTAGTAGAGCGCCCGCACGCCGACGAACCAGGGCACGCCGTAGGTCTTGCCCTCGACCTTGCCGGTGTCCAGGATCTTGGGCGCCAGATCGGCCGCCTCGGACCAGCTGCCGAGGTCACCGGAGAGATCGGCGAAGCCACCGGCGGCCACGTAGTTGGCCAGGTCGGTGTTGCCGAACTCGGCCACGTCCGGGGCGCTCTTGGCGTCGCTGAAGGCCGCCTTGAAGCGTTCGGCCCTACTGTTGACCTGGATGTACTGCACGTCGACGGTGACACCGGCGTGGGAGGCGGTGAACTCCTTGATGGCCTCGTTGACCACCGCTTCCTTGGGCGCCCGGTTGACCTCGTCGAAGAGCCAGACCCGCAGGGTGCCGTCCTTGGTGTCCTTCGCCGAGCCGGTCGGACCGGACTGCACCGGCGCACAGCCGACCGTGGCCAGCCCGACCAGCGCGGCCACCGCCGCAAGCCGTCTGATCGTCATGAAGACCTCCACACCTGGCGATGTTGCAAAATGCGCAATGGTCATTTCGCATAAAGCAACGAGATGCAGGCGATGGTATGGCCCGAAACAGGCTCGAACAAGGGTCTAGACCATCCCAATTGCCCCGGAACAGCAGCGCGCCCGCGGGACGAGGGTTCGTCCCACGGGCGCACGTGGTGGTTCGGGTGGTGGTTCGGGTGACGGCTCAGCCGTCGGTCGTCCCTGATGACGGCTCAGCCGTCGGTCGTCCTGATGACGGCTCAGCCGTCGACGAGGCCGCGCCACCCGGCGACCGCGGTGGCGTCCACCGGACTGTCCCAGCCCCCGGCGCGGGCGGGTCCGCCGACGTGGAAGTGGCTGACCCCCGCGGCCAGCAGTTCCGGCACATGCTGCTGCTTCAGCCCGCCGCCGACCAGCAGGGCCAGTCCGTCGGCCGCCTGCCGGTCGGCCAGCTCCCGCAGCAGCGGCAACCCGTCGGTCACGCCAGCAGGGGCGCCCGCGGCCAGCACGGTGTCGCAGCCGAGCCCCGCCACCACGGCCCAGGCCGCCACCGAGTCGGCCGCGTTGTCCAGCGCCCGGTGGAAGGTCCAGGCCGCCCCGGCCAGCTCACCGAGCAACGCCTGACAGGCCACCAGATCCACCGCGCCGTCCGCGTCGAGGAACCCGAGCACGAACTCGGTCGCCCCCGCCGCCCGCAGTTCCGCCGCGTCCCGGCGCAACCGGTCCAGATCCGCGGGCGCGTATCCCGGGGCGTCCCGCAGCATGACCCGCACCGGCAGATCGGTGGCCGCGAGCACCGAACGCACGGTGGCCGCGCTGGGCGTGAGCCCCCCGGCGTCCATCCCGGAGACCAGCTCCAGCCGATCGGCCCCACCCGCCTGCGCGGCCTCGGCGTCCCGGGCGTCCAGCGCGATGACCTCCAGCAACGTCATGCCGGACAGCCTAACGTGGTCTAGACCTTCCGCGGATCGACCGTTCAGCTGCGAACGAGGTAGCCGTTGGCGATCAGCCAGGCAACGTTGAGGTGGCCCTCCCCCGGCAACAACGTCCGATCCAGCTTGATCTGGCTGCCCCGCCCCCGCTGCTCGAACCAGGGCGCGATGGTCCCCTGCCACACCGGGAACTCCTTGCGCACCTGGTAGGTGTGGTAGTTGCACCGGTAGGCGGCGTCGAAGGTGAACAAGCTCTGCGGCGGCAACGCCCGCTGGCTGTAGTGCGCACCCCGCGGCGCCAGCCCGCCCTCACTGCCAAAGCGGTCCAGCTTGTAACCCGGGAGCAGCCGGTGCACCCGCTTGATGGGCGTGCCGTCGGACCGGAGCAGGAAGCCGTCCTGCGGCGGGTATTTCCAGCTGGTGGCTGCGGTGTCCCAGTACTTGGCGAGGAAGCCGGCCGAGTCGAGCTTGCCGAACCGTTGGTAGCCCGCGACCAGTCGGCCGACCGGGTGTTCCGCTACCCGGGGCAGGGTTTCCGGGCCGAGCCGGTTGTCACCCTGGTAGGTGCCCGCGCAGGCCAGTGGCGCGTCGGCGAGGGCTGGGGACGCCGCGCCGAGCAGGACGGTGAGGCTGGTGAGCAGGGCGGTGAGGAAGGTGGCAAGCAATCGACGACCCCGCACAGGCGCTCCTTCTGGAAGACGATCACGACGGGCTCATCCTGGCGGGGCGGGGATGGCACGGAGGTGCATGAGGTCACACGGAGGGGGAAGACCACTCGGGCGGGGGAACGACGCCGCCAGGCAAGAGGTGGGGTGGGGGGTTGGGGGTGAAAACCCCACGACGAGGGTTCTCGCGTGTTCTCCGTACGGCCTGGAGCATGCAGACCACACCTCACCGAGCGGCCCCTGCAACACAATCCGCCGCCCTAGCCTCCCCACGCGACCGGGGCCGCTCATCGGGGTGTGGTTGGCTGGCGGAAGGCCGTACGGAGAACACGCGAGCCCTCGGAGCCACGCTGGATCAGGCCCCGGCAGCCCAAACCCCGCCCCGCAACCCGCTCACCCGGGTGTTGATCTGCCCCACCCCTCCGGTGGTCTGCCCGGCCGGCGAGGCCATCCTTTTTTGATCTTCGGGTTGAAACTCAAAGGCGAAGAGCAGTGCTCGCACGGCGTCCCACAACGGCCAACGTGGCGTACGACTTGGGCCAACTCGGCGTCCGGAACGGCCAACTCGGTGTACGAGATCGGCCAACACTCGGGTTTGGGCGTGAGCAAGCCCCCGGTCGCAGTGCAGGTGGACCGGGGGCTTGCTTGGTGTGTCTGTGTTCAGTTGTTCAGCGAGGCTGGATCAGAAGTCCATCTCGCCGCCGCCGGGGGCGGCGGGAGCGGCGGCGTTCTTTTCCGGCTTCTCGGCGACGACGGCCTCGGTGGTCAGGAACAGACCAGCGATGGACGCGGCGTTCTGCAGGGCGGAGCGGGTGACCTTGGCCGGGTCGATGATGCCGGCCTTGATCAGGTCCTTGTACTCGCCAGTGGCGGCGTCCAGACCCTCGCCCGGCTTCAGGCCCTTGACCTTCTCCACCACGACGCCACCCTCAAGGCCGGCGTTGATGGCGATCTGCTTCAGCGGAGCCTCGACCGCGACCTTGACGATGTTCGCGCCGGTCGCCTCGTCGCCCTCAAGCCCAAGACCCGCGAAGGCGGTCTCGGCGGCCTGGAGCAGCGCGACGCCGCCACCGGCGACGATGCCCTCTTCCACGGCGGCCTTGGCGTTGCGGACGGCGTCCTCGATGCGGTGCTTGCGCTCCTTGAGCTCGACCTCGGTGGCCGCGCCCGCCTTGATGACCGCAACGCCGCCGGCCAGCTTGGCCAGGCGCTCCTGCAGCTTCTCGCGGTCGTAGTCGGAGTCGCTCTTCTCGATCTCGGCGCGGATCTGGTTGACCCGGCCCTGGATCGCGTCGGCGTCGCCGCCGCCCTCGACGATGGTGGTCTCGTCACGGGTGACGACCACCTTGCGGGCCTTGCCCAGCAGCGAGATGTCGGCGTTGTCGAGCTTGAGGCCGACGTCCTCGCTGATGACCTGGCCGCCGGTCAGGGTGGCCATGTCCTGCAGCATCGCCTTGCGGCGGTCGCCGAAGCCCGGAGCCTTGACGGCGACGGACTTGAAGGTGCCGCGGATCTTGTTGACGACCAGGGTGGCCAGGGCCTCGCCCTCGACGTCCTCGGAGATGATGACCAGCGGCTTGCCGGTCCCCATGACCTTCTCCAGCAGCGGGAGCAGGTCCTTCACCGAGGCGATCTTCGAGCCGTAGAGCAGGATGTAGGGGTCCTCCAGGACCGCTTCCTGACGCTCGGTGTCGGTGACGAAGTAGCCGGAGGTGTAGCCCTTGTCGAAGCGCATGCCCTCGGTCAGCTCAAGCTCGAGCCCGAGGGTGTTGCTCTCCTCGACGGTGATGACACCTTCCTTGCCGACCTTGTCCATGGCCTCGGCGATCAGCTCGCCGATGGTGGTGTCGGCCGCGGAGATGGACGCGGTGGCCGCGATCTGCTCCTTGGTCTCGACCTCCTTGGCGGACTTCAGCAGCGCCTCGGCGACAGCCTCGACGGCCTTCTCGATGCCGCGCTTGAGCGACATCGGGTTGGCGCCGGCCGCCACGTTGCGCAGGCCCTCGCGAACCAGGGCCTGGGCGAGCACGGTGGCGGTGGTGGTGCCGTCACCGGCGACGTCGTCGGTCTTCTTCGCTACTTCCTTGACCAGCTCGGCCCCGATCTTCTCCCACGGGTCCTCAAGCTCGATCTCCTTCGCGATGGAAACACCATCGTTGGTGATCGTCGGCGCGCCCCACTTCTTTTCGAGCACGACGTTGCGGCCCTTGGGGCCGAGGGTCACCTTGACGGCATCGGCGAGGGTGTTCATGCCGCGCTCGAGTCCTCGGCGGGCGTCCTCGTCGAACGCGATCATCTTGGCCATTGCGGTGTGGTCCTCCGGTAGTGGATGACACGGGTGCACGGCCAGGCTCGGTGCCCGCGACGGACGACCTGACGGCAGCGCCCCAGTGGTGGGGATGCCGACGGCCTCACCGTCCCGACCTGGCACTCACTGTCGGCGAGTGCCAAGTTCGTGTTTAGCACTCGACCGGAGCGAGTGCAAGCCGCCGGGCTGTTCGCCCAGCTCAGGCCACCGCGAGGACGATCACCACGACGACCACGATCAGCGCGGCCACCGCCAGCACCGGGATCAGCCAGCGTCCGCCGACCTCCCGGGAGCTGCTGTTGCCGAAGGCGGTCGGCCCCGCCGCCATCGGCGGGCGCAGCCGCACCGGCTCGGCGGGCTGGCCAGGCGGCCGGTAGCCCGGCTGCGGCATGGCGTAGGCGGGCGGCGGCTGCACCGGGTTGGGCCCGGTGGGCGGGTGCACGGGCTGCTGCTGCACCGGGACCGGCCCGGTCGGCGGCCGCAGGGCCTGGTGCGCGCCGGTCGGCGTGACCTGCTGCGGAACACTGCCCGGGGCCCGGACCTGCGGCGGGGTGCTCTGCTGGGCCACCGCGGCGAGCGCGCCACGGGCGGCGGAGATCAGTTCCCGGCAGTTGGCGAAGCGCTTGGCCGGATCCTTGGACATGCCGCGCCGCACCACCGCGTCGATCGCCGGCGGCAGCACGACCAGCCCGGTCACCGCTGGCACCTCGGTGGCCAGGTGGCCCTGGATCACCTCGGGCACCTTGCCCTGGTAGGGCGGGCGGCCGGTCAGGCAGGCGAAGAGCACGCAGGCCAGCGAGTAGGCGTCGGTGCGCGGGTCGACCGGCTCACCGCGCAGGTGCTCCGGCGCGGCGTAGGTCGGCGAGCCGAGGAAGTCCCCGCCCCTGGTCCGGTGGCCGGTGGCGCCGCGGCGGGTCAGGCCGAAGTCGGCCAGGTAGACGTGCTCGCCGGAGGACTCGCGGGTGGTGACCAGCACGTTGGCCGGCTTGATGTCCAGGTGCACCAGGCCCTTGCCGTGCAGGTTGTCCAGTGCCTCGGCGACCTGCTGCAGCAACGTCAGCGCGCGCACCGGCGCGATCGGGCCGTCCTTGATCAGGCTGGCCAGGTCGGCGCCGTCGACGAAGCGCATGGCGATGTAGAGGAAGCCGTCGGTCTCGCCGAAGTCGTACAGCGGCACCACGTGCGAGTGGTCGATGGCCGAGGTGTTGCGCGCCTCGTCCACGAACCGCTCGCGGAATTCCGCGTCCACGGTCAGATGGTCGGCGATCACCTTGAGCGCGACCTTGCGCCCGAGCCGCACATCGGTGGCCCGGTACATGGTGCTCATGCCACCGTGGCCGATGACTCCGTCGATGCGGTAATGGCCGAGACGGCGTCCGGTGAGGTCTTCCGACACAGGGCGCAGCCTAGCCGCTAGGTCAGAACTAGGTAGCCTTGCGTACCTCTTCGGCCTGCTGGCGTCCGTCGCGCCCGGCTTTGACCTCGAACTCGACCCGGTCACCCTCGTTGAGGGACCGGTAGCCGTCCATCTGGATCGCGGAGTAGTGCACGAAGACGTCGGCCCCGCCGTCGGTGGCGATGAAGCCGTAGCCCTTCTCCGCGTTGAACCACTTGACCGTGCCTAAAGCCACGAGATCCTCCCGGCCACGCGCTGAACCCGGTCAACGCTACCGGAGCACGGCCCTGGGTGTCAGTGCCAGAACAACCGGCTCAACCGCGGGAAACCGTTGCGGCACCACGCAACCAGCTCGCCAGCCCACGTGGGTCGCGGCTCTGCGCGAGCACCTCGCCCGGTCCGGCGAAGTCGAACACCAGGCCCTCGCCGGTGCGGATGGACTGGCTGCCGTTGTGGGTGGCCGCGCGCAGCCGGACCTGCACGGTGTCGGCGTAGGCCAGCACGTGCCCGGGATCCATGGTGATCAACTCGCCCGCCTTGAGCGTGACCACCTCCAGCGCGCCGCAGGCGGCCAGCACCAGCGGGCCCTGGCCCAGGACGTGGGTGAGGAAACCGCCCTCGCCGCCGAAGAGCGCCTGCAGGCCGGTCCACTCCGGGTCGAACTGCACGGTGGCCGGGGCGGCCAGCCAGGCGGTGCGGCTCAGGCACCAGCCGATCTTGCCGTCCAGCTCCAGCACGTGCAGGTCGCCGGGCAGGCTCGGCGCGAGATCGACCCAGCCGCCCTGGGCGGGCGCGGTGTAGAGCGCCACCGCCGGGCCCTCGGTCCCGAGCGCGGCCCTGGTCAGCGACTTCAGGAAGCCGCCATGAGCACGGGCGTCGATCGCCATGCCGTAGCTGGTCGCCACCATCCGGCCCGGTTCGGCGAGCACGACCTCGCCTGGGGCCAGCAACAGCCGGGCGACGCCGAAATACGGAGTGTGACGAGTACGGACCTGCACGAGATCCGAGTCTGGCACGAACAGACCCCGGGCGGCTCGCCGGATGGAGATCCGAGAGGTAAGGATGAGCACGTGAGCACGTCATCCGCAGCCCTGGTCGAGGTCGAGGCGCACAAGGCCAGGGTCTGCTCGCTGCTGGGCATCACCCCGGTGGAGCGCCGTCCGCTGGCCGAGTGCCTCGACCTGGTGCTGGCCGAGGAACTGCTGTCCCCGGTGGCCCTGCCGCCCTTCGACAACTCGGCCATGGACGGCTACGCCGTGCACTCCGGCGAACTGGCCGGGGCCAGTCCGGAGGCACCGGTGGAGCTGCTGGTCGCCGAGGACATCCCGGCCGGGCGCACCGACGAGCTGTCCCTGCTCGGCGGCACCGCGCACCGGATCATGACCGGTGCGCCGGTGCCCGCGGGCGCGGACGCGGTGGTGCAGGTGGAGTGGACCGACGGCGGCATGCCGAGGGTCCGGGTGCACCGCGAGGTCCGGCCCGGCATGAACATCCGCCGCGGTGGCGAGGACGTGCTGGCCGGGACCAGGGTGCTGGCCGCGGGCTCGCTGCTGGGCGCCGCCGAGCTGGGGCTGGCCGCCGCGGTCGGGGTGTCCGCGCTGCCGGTGTTCCGGCCGCCGAGGGTGCTGGTGCTCTCCACCGGTTCGGAGCTGGTGGAGCCGGGCCGGGCGCTGCGGCACGGCGAGATCTACGAGTCCAACGGGATCATGCTGGCCACCGCGGTGCGCCAGGCAGGCGGGCAGCCGGAGCTGCTGCGGTTCGTGCCCGACGACGTGGACGCCTTCCACGCCGCGCTCGCCCCGCACCTGTCCACGGTGGACCTGGTGCTGACCTCCGGTGGGGTCAGCGCGGGCGCGTACGAGGTGGTCAAGGACGCGCTGAGCGGGCACGGGGTGGAGTTCACCAAGGTGGCCATGCAGCCCGGCATGCCGCAGGGCGCCGGCTGGTACCGCGGCGTGCCGGTGGTCTCGCTGCCGGGCAACCCGGTGAGCGCGCTGGTCTCCTTCGAGGTGTTCCTGCGGCCCGCGCTGCTGGCCGCCCGAGGGGCGGTGGACACCGAGCGGCCGCAGCTGACCGCCCGGCTGGCCGAGGGGCTCAAGGCACCCGCCGGACGTCGGCAGTTCCGTCGCGGCCGCTACGACGCGGCGGCGGGCACGGTGGCCATGGCAGGCGGTCCCGGTTCGCACCTGCTCTCGGCGATGGCGCAGGCCAACTGCCTGATCGACGTGCCGGAGGAGGTCACCGAACTGGCCGCGGGCGATCCGGTGACCGTGCTGCTCACCAGATAAAGGACTGCTAACGCCGGGGTTGTCCCCCGAAAGGGTGAGGGCCAGACTCCGCCGGGTGCATGCTGCTTTTCGAGCCGGACTGTCGGTGACGCTGCTGCTGGCGTTCCCGTTCGTCGTCGTCGGGGTGGGTGCGGGCGGGGTCGCGGCGGGCGTCGCGGTAGGTGGGCGGCCCGGTGCGCAGATCGCGCTGCTCGGCCTGGGTGTGCTCATCGCCCTGGGCTTCGCGCTGGTCAGCGCGTTGAGCACCCGGCTGGCCGCGCCGAACGGGCCGAAACTGACCCAGCGGGACCAGCCCGAGCTGTGGCGCACCGTGGCGGACCTGGCCGAACTGGCCGGCACCCGGCCGCCGGATGAGATCACGCTGGTCGGCGAGGTCAACGCGGCCGTGCGGGAGGACAGCAGACTGCTCGGCCTGCGCGCGGGCAGGCGCCACCTGCTGATCGGCTTGCCGCTGCTGGCCGGGCTCACCGTGGCCGAGTTGCGCGCGGTGCTCGCGCACGAACTGGGCCACTACGGCCGGGGACACACCCGGCTGGCCGCGGTCACCTACCGCGGCGCGGAGACACTGCAGCGCACCGTCGCCCGGCTGGACCGCGGCCCGGTGCGCTGGGTGCTCGACCGCTACGCCCGGCTGTACGCGCTGGTGGCCAAGTCCGCCACCCGCGCGCAGGAGTTGCAGGCGGACCAGGTCATGGTGGCCACCGCGGGCCGGGAGGCCACGGCCAACGCGTTGCGCGCGGTCAGTACGCTCGGCCCGGCCTGGGCGGCGTTCAACCGCCGCTACGCCCGGCTGGCCATCGAGACCGACCGCACCCCGGACCTGCTGCTGGGCTTCCACGCCTTCCTGGTGCACCCCGCGCAGCGCGACTGGCTGGGTGAGCTGGTCGAACAGGTGCTGGACAACGAACCAGAGTCCCCCTTCGACACCCATCCCAGCCTGCGCCGCCGACTGGCCGCCATCGCGGACGCCGAGGAGCAGTCCTACGACTCCGACGCCCGTCCGGCCTGGGCGCTGCTCACCGAACCGCGCACCACCGTGCCCACGCTGGAGTCCGCGCTGATCGCCCGCGAACTGGGACCCAGGGCCAGCTGGACCGACATCGTGCGGCTGGCCGGGGCGGCCGACGCCCGGCACGGGGCCGGACTGCTGGCCAAGGCGGTGGTGGACAGCGGTCAGGGCCGCACCGGCGCGATCGGCGAGGTGGTGCAGGCACTGCGCCGGGGCCGGGTGGCGGAGCTGGCCGAGCCGGTGCGCTGGCCGGGCGCCACCGATGAGGAGGTGGTCGCCGAGCTGCTGGCCGATGTGGTGGTCACCGCGCTGATCGAGTCCGGCCGGGCCTATCACGACCTGGACTGGGGCGGGCCCTGGCAGGTGCGGCTGGCCGACGGCCGCCGCTTCGACGCGACCAGGCTGACCGGCCCGGCGGTGGCCGACCGGAACCTGGTGGACGCGCTGGGCCGCAACCTGCAAGCCCTCGGTGTGCCGCCGCAGTTCGTCTGCCCGCTCGACCCGGAGGAGGAGGTGCGGGAGACCGAGCCCGCGCTGGTCGGCGTGTTCAGCTCACTGCAACTCGGCCGCGCGCCCAAGGACCTGCTGGTCTACGCCAGCGGCCTGCTGGTGCTGCCGCTGTCCCGCTGGGTCTGGTTCAAACGCGGGTTCGCCGGGCTGATCGGCGGCTCGGAACGGATGGAGCGCAAGCGAATCGCACTGCTCACCGAACGCGGCCATCCCGCGCTGTGTGAAGCCAAGGGCGCGGACTGGATCTCGCTGGAGGAGGTCTCCGGCGGCTCCTTCACCACCAAGCGCACCGTCGGCCAGCTCAACATCGAGTTCGCCCAGGGCGCCCCGCTGCGGTTCGCGATCACCAACTTCACCGAGGACTACGGCGACGCGCACGCGGGCCTGCGGGCGTTCTTCCAGGCCAAGGCCGCTGTGTAGCAGGACTTGCCCAGCGCGGCGGCGGGACGGCACACTGCCCCAGCCAGTACATCGGGGGCTGGCGAACTCCCTGTCACTCTGCCCGCTCCCGGAGGTCTCAGGTGCGTGTGCCCATGCGCGCCGCGGCGGCGCTCGTGCTGTTGGTCGGCTTCTTCGTCCTGGTCCTCGCGCTGACTGTCGGTCTGGCCGCGTTCGCGATCTGGCTCTTCGCCGGTGGTCACGGACCGGCCGGGATCAAGGTCGGCTTCGCCGCGGCCGCGGTGGCCATCGCGGTCGGCGCGGCCGTGCGCACCGTGCTCAAGGTGCGCAACGAGCCCTACGGCGCCCAGCTGCCGCGCGCGGACTACCCGGAACTGTGGCGCACCGTGGACGAACTGGCGGTGGCCGCGGACACCCGCGGTCCGGACGACATCCGGCTGGTGCCCGAGGTCAACGCCGCGGTCTGGGAGGACAGCAGGCTGCTCGGCCTCAAATCCGGCACCCGGTACCTGATGATCGGTTTGCCGCTGCTGGCCGGGCTGAACGTGGCCGAGCTGCGCGCGGTGCTCGCGCACGAACTGGGCCACTACAGCCACGGGCACACCAAGCTGTCCGCGCTGACCTACCGGGCCACCGGCGCGCTGGAGAAGACCGTCGAGGAACTCGGCAACGGCCCGGTGCGCTGGGTGCTCTCCGGTTACGCCCGGCTCTACGCGATGGTCGCCGGGGCCTCCAACCGGGCGCAGGAACTCCAGGCCGACGCGGCCTCGGTGACCGCGGCAGGCAAGGGCGCCACCGCCAGCGCGCTGCGCAGGCTGCCGGTGCTGGACGTGGCCTGGGAGGGCTACCGGGAGGACTACGTGTCCATGGCTCCCCCGGTCGGACGCACGCCGGAGCTGCTCGTCGGGTTCCGCGCCTATCTCGGCGACGAGCACCGCAAGCAGCGGATCGCCGAGTTCCAGGACCAGCTCATCGACGCCGAGTCCAGCTCGGTCTTCGACAGCCACCCGCCGGTACGGGTCCGGGTGGCCGCGCTGGCCAAGCTGCCGGACGTGCCGCCGATGACCGATGTCCGGCCGGCCTGGGCGCTGCTCGGCGCGGCGGAGTGGGTGCCGGTGCTGGAACAGGAGCTGCTGGCCGAGGGCCTCGGCCCGCGGGCGAGCTGGGCGGAGATCGTCGAGCTGGCCGGGACCAAGCACGTCACCGGCAACGCCGGGGTGCTGGCCAAGGTCGCGCTGGACGGCGGGTTCACCACCTCCGGCGCGCTGGGCGAACTGCTCGAGGTGGTGCGGCGCGGGCAGGGCGCGCAGCTGGTCGACCCGCTGCTCGGCCAGGGCCTCTCGCCTGGTCAGCGACCTGCGGCGGCCCAGCGCACGCTGATCCAGCTGCTCGGCGACACCGCGCTGACGCTGCTGGTCCGGCAGGGCAAGGCCAGCTTCGAGCTGGACTGGGGCAGCCAGTGGGTGGTCCGGCACGCCGACGGAACCGAGCTGGAGGTGCACGAGCGGATCGTCACCGCGCTGGCCGAGGACGACCTGGCCGGGCTGCGGGACTGGCTGACCGGACTGGGCGTGCCGCTGACCGAGGCGGTGGAGCAGGTCGACTTCGAGCTGCGCCCCAAGGTGCTCGGGCTGTTCACCGCGGTCAAGTCCGGCGACGGCCGGTTCGACCTGTTCGTCTGCGACGACGGCCTGCTGCTGGTGCCGCTGGAACGGGCGGGCGCGCTCACCCGCGGCCTGACCGACGCGCTGGGCCGGGGCGGCAAACAGGAGTCCGAGCGGCTGGACGCGCTGCTCGCCGAGGGCTTCAGTGAGCTGCGGGAACGCCCGGACAGCCGGTGGATCGGCATCGAGGACATCGTCAGCGGCAAACTCGGCCCGCGCCCGTGGGGCTGGACGGTGGAGCTGAAGCTGACCGGCGGTGAGCTGAGTGTGCGCAGCACCACGGACACCAACGACCACGGCGAGCCGTATGAGGGCCTGGGCGCCCTGCTCGCCCACCGGGCGCAGGTGGCGGAAGCGGCCGCCGGGACGTCGTAAATGTCGGTTCGGCTACCGTTTGGCGTCCCCACGCCACCGACACCAGGACGAGCCGACACCGATGACTGACGATTCGCGACCCCGCTCCGGCACGATCGCCCACTTCCTTGATCTGGCCAAGAGCACGGTCCCGCCGATGCACCCGGGTGGCAGGCCGTTCGTGGCCGGGGCGTTCCTCGCCTCGCTGCTGCTGCGCCGGTTCTCCCGCAAGGCGGGGGTGCTCGGCATGATCGTCACAGCCTGGGTGGCCTGGTTCTTCCGCGAGCCCAAGCGGGTCGCCCCGGCCCGCACCGACGTGGTCACCGCGGCCGCGGACGGCACCGTGTACCTGGTCGACACCGCGGTGCCGCCCGCCGAGCTGGACTGGGGCAGCGAGCCGGTGCAGCGGGTCAGCGTGTTCCTGTCCGTCTTCGACGTGCACGTGCAGCGCGCGCCGGTGGCAGGCGAGATCCGGCAGGTGGCCTACCGGCCCGGCAAGTTCCTCTCCGCCGACCTGGACAAGGCCAGCGAGGACAACGAGCGCAACTCGCTGCTGATCCGCACCGACGCCGGCGCCGAGGTCGTGGTGGTGCAGATCGCCGGGCTGGTCGCGCGCCGGATCCTGTGCCAGGTCAACGCGGGTCAGCGGGTCGAGGCCGGCCAGACCTACGGCCTGATCCGGTTCGGCTCCCGGGTGGATGTCTACCTGCCCAAGGGCAGCAAGGTGCTCATCGCCCAGGGCCAGCGCACCATTGGCGGGGAGACGGTGCTGGCCGAACTTCCCGCGGGCGCCTGAGATGCCCGCGCGCACCGCACCCGGAGTGCGGCTGCTACCCAACGCGATCACCGTGCTCGCGCTGTGCGCAGGCCTGTCCGCGGTGCAGTTCGCCCTGCAGAAGCAGTTCCACTTCGCGGTGATCGCCATCGGCGCGGCCGCGATCCTGGACAGCCTGGACGGTCGGCTGGCCCGGATGCTGGACGCCACCTCCAAGATGGGCGCCGAGCTGGACTCGCTGGCCGACGCCATCTCCTTCGGCGTCGCGCCCGCGCTGGTGCTCTTCGTCTGGGGCTTCGAGGGCAACCCGACCGGCTGGACCGCGGCCCTGGTCTACGTGGTGTGCATGGTGCTGCGGCTGGCCAGGTTCAACACCCTGCTGGATGACACCGAGCAGCCACCGTTCACCAAGGAGTTCTTCGTCGGCGTGCCCGCCCCGGCCGGCGCGCTGGTGGCGATGCTGCCGCTGGTGGTCTCGCTGGAGACCTACAAGGGCTGGTGGACCCATCCGGTCGCGCTCTACATCTGGATGGTCTTCATCGCGGGCCTGCTGATCAGCCGGGTGCCCACGCTGTCGCTGAAGACGGTCAAGGTCTCGCCGAAGGCCATCGCGCCGCTGCTGGCGCTGGTCTGCATCGCCGCCGCGATCGTGATCAACTACCCGTTCCTGCTGCTCGCGGTGGCCGCGATCGTGTACCTGGCGCACGTGCCGTACGCGATCTACCGCTACCACTGGCTGGCCGGTCACCCCGAGGCCTGGGACGTCCCGGCCAAGGAGCGGCGGGCGATCCGGCGCAGCACCCGGCGGCTGGGCCTGCGCCCACCGCTGCGCCGCCGGGTGGCGGGCGCCGCGGCCAAGGCGGTCCGGCGCGGCAGGCGCAACGCCGACGGCGATCTGCTGGTGACCCCGGATCCCCCGGACGGGCAGCGTGGCAACTGGCGACAGCTCGGGTTGCGCCGCACCGAACGCCGACGCCGGGACTCGCGGCCCGACTAGGCTCGGCGGCGTGATCACGCTGACCGTTCGGCACTCCCCGTCTGCCCTGGACACCCGCCGTGGCGTGGTGCGCCTGCACCCGGAGGTGCTGGACGCGCTCGGGCTGCGGGCCTGGGACGCGGTCCGGCTCACCGGCACCAGGGTGACCGCGGCGCTGGCCGCGGCCGCCGATGCGGGCGTGCCCACCGGCGTGCTGCTCACCGACGACATCACCATGTCCAACCTGGGCCTGACCGAGGGCTCGGAGGTGGTGGTGGCGCCGGTGCAGGTGGCCGCGGCCCGCGCGGTCACCGTGTCCGGGTCCCGGCTGGCCAGCACCGGGGTGTCGCCGGAGACGGTGCGGCTGGCGCTGATCGGCAAGGTCATCACCACCGGTGACGCGGTGTCCCTGCTGCCCCAGGACCTGGCCCCGCCGCCCGAAGCCGATGTCAGCACCGCCCGGCGGAAGCTGTCCCTGGCGATCGGGCTGACCTGGACCAACGAACTGCTCACCATCACCGCCACCGAACCCGGCGGCGTGGTCGCGGTGCAGCCCTCCACCGTGGTCAGCTGGCGGGACGGCGCCCGCACCGGCGAACCACCCGCCGCCGCCCGGCCCACGCTGCCCGCGCCGGTGGCCATCGCGCCGCCCATGCCCGCCGCGCCGCCGGTGCCGGTGGCCGATCTGGTGGGCGCGCAGGACGCGGCCCGGCGGCTCACCGAATGGCTCGAACTCTCCTTCCGCCGCCCCGAACTGCTCGCCAGGCTCGGCGCGTCCGCCAGGCTCGGCGTGCTGGTCAGCGGGCCGGAAGGGGTCGGCAAGTCCACCCTGGTGCGCTCGGTGGCCGCCGCGGTGGAGGCCGAGGTGATCGAACTGATCGCGCCCAGCGCCGCCGCCCTGGAACCCGCCGCGGCCAGTCAGCGCGCGCACGACGCGATCAGCGCCGCGGTGGCCAAGGCCCGGCGCAGCACCCCGTGCGTGCTGCTCATCGCCGACATCGAGGCGCTGCTGCCGGCCAACGACCCGCCGCCGCTGGCCACCGTGGTCCTCGACGCGCTGCACGCCGCGGTGGACACCCCCGGCCTGGCCATCGTGGCCACCACCGCATCTCCCGAGGGCACCCACCCCAAGCTGCGCGATCCCGACCTGGTCGACCGCGAGCTGACCGTGCCGCCGCCGGATGCCCGCACCCGCACCGAACTGCTGCGCGTGCTGCTCCGCGAGGCCCCCCTCCAAGACGGCGTCGACCTGTCCGTGGTCGCCGAACGCACCCCCGGTTTTGTGGTCGCCGACCTGGTCGCGCTGCGCCGGGACGCCGCGGTCCGGGCCGCGCTGCGGCAGCGGGAGACCGCCGAACCGCGGATCGGCCAGGAGGATCTGCTCGGCGCGGCGCAGGCCGTGCGGCCGATCTCCATGTCCGCCTCCGACGCCCTCGCGACCGGCGGGCTGACCCTGGACGACGTCGGCGACATGACCGAGGTCAAGCAGGCCCTCACCGAATCGGTGCTGTGGCCGTTGCAGTACCCGGACTCCTTCGCCCGGCTCGGCGTGCAGCCCCCGCGCGGCGTGCTGCTCTACGGGCCGCCAGGGTGTGGCAAGACCTTCCTGGTGCGCGCGCTGGCCGGGTCAGGGCGGGTCAACGTCATGTCGGTCAAGGGCGCCGAGCTGATGGACAAGTGGGTCGGCGAATCCGAGCGCGCGGTCCGCGAATTGTTCCGCCGGGCCGCCGACGCCGCGCCCACCCTGCTGTTCCTGGACGAGGTGGACGCGCTCGCCCCGCGCCGCGGCCAGTCCTCGGACTCCGGGGTCGGCGACCGGGTGGTGGCCGCGCTGCTCACCGAACTCGACGGGGTCGAACCGCTCAACGACGTGGTGATCATCGGCGCCACCAACCGGCCCGAACTCGTCGACCCGGCCCTGCTGCGGCCCGGACGGCTGGAGCGCCTGGTCTACGTGCCGCCGCCGGACGCGCAGGCGCGCACCGAGATCCTCAAGTCCGCGGCCCGGCACACCCCGCTGACCGCCGAGGTCGACCTGACCGCACTGGCCCTGGAACTCGACGGCTACTCCGCCGCCGACTGCGCCGCGCTGATCAGGGAGGCCGCGCTGACCGCGATGCGCGAGTCCCTGGACGCCGCCGAGGTCACCCCGGCACACCTGGACAGCGCACGCAAGGCGGTCCGCCCGTCCCTGGACCCGGTCCAGCTGGCCAACCTGGCCGCCTACGCCGACCGGCATCGCCAGGGCGGCTGAGCCACCGGGCGGCGGCTACTTGCTGTTGCCGCCGTCCTTGCCGCTGCCTGCCTTGTACTCCCTGGTCACGATCATGATCAGGCCCGGCTTGGCGTCCTTGAGGCCCTCGAAACGCGCCTCGGCCCGGATGCCGAAGTTCCTGGCCAGCGCCTTGGCCGCGGCTTCCTCGTCGGTGCCTGGCCGGTAGTAGACCGTGGTGGTCGGGATGATCCCGGAGGAGTAGTTGCCGACCTCCTCGACCGGGTAGCCCGCGTTCCGCAGGTCCGTGGCGGCGTGATCGGCCAGGTTCTTGATGTTGGAGTTGTTGTAGACCCGGACCGCGGCCTTCGGCTGGGCGGGCGGCGGCTGCGCGCTGGTCACCGGCGGCGGCTGGGCCGAGGTGCTGGGCGGCGGCTCGCTGCTGGGTGTCGTGGTGGGCGGCGGCTCAGCGGAGGTGCTGGTCGGCGGCACCGGTTCACTGCTGGTGGTCGGCTGTGCGGGGTCGGCCGAGGTGGTGCTGGACGGCCCGGGTTGGGCGCCGTTCTGCGGATCCTCGGAGCCGTTGGCGAACAGGGTCACCACGCCCAGCACAAGTGCCACCGCCGCGACGCCTAGGGCCGCCAGCCCCGCGACCCGCAGTGGGCGGGATGCGCTGGACGGCTCCACCGAGCTCATGCATTGCCTCCGAGAACGCTGACTTCAGCAGTGGCGGAAAGAACTGTCAGATCGGTTCGATGCCCAGCCGCCGAGCGGCTCTGGTGCGCTGCCTGCTGGCGCGCAACCGGCGCAGGCGCTTGATCAGCATCGGGTCGGCCGCCAGCGCCGCCGGTTTGTCGATCAGCGCGTTGAGCACCTGGTAGTAACGGGTGGCGGACATGTCGAAGATCTCGTGGATGGCCTGTTCCTTGGCGCCCGCGTACTTCCACCACTGCCGCTCGAAGGCGAGCACTTCGTGGTCCCGCTCGGTCAGCCCGTCGGCAGGCGGCCGCCCGGCCTTCGCCGCCGGGTCGTTGTCCTGGTCACAGGACCGCGCCCTGACCTCTGCGGCGTCCATCCGGCTCCTCGCACTCACCGATCAGCGAATCCCACGGCTGTCATTTCCGGTTAACTCATTACACCACGTAACCCTGACACAGGCTGGGGCACAGCCCGGCGCGTCCGGCCGACACGCCGATAGGCTTTCCGGCATGGCCGTGCACCCCATCGTCATCGCCGGTAACCCCGTGCTGCACAACCCGACGCGCCCAGTCGAGCAGTTCGACGACGCGCTGCGCACCCTGATCGCCGACCTGTACGAGACCATGGCCGCCTCCAACGGCGTCGGTCTCGCGGCCAACCAGATCGGGGTCGACCAGCGCCTGTTCGTCTACAACTGCCACGACGACGAGGGCAACTGGTTCAAGGGCGTCGTGGTCAACCCGGTGCTGGAGACCAGCGAGATCCCCGAGGGCATGCCCGATGAGGAAGAGGACATCGAGGGCTGCCTGTCGGCCCCCGGCGAGGCCTTCCCCACCGGCCGCGCCGACTGGGCCAAGGTCACCGGATTCGACGGCGACGGCAACCCGATCGAGGTCGAGGGCAAGGGCTTCTTCGCCCGCTGCCTCCAGCACGAAACCGACCATCTGGACGGCTACCTGTACCTGGACCGGCTGACCGGCCGGCACAAGCGCGCCGCGAAGAAGGCCCTCAAGGCCAACGGCTGGGGCGTGGACGGGCTGAGCTGGATGCCGGGCGAGGTCGAGGACCCCTTCGGCCACTGACGAATATTCGCTGGCCCGCCACGGGACTATGACCTGGTGGACTACCCGATCCGGCACACCCACCGGCGACTGGCGCCATTGCCGGATGGCTGGCTGACCATCAACGAGGCCAACGACCACCTGGTCCGGCTGCGCGAGACCGGCGCGGCGGAGGTGGTCGCCGACTTCGTGTCCTGGGAGTACGCGACGGAGCCCGAGGTCTGGATGGGCCGGCGGCGGGGCTTCGGGTTGCACACCTCGGCGGATGGCCGGTTCGCGGCGGTGACCGACGACTACGGGTGGCACGGGTCGCTGGTGGATCTGGCGGCGGGTCACGAGGTGTTCCCGTTGTACCGCGACGATGGCTGGGACGTCTTCACCGTGCCGTACGGGGTCGCCTTCCTGCCGGACAACACGCTGATCGCGCAGACCGACTGGAACCGGGTGGACGCCTTCGCGCTGCCCGGGGGTGAGTTGCTGACCGGGCGTGAGATCACCACCGAGTGGCCGCGGGACGGGCCCGAGCCGGAGAACCACATCAGCGATTTCCACGGGTCGCTGCATCCCAGTCCGTCCGGGCGGTGGCTGTTGACCAACGGCTGGGTGTGGCACCCGTTCCCGCTGCCCGCGCTGATCGATGTGACGGCCTGGCTGGGTGGGCACACGCACGCGCCCGAGCGGTACCGCGGGCTGGACAGCGCCGACGGCATGTGGGACATGCCGGTGACCTGGCTGGACGACAACACCGTTGCGCTGCAACGGCTCACCGTCGCGGGCACCGCGGCCGCCACCGAGCTGTACGACGCGCCCTCCGGTGAGAAGACCGGCGAGCTGCGCGGACTGGACGGGCCGATGTGGGCCTACCAGGGGAAATTGCACGTCAGCGGGGCCGGGGGGCTGGAGACCTGGGATCCGGCGAGTGGGCGGCGGATCGGACTGGTGGAGGGTATCCGGCCCACCGCGCACAACCCGGCGACCGGCGGGTTCGCCGAGCTGGTCGAGGGGACCCTGCGCACATTTCACCCGGCGAGCGGTGTGGTCAGCACGCCGATCGCTCACTATGGTGCCTAGAGGGCCCGTGCGGTCCACCACCACAACAAAACACGCGGGAGCTCGTACCGAAACGGGCTGAGAGGGCAGCTAGGTGTCGGCTTTTCGACCCTGGGGCTGTCGACCGCCTGAACCTGACCGGGTAATGCCGGCGTAGGGAGCTTTGCCATGACGGCACTTGCCGATCGGAATGTCCGTCCGACCGTCACCACCGGCCCGATCGAGGGGTCGAGCAAGGTCTACATCGAGGGACCGGAGGGGCTCCAGGTGCCGTTCCGGCGCGTGGGCCTGACCAACGGCGAACACCTCGACGTGTACGACACCTCCGGCCCGTACACCGACAGCACGGCCGCCATCGACGTGCACAGCGGACTGCCGAAGCTGCGCGCGGACTGGGTGGCCGGGCGGGAGCCGGTCAACGGCGCGGTGTCCCAGCTCGCCTACGCCAAGGCGGGCATCATCACCCCGGAGATGCGCTACATCGCCGTGCGCGAGGGCGTTGATGTGGAACTGGTGCGCAGCGAGGTCGCCATCGGCCGGGCGGTCATCCCGCTCAACCGGTGCCACCCCGAGGCGGAGCCGATGATCATCGGGAAGAAGTTCCTGGTGAAGATCAACGCCAATATCGGCAACTCGGCCGTGTCCTCCTCCATCGAGGACGAGGTGGAGAAGATGGTGTGGGCGACCCGCTGGGGCGCCGACACGGTGATGGACCTCTCCACCGGCAAGCGGATCCACGAGACCCGTGAGTGGATCATCCGCAACTCGCCGGTGCCGATCGGCACGGTGCCGATCTACCAGGCACTGGAGAAGGTCGACGGGGATCCGGCCAAGCTGTCCTGGGAGGTCTACCGGGACACCGTGATCGAGCAGTGCGAGCAGGGCGTGGACTACATGACCGTGCACGCGGGCGTGTTGCTGCGCTACGTGCCGCTGACCGCCAAGCGGGTCACCGGCATCGTCTCCCGCGGCGGGTCGATCATGGCCGCCTGGTGCCTGGCGCACCACAAGGAGAGCTTCCTCTACACCCACTACGAGGAGCTGTGCGAGATCCTGCGCGGCTACGACGTCACCTTCTCCCTTGGTGACGGCCTGCGGCCCGGTTCGATCGCCGACGCCAACGACGAGGCCCAGTTCGCCGAGCTGAAGACGCTGGGCGAGCTGACCCACATCGCCCGCGCGCTCGATGTGCAGGTGATGATCGAGGGCCCTGGTCACGTGCCGATGCACAAGATCAAGGAGAACGTGCGGCTGGAGGAGGAGCTGTGCGGTGAGGCGCCGTTCTACACCCTCGGCCCGCTGGCCACCGACATCGCGCCCGGCTACGACCACATCACCTCGGCCATCGGCGCGGCGCAGATCGCCTGGCACGGCACCGCGATGCTCTGCTACGTCACGCCCAAGGAGCACCTCGGCCTGCCCAACCGGGACGATGTGAAGGTCGGCGTGATCACCTACAAGATCGCCGCGCACTCGGCCGACCTGGCCAAGGGGCATCCGCGGGCGCAGGAACGCGATGACGCGCTGTCCCAGGCGCGCTTCGAGTTCCGCTGGGTGGACCAGTTCAACCTGTCGCTTGACCCGGACACCGCCCGCTCCTTCCACGACGAGACGCTGCCGGCCGAACCGGCCAAGACCGCGCACTTCTGCTCGATGTGCGGGCCGAAGTTCTGCTCCATGAAGATCACCCAGGACGTGCGCAAGTACGCTGAGGAGCACGGACTTTCCTCTGTGGAGGCGATCGAGGCGGGTATGCAGGAGAAATCGGGCGAGTTTTCCGAGCAGGGCAACAAGGTCTACCTGCCTGTGGTGGACCGTTGACGGATCAGCACGCAGGAGCGCCGACCCCGCCCCGGGCACTGACCATCGCCGGTTCGGATTCCGGTGGCGGGGCCGGACTCCAGGCCGATCTGCGCACCTTCCTCGGGTGCGGGGTGCACGGCATGACCGCGATCACCGCGATCACCGTGCAGAACTCGCTCGGGGTGACCGGGATCGTGGAGATCCCGCCGGAGACGGTGGCCGCCCAGATCGAGGTGGTGGCCACCGATATCGGTGTGCAGGCGGCGAAAACGGGCATGCTGGCCAACGCGGAGATCATCACCGCCATCGCCAAGGCCGTTGACAAGGCCGGCATCGGCCGGGATGGCCGCTCGCCGTTCGTGGTCGACCCGGTGGCCGCCTCCATGCACGGCGATCCGCTGTTGCGGGACAACGCGCTGGAGGCGTTCAAGCGGGAGCTGTTCCCGCGGGCCACGCTGGTGACGCCGAACCTGGACGAGGTGCGGCTGCTGACCGGGATCGACGTCCAGCACCGGGACCAGCTCAGGGACGCCGCGGTGGCCATGCACGCCTATGGTCCACAGTGGACACTCATCAAGAGCGGCCACCTCAGCGGCGATCCGCAGTGCGTGGACCTGTTGTACGACGGGCAGACGTTCCTGGAGCTGCCCGGTCCGCGTTACGACACCGTGCACACCCACGGCGGTGGCGACACCCTGGCCTCGGCGATCACCTCGGCACTGGCCAAGGGCTGGGACCTGGTGGAGGCGGTGCGCTTCGGCAAACGCTATGTGCGGGAAGCGGTCCGGCAGTCCTACCCGCTCGGCGGGGGCGTCGGACCGGTGTCCGGACTGTGGCGGATCAAGGACATCGACGAGGTCTGACCAGAGCCCACTTGTTGCGAAAAGGCGTGGCGCGCCAGCGACACGGCGAGCAGTTCGCCAGCGGCGGGGTTGATTTTTCGCGTCGCCTTGCCGTGCGTCCGACCCATCCGAAGCTTGCTTCGCGTGGGGCGGATGCACGGCGAGGCGACTTGGGGAGCGAAAAATCCCGCGCGCGGAGCGCGCCAATGTGACAGCCGACCGTCGTCTTCCCCGTTGGTGCGGACTCAGGACTCCTGGACCGGACTGGAGGCGTGTGCCCAGAATCGCTGTGGGATACGGCCGGCCCGCCGGGCCAGCCGACCGCCCTCGACCGCGGCGCGCATGGCCGCGGCCATCAACTCCGGGCGCTGGGCGCGGTTGACCGCGGTGGCCAGCAGGACCGCGGAGCAGCCCAGTTCCATGGCCAGTGCGGCGTCGGAGGCGGTGCCGATCCCGGCGTCCAGGATCACCGGCACGCTCGCCCTGGAGACGATCAGTTCGATGTTGTGCGGGTTGCGGATGCCCAGGCCGGTGCCGATCGGGGAGCCCAGCGGCATCACGGCCGCGCAGCCGATGTCCTCGAGTTTGCGGGCCAGCACCGGGTCGTCGTTGGTGTAGGGCAACACGATGAAGCCGTCGGCCACGAGTTGCTCGCAGGCATCCAGCAGTTCGATCGGGTCGGGCAGCAGGGTCTGGTCGTCGGCGACCACCTCGACCTTGACCCAGCGGGTCTCCAGGGCTTCCCTGGCCAACCGCGCGGTGAGCACCGCCTCGGCCGCGCTCTTGCAGCCCGCGGTGTTGGGCAGCGGCCGGATGCCCAGGCGCCGCAACAACTCCAGCACGCCGGTGCCGCCCTCGCTGTCCAGCCTGCGCATGGCCACCGTGGTCAGCTCCGTGCCGGAGGTCACCAGGGCCTGCTCCAGGATGGACAGGTTCTGCGCGCCGCCGGTGCCCATCACCAGTCTTGAGCCGAACTCGTGTTCGGCGATCACCAGCTGGCCGTCCACTCAACCTCCCTGTACCGCAGTGAGCACTTCCACGACCGAACCCTCGCGCAACCTGGTCTCCGCCCAGCTCGCGCGGGGCACCACGGCGCCGTCGAGGGCGACCGCGATGCCCGTGCTGGGTGCGGCCAGCAGGGTCAGCACCTCGGCCACCGTGGCACTCTCGGCCAGCTGATGGTCGTTGCCGTTGACCCGTACCTTCATCTGCTCCTCCCGGGGTCGGCTGCTTTCGCTTCGGGGGTGATCTCCTTGCCCGCCAACAGGTCCAGCACGACCTCGGCGGTGACCGGGGCGAGCAGCACGCCGTTGCGGTGGTGTCCGGCCGCCACCAGCAGGCCGGGTTCCAGCCAGCCCAGCAACGGCAGGTTGTCCATGCTGCCCGGACGCAGGCCCGCGGCGGTCTCGACCAGGGCGTACTCGGCGATCGATGGCATGAGTTCCTCGGCGTGCAGCAACAGATCGCGCACGCCACCGGCCACCACATCGGTGTCGAACCCGGCCTCGTACTGGGTCGCGCCGAGCACCAGACCGTTGTCCGGCCGGGGAACCAGGTAGATCGGCTTGCCGCGCACCGAGCCGCGTACGGTGCGAGTGGGCGGCGGCAGCGCGCCACGGCGGTGCCGCAGCCGCAGGATCTCGCCCTTGACCGGGCGGATCAGGCCCGCCAGGCCCGGGTAGAGCCGGGCGCTCCAGGCTCCGGCGGCGAGCACCGTCACCTCACTGTCCAAAATGGACCCGTTGTCCAGCAGCACCTTGCCGGGCAAGGTCTCCGCCGCTGCCACCGCGATGAACTCGACCCCGTTGGCCGCGCAGGCGGCCCGGAGCGCGGCCAGGAACAGCCGGTTGTCCACGGACAGGTCGCCGGGCACGTTGAGGCCACCGCGGACGGCCGGGCCGAGTGCGGGCTCCAGCCTGCGCAGTTCCCGGCCGGTGAGCTGGTGCACCTCCCGGCCCAGCGAGGTCAGGTATCCGGCCAGCCGGGACAGCTCGTCCCGGTCGGCCGCGTCCACCCCAACGGCCAGGGTGCCCGCGGTGTGCAAGCCGGGATCGCGGCCCGCCTCGGCTTGTAGCCGGGCGGCGAATTCCGGCCAGCGGCGCAGTGAGGCCGCGCCCAGGGCGAGCACGTCCTCCTCCCCCGGCCAGGCCTCGGTGACCGGGGCGAGCATGCCGCCCGCCACCCAGGACGAGCCGGAACCCGGAGCCGGATCGACCACCCGGACCCGGAATCCGGCCGCGGCGGCTCGCCAGGCAATGGACAGACCGATAACGCCGCCACCCACGACGACGACTGCCTTCGACACGAATCTCACGCTCCCTGCGCCGGCATGACCCGGATCAGGTTCGACGGTCGGAGTCAGCAGACTCCCTCTCAGCCCAGTGCTCTCCCGGGCTCCCGTGCGGACCGAATTCCACCGTAGCAGCCGGGACTGGGGGCGCATAGGCTCGCTTACCGTGCCCGGACTCGACGGAGATCAGATTCGCCAGCGGCTGCGCGCGGCGCGGCTGTACCTGTGCACCGACGGCCGTCGCGAACGCGGCGACCTGCCGGCCTTCCTGGACGCCGCGCTGGCCGGCGGCGTGGACATCGTGCAGTTGCGGGAGAAGGGCCTGGAGGCCGCCGAGGAGCTGCGGCTGCTGGAGGTCTTCGCGGCGGCCTGCGCCAAGCACGACGTGCTGCTCGCGGTGAACGACCGCGCCGATGTCGCGCTGGCCGCCGGCGCAGATGTGCTGCACCTGGGTCAGGACGACCTGCCGGTGCCACTGGCCAGGCGGATCGTCGGCGAGCAGGTGGTGATCGGCCGCTCCACCCACGACAACGCGCAGTCCGACGCCGCGGCGATCGAGCCGGGCGTGGACTACTTCTGCACCGGCCCGTGCTGGCCGACCCCGACCAAACCCGGTCGCCCCGCGCCCGGCCTGGACCTGGTGCGGCACACCGCGGCCGCCCGGCACGACCGGCCCTGGTTCGCCATCGGCGGCATCGACGAGACCCGGCTGCCCGAGGTACTGGCCGCCGGGGCGGACCGGATCGTGGTGGTCCGGGTGCTCACCGAGGCCGCGGACCCGGCGGCCGCCGCGGCCCGGTTGAAGGCCCGGCTCGGCTGACCTGACGACCGCGGCGTTCCCGCCGGGAAAGGCGGGAACGCCGCTGTCGTCTTACCAACCCGGTGCGGTGCGGTCGGGGGGCTGACAACACACCGCGCGCCGGGAAGCCTCAGCCGGTGGCCAGGGTCAGCCGGTAGACCTTGAGCGCCTCGTTGACCGGCTGGTGCCAGGACACTGATTCCTCGCCGCGCTTGGCCAGGCAGCTGTCGTTGCGGCCGTCGCCGTTGGCGTCGTAGAGCTTGGCGCCGCTGGTGATGCCCTGGGCCTGGTCGCCGGAGACGGTGGAACCGCCGGAGTCGCCCGGTTCCACGCAGGCGTTGTGCTGCACCAGGCCGCGCACCGTGATCGCGGAGCCGTCGATCTGACCGTACTTCACCGTGACATTGCGCGCGGTGACCACGCCGCAGGTCCACCTGGTGGTGGAGCCGGATTTGCACAGGCTCGCGCCCACCGCGGCCTCGGTGGATCCCTTGATCGTCACCGCGCCGCCGTCGTGCGTGCTGACCTGGGGCAGCAGCGTCCAGCCCGCCGCCGGGTCCACGGTCACCTCGGCGAAGTCGTTCTGGTCCTTCCAGTTGACCCGGCTGAAGTCGCCGATCTTGACGTTGCCCAGCGCGTTGACCAGGCTGCCGCCGTCCGCGCAGTGCCCGGCGGTGAGCAGCCGGGGCTGGCCGTCGGCGCTGGTCGCGGTGAACCCGGCCGAGCAGCGGCCACCGGCCGCACCGCTCATGTAGATCGCGCCGCCGCCGGCGAGATCGCCGGTCGGGGTGGCCGCGGCGGAACTCTCCACCACCCGCACCCCCTGCGTGCCCGAGGCGAAGCGCTCGGCGGCGGCCCGGCCGCCGGGAGTCGTGGTGATCACGAGCCGGTTGCCGGGCTCGTCCACGTAGAAGCTGGTGACCTCGCGCGGGGCCTGCCGGGTGTCCAGGGCGGCCTTGGCCGCGTCCAGGTCGGCCAGCGAGTGGGTGTGCAGGCGAGCGGCGGCGCCGGTGGCGCGCACGGCGGCCAGTGCGGAGGGTTCGGTCACGCCGATGACCGCGGCGCCGGTGCCCGGATCGAACCAGGAGCCGGCGAAACGGGCGCCGAGGCGGTCCCGGAGTCCGGCGGCGATCCGCTCGGCCAGCCGCTCCCGGTGCAGGCGCTCGCTCGCCTGCGCGGGGCTGAGGCCGAGATCGCGGCCCATCGCCGCGGTCAGGCCGCCGGGCAGGGCCGAGGCGGACTGCGCACCGATCGTGAGCAGGCCACCGGCTAGCAGTGCCACCGCAGCAAGACCAGTGACGGAACGTCGCTTCATCCGAACGCCCTTCCCTCTATCGGGCCACCTCACTAGGCCAGACGGGGGAAAGCTAGCGACGGATTGTGAGTTTGCCCAGGGTCAAACGAACGTGATTCGAAGAATTCGAAGTGAAAGGCGCCCGCGGGGCAGGGATCCCGCGGGCGCCTTCCGGCGGGTGCGAGTGGGCCGGCTTGCAGGGCGCCGGCCCACCTCACCCTTACGGTCAGCTCGTGACGAGCCGGAGCCCGTACGCGCTGAGGATCTCGTTCACCGGCTGGAAGAAGGTGGTGCCGCCGGAGGAGCAGTTGCCGGACCCACCCGAGGTCACACCCTGGGCGTTGGTGCCGGTCAGCCAGGAGCCACCGGAGTCACCCGGCTCAGCGCAGGCGTTGGTGCGGGTCATGCCGGTCACCGCGCCCTGTGGGTAGCGCACCGTCTGGTTCTTGGCCTGGACGGTGCCGCAGCGCCAGCCGGTGGTGGAGCCGGAGCGGCAGATCGACGCGCCGACCGCGGACTCGGCCGAGCCGGTCACCCGGACGGTGGTAGAGCCGCTGTAGCGGTTCACCACGCCCCGCGGGGTCCAGTTCGCGTTGGTGGCCACCCAGCCGAAGTCGCCGTTGCCAGGGAAGGTCGAGCCGCGGAAGGTGCCCTGGGCGACCCGGTTGAAGCCCTGGGTCGCGGTGCCCGTCCGGCCGCAGTGCCCGGCGGTGACGAAGCCGCCCTGCACCGAGAAGCCGATCGAGCAGCGGCCGCCGCCCATGTAGTACGCGTCGCCACCGCGCACGTCATAGAGCGGGACCGGGGCCTCCTCGGTCTCCACGACCTTGATCGCGGAGGCGTCCGGCAGGGTGGCCAGGTGCGCACGGGCGGCCGCTGCCGCACCGGGCTGCACGTTGACCACCACGTTGTTGCTCTTGACGTCGACGTACCAGCCGGTCACCCCGGCCGGGGCCTTGGCCTCGGCCGCGTCCAGCGCGGACTTCACGCCGTCCAGGGCGGCCACGCCGCGGGAGACGACCTTGGCGGTGGCGCCAGCGGCCTCGACCGCGGCGGCCTTGGCCGCATCGGTCACGCTGACCACCAGCTTGGCGCTGCCCGCGTCGAAGTGCGCGCCGGCGAAGGCGGCGCCGACGGCCTCGCGCACCGAGTTCTCGATCTGCGCTGCCTTGTTCTCACTGCTCACCCGGTCGGCCGCCTGCTCGGCGGTCAGACCAAGGTCACGCTGCATGGCCTGCAGCATCTCGGGGGAGGCGAAACCCTCCGCCGCGGCGGGCAGGGTGCCCACGACGACCGCTCCGGTGGCCAGCAACGCCACGCCGGCGGCGCGTGCTGCGACTGCGATCTTCATTCGTAGCCCTCTCGTGTTGGTGAGACACCGGGCCGTCGCAGGCAGGGGGTACAGGGGCGACGGCCCGTGGGGGGTCGAACTCAACGAACGTGGGGCCACCGGCGGGACGCCATCGGTTGCATGACCGGGAACGAGTGGTCCATCGGACCGTCCTCTCCGCCAGTGACCATTAGTGACTGTGCGTCATCGCGAATCACTTTTGGGGGACGTTAAAGACACAGACCTACCCGAGGCATCCGCCGAAAGGAGGAACACGTGTCGGCTCTGGGCCATACGTGGGCGTGTCGTGTCACATCACGACCTCGGTAGTGGGCGACATGCAGTAACGAGACTGGGCCGTTCTGACCAACGGATGATCAGGGCGTGGTCTGCGTGGGCTGCGTGCCCGTGGTCGAGCGCGCCGCGCTGCTCGGCGGCGGAGGCGAGGTCGTCGTGGGGGGAGAGCCGGACGTCGTGCTCGGCGGCGGGGCGGAGGTGCTGGTCGGCGGAACCTGGCTGGAGCTGGTCGGAGCCTCGGGCGTCGTGGTGCTCTCGGTAGTGGAGACGGAACTGGACGGTGTTGGGTTGCCCGGGGTCGGGGTCGATTTCCGGTCACCCGGTCCGAACAGCTCGCCGACGGTGGTCCGGCCGCCGTTGTCCTTGCCGGACAGCGGCGCGCCGGTGGCCAGCTCGATGGCCAGCACCGCGCCCATGCCCAGGGCGAAGACCAGCGCGGTCACCGCGGCCACCAGCTGCCAGCGCCGGTACCAGGGCCGCCGCTGCGGCTCGGGCGCGGCTTCGCGCTCGTCTGCGGCGGAGTCGGGCTTGCGCAGGACCACGGTCTCGGCGTCCGCGGCGGGGTCGGGCTTGGCCAGGCGCACGGTCTCGGCGTGCGGGCCGGACTTGGCCAGCAGGACGGTCTCCGCGTCCGGGCCAGGCTTGGCCGGGAGTGCGGTCGGCGCGCCGGAGCCGGGCTTGGCCGGGGCGTCCGGGCCGGACTTCCCGGCCTCCGCCGGGCCCTCCCGGTCGGTCCGCTCGGCGGCCTGCGCGGCCAGTGCCGCGGTGGCCAGCGCGGTGGGTGCGGCGGCGGTGCGCAGGGCCTTGGCCGCGGCCCGGCTGCGTTCCAGGGAGTGCTGGTACAGCGCACTGCCCACGGTGCTCACCACACTGGCCACCGCGGCCCCGATGATGGTTCCCGCCACCCCGAGTTGTGCGCCCGCCGCCGCCGCGGTCACCGCCGCGAGCGCGCCTGCGATCACCTGGGTGAAGGTGACATCCGGACGGTTCCGCTTCTCCTCGCCGCTCATCTTTCCCTTGCGCCTAGCTCTTCCCGGTTACTTCCTGCCAACGTTGACGACGGACCGGACACTCCTTGGGTTGCCACATGGTGAGGACCGACACACTGTCCTCAATGGACAGTCCACAGTAGAATCACGCGTTTTGTGACGCGGTGTTGGCATGCGTTGGCGGAGCGTCCACCCCGCAACTGAGGCAGTCCGCGGGCTTCTCCTCGGCGAGTACCCGGTTGTCGATGCCGATGGCGAACAGCCCGCCAGCCGCGCACAGTCCGGCGCAGACCAGCAGCGCGATCTGCCAGCCAGCGGTGAGCGCGGCCGGATCGGCGTACTCCGCGCCGTGCAGCCCGGCCAGCGCGGGCAGCACCGCCACCGCGAGCAGGCCGCCGGTGCGGGCCACCGCGTTGTTCACCCCGGAGGCCGCCCCGGCGTGCGCGTCCGGCGCGGCGGCCAGCACGGTCGCGGTCACCGGGGCCACCGCCAGGGCCAGCCCGGCGCCGAAGAGCAGCACCCCGGGCAGCACCCCGAACACGTAGCTCGCACCCGGCACGACCAGCCGCAACAGCAGGATGCCCGCCGCGACCAGCAGCGGTCCGATGATCAGTTGCAGGCGTGGGCCGAGGCGCTGGGCCAGCCTGCCGGAGCGGGCGGAGAAGAGCAGCATGATCAGCGAGATGGGCAGTCCGGCCAGGCCGGCGGCGGTCGGGCTGTAGCCGAGGGAGACCTGGAGCTGGAGCACCAGCAGCATCATCACCCCGCCCAGTGCCGCGTAGACCAGGAAGGTCAGGCCGTTGGCCAGCACGAACGTCCGGTTGGCGAACATCGCGGGCGGGACCAGCGGGTGCCTGCCGCGGACCTGCAGCAGCACGAAGATCGTCATCCCGGTCAGGCCGATGATCAGGCAGCCGAGCACCAGCGGATCCGCCAGGCCCCTGGACGGGCCCTCCACCAGGGCCGCGGTGATCCCGGCCAGGCCGAGCGCGCCCATGGCCGAGCCGAGGAAGTCCACCCGTTCGTGTTCACCCGAGGAGGTCTCGGGCACGTACTTGATCGCCAGCCAGACGCAGGCCGCGGCCAGTGGCAGGTTGATCAGGAAGGCCAGCCGCCAGGACCCGGCCTGCACCAGCAGCCCGCCCAGCAGCGGTCCGAACACCGCGGCCAGCCCGCCCAGCCCGGACCAGGCGCCGATCGCCCGCGCCCGCAGCTCACGCGGGAAACTGGCCTGCAGGATGGCCAGCGAACCGGGCGTGAGCAGCGCTCCCCCGACCCCCTGCAACACCCTGGCCAGCACCAGCAGCTCGGTGTTGACCGCGACCCCGCACAGCAGCGAGGCCAGCCCGAACCAGACCACCCCGATCAGGAACACCCGGCGGCGGCCGTAGCGGTCGCCGAGCGCGCCGGCGATGAGGATCAGCGCGGCCAGCGCGAGCAGGTAGCCGTCCAGGATCCACTGCAGCCCGGACACCGAGGCCCCGAACTCGCGACCGATCGCGGGCAGGGCCACGTTGACGATGGTGCCGTCCAGCATCGCCATCCCCGAGCCGAGGATGGTGGTGGCCAGGACAGCGCGGGCCTGCCTGCTGTTCCATTCCATGCCCGGCATTGTGCGCCCGCGGTGGCCCTGAAACGCACAATGCCGGCCCCGGCTCAGCCGGGAGGGTTCAAACGGGCGACGAACTTGTACCGGTCGCCCCGGTAGATCGACCGCACCCACTCCACCGGCTTGTTGTCGGTGTCGAAGGAGTGCCGGGACAGCAGCAGCATCGGCAGGCCGATGTCGGCGCCGAGCAGCTCCGCCTCCTCCGGGGTGGCCAGCGCGGTCTCGATGGTCTCGTCCGCGTGCCCCATCTCCACCCCGAACCGCTCGCGCAGCACCTGGTACAGCGAGCCACCTGCGCCGATGTAGCGCCGCAGCCCGCGGAACCGGCCCAGTGCGAGATGGGTCAGCTCGATGGCCATCGGCTCGCCATCGGCCAGCCGCAACCGGCGCAGCCGGAGCACCTTGGCCCCCGGCCGCACACCCAGCATCCGGGCCAGTTCGGCCTCGGCTGGCTGTTCGCTGGCCTCCAGCAACCTGGAGGCCGGCTGGCGGCCCTGGGCCCGCATGTCCTCGGTGTACGAGCTGAGTTGCAGTCGTTGCGCGACCTTGGGCGCGGCCGCGAAGGTGCCTTTACCCTGCACCCGGAGCAGCCTGCCCTCCACGGTCAGCTCGGCAAGCGCTTGCCGAACCGTCGTGCGGGACACGTCGAAGTCCGCGGCCAGCGAGCGCTCCGTCGGGATCGGCGAACCCGGCGGCAGCGACCGCAGCAGATCGAGCAGGTGTCGCTTCAGACCCCAGTACTTCGGCTCCCGCTGGGTGCGCGGGTTCACGCCCGCCTCAGCCGACGTCACGTCCAGCATGTCCTCCTCCTCGGCATTGGCGCCCCCATACCTTTCCTAGTGCTCCAAGCATGCCCTTAGCCCGGATAACGAGGCCGCCCAGCCCTCGGAACGTCTTTACAACGTCTTGGCAACTGTCTTGACAGGACATGTGGTCCGGACCACTCTTCAGCGCATTGGTCTACACCACTTCAGCGCGCCCGGCCAGCGTGACACGGTACGGCCGGGCTCAGAAGGGCGGCGATGGTGAAGCGCTGGACAAAGGTAGCTGTGAGTGCTGTGGCAGCGGCACTCACGGTGTCTGGTTGTGCCGGTTCGGGTGGCAACTCGGGCCAGGGGGGTAGCAAGGAACTCGTCGTATGGCTGATGAGCGGCTCCGCGCCGACAGCCATGACGGATGAGCTGCACAAGGAGTTCGAGGCGGCCCATCCGGGCGTCAAGGTCAAGTACGAGATCCAGCAGTGGACCGGCATCCAGGACAAGCTGAACACGGCCCTGGCAGGCACCACTCCGCCGGACGTGCTGGAGATCGGCAACACCCAGTCCCCGAAGTTCGCCGAGCAGAAGGTGCTCACCGACCTGACCGCGAACTCCGCGGACCTGGGCGGGGCGAACTGGGGCGCGGGCCTGAAGGCCTCCGGCACCTGGGACGGCAAGCAGTACGCGGTGCCGTTCTACGCGGCCAACCGGCTGGTGCTCTTCCGCAAGGACCTCTTCGAGAAGGCGGGCATCACCTCGCCGCCGTCCTCGCAGGCCGAGTGGCTGAGCGCGATCGAGAAGCTCAAGGCGTCGAACAAGGACGACCCGGAGTTCCAGCCGCTCTACCTGGCCGGGCAGAACTGGTACACCCTGCTGTCCTTCATCTGGGACGAGGGCGGTGACGTGGCCAAGCAGGACGGCACCAAGTTCACCGCCACGCTGAACACCCCCGAGGCCAAGGCCGGGCTGGAGTTCTACAAGAAGCTGGTGGAGGTCTCCGGCACCAAGGCGCCCAAGGACGCCGACGAGGAGAAGCCCCCGCAGGCCGGTGTGTTCGGCAAGGGCAAGGTCGGCATGATCGTCGGCCTGCCGTGGGAGGTCGCGACCGCGGCCAAGGAGAACCCCGAGATCAAGAACCTGACCAGCGGTTTCGCCATCCCTGGCAAGAAGGCCGGCAGCACCGCGCCGGTGTTCCAGGGCGGGTCCAACCTGGCCGTCCCGGCCGGCAGCAAGAACGCCGACCTGGCCAAGGACTACCTGAAGCTGCTGGCCACCGAGAAGTACCAGCAGCTGCTGGTCGGGGCTGGCATGATCCCCGGCTCGTCCAAGAACACCAGCGCGCTGGACAAGGACCCGGTCTCGGCCGCCATGGCCAAGGGCGCGCTCTCCGGCAAGGCCGTGCCTGCCAGCCCGAACTGGGGTTCGGTCGAGGCGGGCGCCAACCCGATCAAGACCATGCTGACCGCGTACCTGACCGGGGTGAAGAGCCTGGACCAGGCCACCTCGGACGCGAACACGGCGATCCAGCAGGCGCTCGCGGGCAAGTAGCTCGATGACCGCGACAGTGGACACCACGGTGCCGGCGGGGGCGACCCCGCCGGCACCGTCTGCGGCTGGACCCGGTCGGCGCGCGCGCCGGCGACCTCTCGGCGACATCCTGTTGCCCTACCTGCTGATCGCGCCCGCGATCATCGCCCTGCTGGCCCTGCTGGGCTGGCCGGCGATCCAGGTCATCCTGATCAGCTTCCGCAAGCTCGACCTCGGCGAACTGGTCCGTGGCGAGATCGTCTGGAACGGCTTCGACAACTACGCGGAGATCCTCGGCGACCCCGAGTTCTGGGTGATCACCCTGCGCACGGTGTTGTTCACCGCGGCCTGCGTGGCGGCCACCGTCGGGGTCGGCCTGCTGATCGCGCTGCTGATGCGCCAGATCGGGCCGGTGGTCCGGCTGGTGCTGCAGATCAGCCTGGTGCTGGCCTGGGCGATGCCCATCCTGGCCGCCACCACGGTGTTCCAGTGGATCTTCGACCAGAACTTCGGCATCCTGAACAAAACCCTGGTGCTGTTCGGTTTCGACTCCTTCCAGGGCTTCTCCTGGTTCTCCACCGGGGCCTCCACGCTGACCGTGATCGGGCTGCTGATCGTCTGGCAGGCGGTGCCGTTCGTCGCCTTCACCCTGTACGCGGGCCTGCTCTCGGTGCCCGGCGACCTGTACGAGGCGGCAGGCATCGACGGCGCCTCGGGCTGGCAGGGCTTCCGCGCGGTCACCTGGCCCGCGCTGGCGCCGATGGTCGGCCTGGCCACCTTCCAGTCGATCCTGTGGGACTTCAAGGTCTTCACCCAGGTGTGGGCGATCCGGCAGGGCGGCCCGGACGGGGAGAGCACCACGTTGTCGGTGCTGCAGTACATCAAGGGCATCTCCGGCAGCCACTTCGGCGTGGCCGCCGCGGTCGCGGTGCTGATGATCCTGGTGCTGGCCCTGCTGGTCGGGCAGTACATGCGACTGCTCATCCGGCGTCAGGAGGGTGCGCTGTGAGGACCAAGAACCGTGCGCAGCGGACGCTGCTCACCGCGGTCGCGCTGCTGCTGGCCGGGCTGTTCTTCTTCCCGACCTACTGGATGCTCAACTCATCCCTGCGGCCGACGAACTCGAACCTGACCACCGAGTACGACCTGTTCCCGACCTCGATCACCTTCGACAACTTCGTCACCGCGGTGACCAGGCCGGGCTTCACCAACTTCCTGACCAACAGCCTGATCGTGGCGGTCGGCGCCATGCTGTGCGCGGTGGCCGCGGGCATCCTGGCCGCGATCCCATTGTCCCGGCTGCGTTTCCAGGGCAGGCGCGGGTTCGTGCTGCTGGTGCTGGTGGCTCAGCTGGCGCCGCTGGAGGCGCTGCTGATCCCGATGTACCTGCTGATGCGCGATGTCGGCCTGCTCAACATGCTGCCCGCGCTGCTGCTGGTCAACGTGGCCACCACGCTGCCGTTCACCATCTGGACGCTGCGCGGGTTCGTCAACGGCATCCCGGTCGACCTGGAGGAGGCGGCCATGGTGGACGGCTGCTCCCGCTGGGGCGCCTTCCGCCGGGTCACCCTGCCACTGCTGGGCCCGGCGCTGGTGAGCACCTCGGTGTTCTCCTTCATCACCGCCTGGAACGAGTTCCTCTTCGCCCTGGTGCTGATGCGGGACCAGAGCAACCAGACGCTGCCGGTGTGGCTGTCCACGTTCAGCACGGTCTTCGGCACCGACTGGGGCGGCACCATGGCCGCCTCGGTGGTCTTCGCGCTGCCCGTGCTCATCTACTTCCTGATCGTCCAGCGCAACCTGGTCGCCGGGAACACCGCCGGCGCCGTGAAGGGATAGTCCACAGTGGATGGTCTGCGACGCTTGGCCGACGCCGTGCTGCTGCCGGGTTTCGTCGGGACGAGCGCGCCGGACTGGGTACGCCGCCGGGTCGCTGACGGCCTCGGCGGCGTGCTGCTGTTCGGGCGCAACGTCCTCGACGACGAGCAGGTGGGCGCGCTGACCGCGCAGCTGCGGGCCGAACGGCCCGAGCTGGTGGTGGCCATCGACGAGGAGAGCGGCGATGTGACCCGGCTGGACGCCGCGCGTGGTTCGGCGCTGCCGGGTCCGCACGCGCTGGGCGCCATCGGCGATCTGGCGCTGACCAGGGAGGTCGGCGCGGCACTGGGCGCCAGGCTGGCCGCCTGCGGGGTGACCCTGGACCTGGCGCCGTGCGCGGATCTGACCCTGGCCGCGCAGGATCCGATCATCGGCGTGCGTGCCTTCGGCAGCGAGCCGGTGGCCGCGGCCGGGCAGGTGGCCGCGTTCATCGCGGGCATCCAGGAGGCCGGGGTGGCCGCCTGCGCCAAGCACTTCCCAGGGCACGGCGCCGCCACCGCGGACTCGCACCGGGAGCTGCCGGTGCTGCCGCGGACCGAGGAGCAGCTGCGCGCGGTCGAACTGGTGCCGTTCCGGGCCGCGATCGCGGCCGGGGTGCGCTCGGTGATGACCGGTCACCTGGTGGTGCCCGGCTGGGGCGAACTGCCGGCCACGCTGAACCGGTACGCGGTGACCGAGGTGCTGCGCGGCGAGCTGGGCTTCACCGGCGCGGTGGTCACCGACGCCCTGGAGATGAACGCGGTGGCCGGCACCGCCGGGCTCAGCGACGGCGCGGTGCAGGCGCTGCGCGCGGGCGCGGACCTGCTCTGCATCGGCGGCGAGCTGGCCGACGCCGAGGTGGTGGACCGGCTGGCCGAGGCGATCGTGGCCGCGGTCCACAGTGGACGGCTCAGCGAGGAACGGCTCACCGAGGCGGCGGCGCTGGCGGCCTCGCTCGGCGGCCCGGTCACCGGTGGTCCGGTCCCGGACAGCGACCTGGGCCTGCGTGCCGCCCGGCGGGCGATCGAGGTCCGCGGCGACCTCAAGCTGACCGGTCCGCCGCTGGTGGTGGACCTGGAGGTGGACCCGAGCATCGCGGTCGGCGCGGTGCCCTGGGGCCTCGGTCCGCACCTGAGCGAGCTGCTGCCGGGCACCCGGGTGCTGCGCCGCGGGCCGGAGGGCAAGCAGGAAATCCTCGATTCAGTGAATGGTTCCCCGGTGGTTGTTGTCACCAGAGACGCGCACCGGCACTCTGAAGTGCGGCGACTCGTCGTCGAACTTGTTAGCATTGGTCTAGACCTAGTGCATGTCGAAACCGGCGTGCCAGGTCCCGACCTGGGCAGTGTCGCCCGTATCGACACCCACGGCAGCGCGTTCGTGTGCCTGCGCGCCGCCGCCGAACTGCTCGCCGATCACACGGCGAGGGAGGACAGGCGATGACATCGACTACGGCCGAGACCGTGCCCGGCGCGCACATGGCCGCCGAGATCGCGGCCCAGCCCGGGGTGTTCCGCGGTCTGCTGGCCCACCGGGCCGAGATCGCCGCGGTGGCCGCGCAGATCGAGCGCCGCCGCCCGCGGTTCGTGCTCTTCGCCGCGCGCGGCTCCAGCGACCACGGCGCGCTCTACGCCAAGTACCTCACCGAGGTGCTGCTGCAGCTCCCGGCAGGCCTGGTGTCCCCGTCCACCACCACGCTCTACGGCGCCCAGCCCGACCTCACCGACGTGCTGTGGGTGTCGGTGAGCCAGAGCGGCGGCTCCCCCGACCTGGTCGAGGCCACTGAGTCGGCCCGGAAGCGGGGCGCGCTCACCGTGGGCGTCACCAACACCCCGGACTCCCCGCTGAACCAGGTCACCGAACTGTCGGTGGACATCGGCGCTGGCAAGGAACTGGCGGTGGCCGCCACCAAGACCTACAGCGCCACCCTGCTCGCCCTGTACCTGCTCATCGACGCCGTCCGCGGCGGCAACGCCGAACACGCGGTCAACATCGGCGACCTGGCCGACTCGGCACTGGCCCTGGCCGAGCCCGCGGTCGCCGAAGCCGTGCAGCGCTACCGCTTCGCCAACCGGGTGGTCACCACCGGCCGCGGCTACTCCTCGGCCACCGCCGCCGAGGCCGCCCTGAAACTGGCCGAGACCAGTTACCTCTCCGCCAGGGCCTACAGCGGCGCCGACCTGCTGCACGGCCCGGTCGCCGCGGTGGACAGCGAAACCGCGGTACTGGCCATCACCAGCGCGGGCAAGGGCGGCGCGGCCATGCGCGAGGTGCTGGAGGTCGTGCAGGGCCGGGGCGCGGACATCTGCGCGGTCGGCTCCGCGGCGGATGAGGTCGCGGCGGCGTTCCGGATCGGCGTGCCGGCCACGGCGGAGGAGCTGTCCCCGGTGCTGGAGATCCTGCCGGTGCAGCGACTGGCGCTGGGTCTGGCGCTGGCGCGGGGCGGGGATCCGGACAACCCGCGTGGGTTGAACAAGGTCACCAAGACCCGCTGAACACCCACGAACGCGGCGCGTCCCGGCTCGGGGTGCGCCGCGTTCGCGTTTGACCTCCAGCACACTGGAGGCGGCAGCATCACCACCATGACCACCGTCCTGGACGACGCCGCCGTGCTGTCCCGCCTCTCCCCCGCCCTCGCCGTGGCCGCCATGCATGCCGCGGTGCTGGCCGCCGAACGCGGCGAACTCGTTGCCCCGCCCCGGATCCACGCCGACGTGCAGACCTTCACCGCGGGCAGGCTGGCCGGTCACTGGTACGGCTACCGTTCCTACGCCACACATCTGGACGGCCCCCAGGTCGTCGCGGTGCACGCCGAGCCGTCCGGGGAGTTGCTGGGCCTGGCGGTGGGACGGGAACTCGGCAATCACCGGACCGGGGCGCTGGGCGGGCTGGCGATGGATCTGCTGGCCCGCCCGGAGGCGCGGACCGTGGGGCTGGTGGGCACGGGATCGCAGGCGTGGACGCAGATCTGGGCGATCAGTGCGGTGCGGCCACTGGCCGAAGTGCGGGTGTTCAGCCGGGATCCGGTGCGGCGGCGGACTTTCGCCGAGCGGATCACCGCCGAACTGGGCGTGCCCGCGGTGGCGGTGGACTCGGTGCGGGCGGCGGTGGCGGAACGGGACATCGTGGTGCTGGCGACCTCGGCCGGGGAGCCGGTGCTGGCGGCCGGGTGGATCTCGCCGGGGACGGCGGTGACGACCGTGGGACCGAAGCAGACCGGGCGGGCGGAGTTCGGGCCGGATCTGCCGGAGCGGGCGGCCGGGATCTTCACCGACTCGATCGCGCAGCTCGACGGGTACCGGCCCGCGGCGGTGCTGGCCGGGCGGGAGGTGGTGTCGCTGGGGGCGGTGGCGAGTGGGGCTCGGGCGGGGCGGCGGGCGGCGAAGGACGTCACGCTGTACGCCTCGGTGGGACTGGCGGGGACGGAGCCGTTCCTGCTGGCCCGATTGCTGAAGTGAGCGAATCCGCCCCACTGGTGTCCGTCAGATCGCGGCGACCGCGTCTCGCCAGGCCTTTGCCACTGTGGTCAGCGCCTCGGCGGCGGTGATCTGGAGCCGGGTCTGCTCGCCCAGCTCCCGGCGCCACACGGTCTCCTCCGGGCAGCGCGAGAACATCACCGGAATCGGCGGTCTGTTCGTCGGCCCATACCGGGCGAACAGTTCGGTGGCGGCGGCGTCAATCGCGCCGAGAGCGGCCAACGACCACAGGTCGAACAGGTCCCTGGAGGCGAGGCGGTCGATCCAGGCAGTGGTTTTCCAGCCGGCGAAGGAGGCGAGTGTCGGGACGACGAGTGTGGCCGGAGGGGCATCGGAGTATCGCTGCTCAAGTGGCCGGGGCGCGGTCGGCCAAGGCGGATATCCCACCGAGCCGAGTAGCTGTACGCGCACGGTCGTGCCATCCGGGGCACTGAGCACCGCGGGCTCGACATCGCGCACCTCGCTGAGGCGCTGCCGCCAGCCAAGCCCGGGGTACTCCCGGCGGGTTCCCCGCACGAGACATCGTTCGACCGCATCGGCGACGTCCCGTCGACGTCCTACCGCGATCAGGTCGATGTCCTCGGACAGCCGACCGGCCGGCACGAAACTCCGCGAGAGCGCCGTGCCGCCGAAGAAGACGACTTGATCGGCGACCTGATCGCTGAGCGCGGCGAGCAGGTGCGAGATCAGGTGGTCCCGGCGCACCTGACTTCGCGCGACGCCGAACCCCTGCGCGACCGCGAACTCCTCATCCGGATCAAGCAACGCCGGTCTCCCCTGGCAGCCGGTTCAGCGTGGCACGCCGTCGCTGCGCGGTGGCAAGCTCGGTCAGCAGCTGACGATCGGCCATCGGCAACAGGCCGCGGATCGCCTGCTCTGCTTCGGCAGGCAGGCCGCCGAGTTCAGGACGACTGGCCAGATCCAGCACTGTCTGCTCGATCGTGGTCACCCAGCCCTGTCCCAGTTCGAGGTCACGGCGCTCGACGTCGAGCCGCGCGACGTCCCGGCGTACGAAGAGGACGGTCGCATCACGGTCGGCCAGTCGCAGGGGCGCCCGGTGCCGGGATGCCGCCACCACGGCCACCGCCACGGCCCGTGGCAGCGCCCCGTGGATCCGGGCGGCGCTGAGCCCCATCAGGGCAACCGAGTCGATGCCCTCATCCGCCGCGGCGGCGCCCAGGGCGACGGACTCCAGTTCCGGCAGCCAGGCGCGGTCGAGGTGATCATCGGGGACGGGCAGGTAGTACCCCGTCGCGATGCGATGCAGGACTCCCGTCCGCACCAGACGCGCGAACTCCGCACGCGGGTGGGCGTAGAAGTCGCCTGCGTCCTGCGGCCGGAGGAGGCGCACCGGTCGACGCAGCAGCGGGGACGGCAACCGGCCAGGTTGACGCTTGGGCATTAGTGGCACCTCCGTAGGCTTCAACCCTACGCTCATGCCACTCATGATGCAGTGGAAGCCGGGAATAAGCGAGAGCCCCTGCCCGGGTTGCGGTGCAGAGGCCCTCGTGTTCTCTCTCGCCCCCACCTCATCCAGTGGGAGATCAGTTGCCCGCGGCGGGCAGGCGGTTGACGGTGCTGCGGGCGGATTGTTCGGCGTCGAAGACCAGTTCGCCCTCGACCCAGACCTTGCGTGGGTGCAGGTCCGCGTCCCACAGCACCAGGTCGGCGCGGGCGCCGGGGGTCAGGCGGCCCAGGGTGGGTTCGCCGAGGACGTCGGCGGGGACGGTGGTGGCGGCGTGCAGGGCGATGCCCGGGTGGATGCCCAGGCCGACCATGTTGCGGACCGCGCGGTCCAGGGTGAGGGCGCTGCCGGCGATGGTGCCCGCTGGGGAGCGGGGGACGCCCTCTTCGGTGAGCAGGACGTCTTCGCCGCCGAGCTGGTAGCGGCCGGGGGGCATGCCAGCGGCGGCCACCGCGTCGGTGACCAGGGCGACGCGGCCGGGGGCGGCGTTGAAGACGAGTTGGCAGATGTCGCCGTCGACGTGGGCCAGGTCGGCGATCAGGCCCAGGGTGTAGCGCTGGTCGACCAGGCCGATGCCGGGGACGCCGGGTTCGCGGTGGCCCAGCGGGCGTTGCGCGTTGAACAGGTGGGTGATCATGCGGGCGCCCAGGTCCGCTGCCTGGCGAGTTTGTTCGCCGGTGGCGTCGGTGTGGCCGACGGCGACCAGCACGCCTGCCTCGGTGAGCCTGCGGACGGCCTCGAAGCCGCCGGGCTGTTCGGGGGCCAGGGTGACCAGGCGCAGCGCGGCGCGGATCGCGGGGTCGGCCAGGATGCGCTCGATCCGGTCCGGGCTGGGCGGTTCCATCAGGCCGGGGTTGTGCACGCCGTGCCGCAGCGGGGACAGGAACGGGCCCTCGAAGTGCAGGCCGAGCGGGCGGGCGCCGGACCCGGCCGGGAGGGCGGCCGCGGCGGCGAGGACCTGGTGCGCCTGGCGCAGGATCTCCGGCACCGGGGCGGTGATCAGGGTGGGCAGGAACCGGGTCACGCCGGTGCGCGGCAGCGCGGCGGAGACGGCGGCCATGCCGTCGGCGTCCACGTCGGCGAAGTCCACCCCGACCGCGCCGTTGATCTGCACGTCCACCAGGCCGGGGCTCAGCAGGCCCTCGGTTTCCCCTTGGTAGCCGGGGTTGTCCGCGACCTCGACGATCTCGCCGTCGCGGATGCGTAGCGTCACCGGACCGGAGATGGTGTTGCCCAACAGCGCCTTCGGGGCAGCAACTACGGCGTCCAATGACCCTCCAATGGTTTAGACCATTAGGACGGTAACCCGGCGTGTGCGTTCTCGTCCAGCTACGAAGGGCGGAAGGCCCCCGGACGTGACAGAGCCCGCCTCACCGAGGGGGCGGGGTGAGGCGGGCAGCGCCCAGATTACGCCAAATGGAGCAATGCGCAACTGAGCCGGTTCGATGCCGCATACTGGGCGGAAACATCCGAGGTGTGTACCGGCTCGCGAAACGGGGGTGGCAGTGGCCGTCACCGATGACGCCATTTTGCGCGTCAAGGAAATGATCGTCTCCGGCGAGCTGAAGCCGGGTGACCGGCTGCCAAGGGAGGCCGATCTGGCCGAGCGGCTAGGCCTGTCCCGGAACTCGCTGCGCGAGGCGGTGAAGGCGTTGTCGCTGGTCCGGGTCTTGGATGTGCGGCAGGGCGATGGCACCTACGTCTCCAGCCTGCGCGCGGACGAGCTGCTCGGCGCGCTCAGCTTCGTGCTGGACCTGCATCGCGGCGAGGAATCCGTGCTGGAGGTGCTGGAGGTCCGCCGGGTCCTCGAACCGGCCTGCGCGGCCATCGCGGCGGTGCGCATCGACGAGAAGGACATCGCCGCGCTGCGCGAGCTGTGCGAGGAGACCGAACGCTCCGACTCGGTGGAACGCCTGGTCGAGCTGGATCTGGAGTTCCACCGCCGGATCGCCCAGGCCGCCGGGAACGCCTACCTGGCCCAGCTGCTGGACACCCTCGCGGGCCCTACCGTGCGGGCCCGGATCTGGCGCGGCATCGCCCAGGGCGGCGCGGTGGACCGGACCGTGGCCGAGCACCGGGCGATCGTGGACGCACTGGCCGCGCACGAGCCGGAGCTGGCCCGCTCCTGGTCAACCGTGCACGTTGCCGGTGTCGAGCAGTGGCTGCGCAACCTCGGATGACTGGCTGATCGCGTACACCCGGCGGGCGGTGTCGCCGAACACGGCGGCCCGTTCGGTCGGCGTGAGCCGATCGGTCAGTACCTCGGCTGTTTCCAGCACGGTGGCGTACGGCGCGGCCAGCAGGCAGACCGGCCAGTCCGAGCCGAACATCACTCGTTCGGGGCCAAACGCGGCCAGCACCACCTCGGTGTAGGGGCGCAACTGTTCGACCGTCCACTGTGCCCAGTCGGCCTCGGTGACGAGTCCGGACAGCTTGCAGGTCACATTCGGCAGCGCGGCCAGTGCCCGCAGCTCACTCGCCCACGGCTCCAGCTCGCCACTGGCGATCGGCGGCTTGGAGCAGTGGTCGAGCACGAAGGACAGTTCCGGCAACGCCTGGGCGGTCTCGACGGCCGCGGGCAGCTGGTGCGGCAGGGTGAGCAGGTCGTAGGACAGTCCGGCGGCGGCCACCGCGGCCAGCCCACGGCGCACGTCCGGGCGGCACAGCCAGCGCGGGTCGGCCTCGCCCTGCACCTGGTGCCGGATGCCGCGCAGCCACCGGCCGCCGTGGCCTTCCCGCAGCCCCGCCAGGGTGTCGGCGATGTCCGGGGCGGTCAGGTCGGTCCAGCCGACCACCGCGGCCACGATCTCGGACGCCTCGGCGAAGACCAGGAACTCCGGGGTCTCCTCGGCCACCGTGACAGTCTGCACCAGCACGGTGGCCCCGATGCCGGTGGCCGCGGTGACGTGGTGCAGGTCGGGCAGGATGAAGCTCCGGTTGATCGGCGCCATCTCCGGCCCGGCCAGCCAGTCCTGGGTGCGCACCGACAGGTCCCACAGGTGCTGGTGCGCGTCGATCCTCACGCGTCCTCGCCGGGGCCGGAGACGTCGGCGGCCAGCAGGTCCCGTGCACGCAGCTCGGCCCACAGCGCGGGCGGCACCGGATTAGCCACCAGGTCGGCGTTCTGGCTCATCTGCGCGCCGGTGCGGGCCCCGATCACCACCGAGGCGATCGCCGGATGGCCGAAGGCGAACTGGATGGCGGCCTGCGGCAGCGTGACGCCGTGCCGCTCGCACACCGCCGCGATCGCGCGGGCCCGGTCCACCAGCTCCGGCGGAGCGTCGGCGTAGTTGTACTTGGCGCCCACCGGGATCTCGTGCCGGGACAGCAGACCCGAGTTGAACACGCCCGCGGCCAGCACGGACACCTTGTGCTCCAGGCACAGCGGCAGGAACTCGGCCGCGGCGGGCTGTTCCAGCAGCGAGTAGCGGCCGGCCAGCATCACCACGTCGATCTCGGTCTCCCGGATGAACCTGGCTGGCATCTCCCACTGGTTCATGCCGACGCCGATCGCGCCGATCACGCCCTGGTCGCGCAGTTCGGCCAGTGCGGGGAAGCCCTTTCCAGCTGCCTCCGCCCAATGATTGTCGGGATCGTGCAGCAGCACCACGTCCACCCGGTCCAGGCCCAGCCGGTCCAAAGAGGACTCCAGCGAGCGGCGAACGCCGTCGGCGCTGAAGTCCCACACCCTGCGGTGGGTGGCCAGCACGTCGAAGCCGTCGTCCAGGTCGTCGCCGCCGGGTTCGTACTCGGCGAGCAGGCGGCCGACCTTGGTGGAGACCACGAACTCCGCCCTGGGGAGCCCGGCCAGCACCGCGCCGAGGCGGCGTTCGGACAGGCCGAGGCCGTAGTGCGGCGCGGTGTCGAAGTAGCGCACCCCGGCGGCCCAGGCGGCGCGGACCGCGTCGTAGGCGTCCGCGTCCGGCACCGCGCGGTAGAGGTTGCCGATCGGCGCGGCGCCGAAGCCCAGCGCGGTCACCGGCACGGTGGTCCGGCCGAGGGTGGCGGTCCTCACGGCAGCTCCCAGACAAGTCGGATCTCGGGTTCGGCGCCCGAGTAGTCGTCGGACACCTCCAGCAGCTCGGCCATCCTGGCCTGCCAGGGCACGCTGGCCGGGTGCTCGCGCAGGTACGCGCGCATGGCCGCGTAGTCCGCGCAATCAACCAGGTGGAACAGGTCCAGCCCGCTGCGCCAGATCCGCCACGAGCGGACCCCGGCCTCGCGCAGCGCGGTGTCCAGCTCGGGCGGGATGATCGCGTGCACCCGCTCGTACTCGGCCTCCATGCCCGGCTTGAGCCGGGTGTGCAGCACTGTCTCCATCAGGTCTGCGCCTTTCCACTGGTGACCCTGGCCAGCATCAGCGCGCCGAGGATGACCGCGCCGTAGACCGCCTGGATCCAGAACGAGGGCACCTGGGCCGCGGTGAGCAGGTTGTCCACCACGCCCAGCAGCAGCACGCCGGTGAGTGCGCCGAACAGGGTGCCCTTGCCGCCGTCCAGGGAGATGCCGCCGATGACCGCGGCGGCGAACACGGTGAAGATCATCCGGTCGCCCTGGCCCGCGCTGAGCGCGCCCACGTAGCCGGTCTGGATGAGTCCGCCGATCGCGGCCAGCACGCCGGCCACGATGAACACCGACCAGGCGATCCGGTCCACCCGGATACCGGCGGCGCGAGCGGCCTGGGCGTTGCCGCCGATGGCGTAGAGCGCGCGGCCGATCCGGTGGTAGCGCAACAGGAAACCGGCCACCAGGTAGGCCACCCCGGCCAGCCACACCGAGATCGGCAGGCCGAGGAAGGTGTTGGTGGCCAGGGCGAAGAAGGCATCCGGCATCTGGAAGAGGGTCTTGCCCTCGGTGGAGCCGACCAGCAGACCGCGCAGGATGATCAGCATCGCCAGGGTCACGATGAACGCGTTGAGCTGGAGCTTGACCACCAGGAATCCGTTGAACAGCCCCACGATCGCGCCCACCACCAGCACGGCCAGGATGGCCAGCCAGGACGGCAGCGGGCTGTCGAACCAGCCGATGCCGCTGGCCGCCGGGATGGCCAGCAGCGCGCCGATCGCGGGCGCGATGCCCACGGTGGACTCCAGGGACAGGTCGAACTTGCCGGTCAGCAGCACCAGGGTCTCCCCGAGCACGACCAGGGCCAGTGCGGCCGAGGCGCCGAGCACGGCGACCAGGTTGTCAGTGCTGAGGAACCGGTCGTTGACCAGTCCGCCGATCAGCACCACCACCGCGAGTGCGGGCAGCAGGGCCAGATCGCGCAGCCTTGCCAGGCGGATCCGTTGGGGGGCGGCGGTTTCAGTCGCCATCGAGTTCTACTCCTTCGATGGAAGCCACGAGTTCGCCATCGGCCCAGCCCGCCGGGTGTTCGGCGGCCAGGACTCCGGCGCGCATGACCAGCACCCGGTCGCACGGGCGTAGGTCGTCCAGCTCGTCGCTGACGATCAGCACCGCCTTGCCCTCGGCGCGGACCCGGTCGGCCACGGCCAGCAGGGCCTGTTTGGACTTCACGTCCACCCCGGCGGTCGGGTTGATCATGATGAGCACCTCGGGGTCGTTGGCCAGCGCACGGGCCATCACGACCTTCTGCTGGTTGCCGCCGGAGAGGTCGCTGACCGGCTGATCGGCGTCCTTGGCGACCACGCCGAACTCGGCGATCGCGGTGGCGCCCTTGCCGCGCACGGCCTTCGGCGGGGTGAACCCGGCCGGGCCGAGCCGGTCGAGCACGCTCATGGTGGCGTTGTCGCCGATGGACATGCCCAGCACCAGGCCCTGGTCGTGCCGGGACCTTGGCACACAGCCGATCCCGGCGTGCAGCGCGGCCAGCACGTCCCCTGGCTTGAGCGGAGCGCCGGCCACCTCGACCGCGCCCGCGTCGGGTTTCCGCAGCCCGTACACGGTTTCCGCGACCTGGTGCTTGCCGGAGGCGTTGCTGCCCGCCAGGCCCAGCACCTCGCCGCGGCGCAGCCGGAAGGAGACGTCGGCGAAGCCCGCGCCGCTCAGCCCACGCACTGTCAGCGCGACGGAGGCGTTGTCCGGCAACGGTTCCCGCTCGGCCCCGTCAGCCACCGCGAGACCGCCGGACTCGCCGGTCATGGCGTCCACCAGCTGGCTCCGGGTGAGGTCGCCGACCGGGGCGGTGACGATGTGCCGGGCGTCGCGCAGCACGGTCACCGCCTGGCACACCTCATACACCTCTTGCAGGTGGTGGGAGATGAACAGGAAGGTGACCCCGGCGGACTGGAGCTGGTGCATGCGCTCGAAGAGCCGGGCGATGGCGTGGCTGTCCAGTTGCGCGGTGGGTTCGTCCAGGATGATGAACCGGGCGCCGTAGGAGAGCGCGCGGGCGATCTCCACCAGCTGCCGCTGCTCCACGTCCAGCTCACCGGCGAGGGCGTCCACCGAGACGTCCACGCCCCAGGCGGCGAGCAGGTCGGCGGCTTCCCGGCGCAGCGCGGACCAGCGGATCACGCCGCGGCGGCTGGGCTGCCGGTTGAGGAAGAGGTTCTCCGCCACGGTGAGTTCCGGGATGACCGTGGAGTGCTGGTACACACACGCCACCCGCTGCCGCCAGGCTTCCCGGTCGGCCACCGGCGGGGCCGGTTCGCCGTTGAAGGCGACCGTGCCACTGTCCGGTTTGGACAGTCCAGTGAGGACGGACACCAGGGTGGACTTGCCTGCCCCGTTGCGGCCCACCAGGGCGTGCGACTCACCGGGGCGGACGGTGATACCGACGTCGTGGAGCGCGGTGGTGGGGCCGAAGCGCCGGGTGATCCCCAGCGCTTCGACCACCGGCGCGGCGGGTGCGCTCACAGCTGGTTGCCCCACAGCGCCTTGTCGTCCACGTTCGCCTTGGTCACCAGCGGCGCGGGCAGCTGGTCCTCCAGGATGCCGGGCCGGACCTCGACGATGGTGCTGCCGTGGTCGGTCGGACCGGCCTTGAAGGTCTCGCCGGCCATCGCCTTCTTGATCCAGTACATGCCGTACTTGGCGTAGGCGTCGGCGGGCTGGGACACGGTGGCGTCGATCTCGCCCTTGCGGATGGCCTCGAACTCCTGCGGGATGCCGTCGTTGCTGACCGCGACCACGTGCCGGGGGTCGCCGACCGGGTGCAGCAGGTTCTTGCGCTTGAGGGCCTGCAACGTCGGCGCCAGGTACACGCCGCCCGCCTGCATGTACACGCCCTTGACGTCCGGGTTGGCGGTGAGCAGCGACTCCAGGCCGGAGGATGCCTTCTCCGCCTTCCACTCCGCGGGCAGGTCCAGGATCTGGATGCCGGGGAACTTGCCGGTCATGCACTCGCGGAAGGCCTCGGAGCGGTCCCGGCCGTTGACCGAGGCGAGGTCGCCCTGGATCTGCACGACCTTGCCCTGCTTGACCTTCTCGCCGATGTGCTCGCAGGCCTTGGTGCCGTAGGCGCGGTTGTCCGCGCGCACCACCATGGCCACCTTGCCGCTTTCCGGGGCCACGTCCACCGCGACCACCGGCACGCCCTTGCGGTCGGCCTGGGCCAGTCCGGCGACCACCGCCGCGGAGTCCAGCGGGGTGACCACCAGGCCCTTGACGCCCTGGTTGAGCAGGTTGGTCATATCGGTGATCAGCTTGGCCGGATCGCTGTTGGCGTTGACCGTGGGCAGCGCCTGCACGCCGGCTTCGCCTGCCATCTTGGGCACGTAGTTGTTGTAGGCCTGCCAGAACGGCGAGGTCAGCAGCGGCACCGTGGCGCCGACCTGACCGGTCCCGCCGGTGTTCTGCTGCCCGCCGGGGCTGTTCGTGGTGCCACAGCCCGCAAGCACGGTGGTGAGCACGACGGCGGCGGCCGCGAGGTTGCGGACGTGGGAACGCACCACGGTCCTCCTTGACTCGGTGGTGGAGATGATCTCAACTGGGTTGCGGCCGCAGCCGCAACCCGTGCATCCCGCCGTCCACGGCGAGCACGGTGCCGACGGTGGCACCCGAGGCGGGTCCGGCGAGGTAGGCGATGGCATTGGCCACCTCGTCGGCGGAGACCAGGCGGCCGGTGGGCTGGCGCGCGGAGAGCGCGGCGCGTTCGGCGGCCGGATCGGGCGCGGCGTCGAGCAGGCGGCCCACCCAGGGGGTGTCCACGGTGCCCGGCGCCACGCAGTTGACCCGGATGCCCTCGCGCACGTGGTCGGCGGCCATGGCCAGGGTGAGTCCGTAGACCGCGCCCTTGCTGGCCGAGTACAGCGCGCGCTGGGGCAGTCCGGCCCAGGCGGCGATGGAGCAGGTGTTCACGATCGCGGCGGCCGGGGAGCGGCGCAGGTGGGGCAGCGCGGCCCGGCTGACCCTGGCCATGCCGATCACGTTGATGTCCAGCACCCTGGCCCATTCCTCGTCCGGGTTGGCGCCCACATCGCCCTGGGCGCCGATGCCGGCGTTGTTGACCAGGATGTCGATCCGGCCGAACTCGGCGAAGACCGCGTCCATGGCGGCCACCACGGTGGCGTCCTCGGCGACATCGCAGCGCACGCCGAAGAGGGGTTCCGGGACCTCGGGGTTGAGGTCAAGGCAGGCGACCCTGGCACCCCGTGCGGACAGCGTCCGCGCGGTGGCCAGGCCGATGCCGGAGGCGCCGCCGGTGACCACGGCGACCAATCCGTCGAACTCGGTGCTCATCGGGACAACTCCGTCCACTCAGGACCATCCGGGTAGCGGAATCCGTGCAGGGTGGCTGGTTTCATCTCGGCGGAGAAACCCGGGGTGGTGGGTGTGCGGTACCGGCCGTCGCGCACGATGGCCGGGTCGGCGAAGTGCTCGTGCAGGTGGTCCACCCATTCGATCACCCGACCGTCCAGGCTTCCCGAGACGGCAACGTAGTCGAACATCGCCAGGTGCTGCACCAGTTCGCACAGTCCGACCCCGCCTGCGTGCGGGCAGACCGGCACGCCGAACTTGGCCGCGAGCAGCAGGATGGCCAGGTTCTCGTTGACCCCGCCGACCCTGGCCGCGTCCAGTTGCAGCACGTCGATAGCCCCGGCCGACAGCAGCTGTTTGAACATCACCCGGTTGTGCACGTGCTCGCCGGTGGCCACCTTGATCGGGTGCACCGCCTCGGCGATGGCCTGGTGGCCGAGCACGTCGTCCGGGGAGGTGGGCTCCTCGATCCAGTACGGCCGGTAGGGGGCCAGCGCCTGCATCCAGGCCACCGCGTCGGCCACGTCCCAGCGCTGGTTGGCGTCCACCGCGATCGGGTAGTCCGGGCCGACCACCTCGCGGGCCAGCTTCATCCGGCGCACATCGTCGTCCAGGTCGCCGCCGACCTTGAGCTTGATCATCCCGAAGCCGTCCTGGACCGCCTCGCGGGTGAGCCGGGTGAGCTTCTCGTCGCTGTAGCCGAGCCAGCCGGGCGAGGTGGTGTAGGCCGGGTAGCCCTCGGCCAGCAGCTTCTCGATCCGCTCCGCCTTGCCCGCCTGGCCCGCTCGCAGGATCTCCAGCGCCTGCTCGGGGGTGAGCACGTCGGTGAGGTAGCGGAAGTCGACCAGGCTGACGATCTCCTCCGGGGTCAGCCCGGCCAGGAAGCGCCACAGCGGTAACCCGGCGGCGCGGGCGGCCAGGTCCCAGGCGGCGTTGACCACCGCGCCGACCGCCATGTGCACCACGCCCTTCTCCGGGCCCAGCCAGCGCAGCTGCGAGTCGCCGATCAGCCGCCGGGACAGCGCGCCCAGTTCGGCCGCGGTGGTCGGCGCGGGCGCGCCGACCAGGTGCGGGGACAGCGCCTGGATCGCGGCGGCCTGCACGTCGTTGCCGCGGCCGATGGTGAAGGCGAAGCCGTGGCCGACGGCGCCGTCGTCGGTGCGCAGCACCACGTAGGCCGCGGAGTAGTCGGGGTCGGGGTTCATCGCGTCCGAGCCGTCCAGCTCACGCGAGGTGGGGAAGCGGACGTCGAGCACGTCCACCGCGGTGATCAGGGGCATCTCAGGCCTGCCCGAAACTCTGCCGCTGACGGCCGAGGCCCTCGATCTCCAGCTCCACCACATCGCCCGCGCGCAGGTAGGGCTTGGGCTCGGCCTGGCCGAGGGCCACACCCGCCGGGGTGCCGGTGTTGATCAGGTCGCCGGGCCGCAGCACCAGGAACTGGCTCAGGTAGCGGATGCACTCGGCCACCGAGAAGATCATGTTCTTGGTGCTGCCGTCCTGCCGGGACACGCCGTTGACCGAGAGCTTCAGCGCCAGCGACTGCACATCGCCGACCTCGCTCGCGGGCACCAGGTACGGGCCGAGCGGGTTGAAGGTCTCGCAGGATTTGCCCTTGTCCCAGGTGCCGCCGCGCTCCAGCTGGAACTCGCGTTCGGAGACGTCGTGCGAGACCGCGTACCCGGCAACGCAATCGAGTGCGCTCTCGTGGTCCTCCAGGTACCGGGCGGTCTTGCCGATGATCACACCGAGTTCGACCTCCCAGTCCGTCTTGACCGAGCGGCGCGGCACCAGCACCTCGTCGTACGGTCCGACCAAGGTGTCCGGAGCCTTCATGAACATCACCGGCTCGGCCGGCAGCTCGGCCCCGGTCTCCTCGGCGTGGTCGCGGTAGTTGAGGCCGATGCAGACGATCTTGCCGGGTTGCGCAATGGGCGGCCCGACCCGCAGGCCGGAGCCGTCGCCGGGATCGGCCAGCACCGGCAGCTCGCCCGCGGCCAGCGCCGCGGCGGTGCGGGCCAGCCCGTCGGCGGCGAGGAAGGCGCCGGTGATGTCCGCGGTCAGCGGGCGCAGGTCGTGGAGCGTGCCGTCGCCGGCACGCACCGCGGGCGCCTCGCTGCCAGGGTCGCCAAGCCGCAAGAGCTGCACGGTGTCACTCCTCGTCTTCTCCGGAGTCATGCCCAGACATCGGATGTATATCGCCAACTTAGCCGGGTGTCTAGTGCCCCTGGCAACCCTCACGTCGAATGAACGGTAAACACCTCGGATGAATAAGCGCAGTCTTGCCCTGCTCAGCCTCGCCGCGCTGCTCTGCGCCGGTGGCGCGGTGCCAGCGGGGGCGCTGGAAGAGCCACTACTCGCGCCTGGCCTGGGCACACCCCGGGTGGGAGCGCTGCCACGAATGGGCGCGAGCACGCTGGCCGGCCGGTCCGGTCCGGTCACCGCCTTCGTGGAACTGAGCGGGGCCCGCGCCGGAGAGCAGGTGGTGAACCGGTTGCGGAGCAGGGACGCCCGGTCCCGGCTGCTGCGCCGGACCACCGCGGTGGCCGGGTTGCTGGTCCGGGCGGAGGCGGCGGCCCTGCGCGAGCTGGCCGGATCGCCCGAGGTGCGCTCGGTGCGCCCGGCCACCCGGCACTTCCGCAGCAACGCGGGCGCGGGCCCGCTGACCGGCGCGGTGGCCGCCTGGCAGCGCCTGGGCGCGCTCGGCGAGGGGGTGCGGATCGGCATCGTGGACGACGGCATCGACTACACCCACGCCGACTTCGGCGGCACCGGTTCCTTCGCCGCGCTGGACCCGGCCAAGGCGGATCCCCGGTTCTTCCCGACCGCCAAGGTGATCGGCGGCGTTGACCTGGCCGGGGACGCCTACGACCCGGTCCGCGGCGTCCCGCCCAAGCCCGATGACAATCCGCTCTCCTGCGGCGGCCACGGCACGCACGTGGCAGGCAGCGCGGCCGGATTCGGCGTGCGCAAGGACGGCACACCGGTCACCGGCTACCGGGACCTGGACGTCGGCGGCCTGCGGATCGGGCCGGGCGCGGCGCCGCTGGCGAAGCTGTACGCGATCAAGGTGTTCGGCTGCGCCGGCGGCACCGACCTGGTCACCGCGGCCCTGGACCGGGCCCTGGACCCCAACGGCGACGGCGACCCGGCCGACCGGCTCGACGTGGTGAACCTGTCCCTTGGCAGTGATTTCGGCGATCCGGACAGCCCGGAGGCGCTGTTCACCCGCAAGCTCACCGCGCACGGCGCGCTGGTGGTGGCCTCGGCGGGCAACGGCGGCGACCTCTACGGCGCGGGCGGCTCCCCCGGCAACACCCCCGAGGCGCTCACCGTGGCCAACAGCCGGGACGCCTACCTGCTGCGCGACGCGGCCACCGTGCTCGCCCCGCAACCACTCGCGGGTCAGCGGGCAGGGCAGTTCAGCATCAGCTACCCCGGCTACGCCCAGCTCGACCTGACCCGGCCGGTGGTGCCACTGCCGGAGAACCCGGACGGCTGCCGCGAGTACTCCGCCGCGGAGACCGCCGCGGTGCGGGACAAGCTGGTCTGGCTGGACTGGGACGAGGACGGCTCCCGCCGCGCCTGCGGTTCCGCGCCGCGGGCCACCTGGGCGCACGCCGCGGGCGCGGCCGGGGTGCTGCTGTCCTCCACGGTGGACGATTTCACCGCCGGGATCAGCGGCGTGCCGGAGATCCCGGTGTTCCAGTTCACCGCGACCAGCGCCGCCGGACTGGCCGAGGCGGCCAAGGCCGGAACGCTGCGGGTGCGGCTGTCCGGCGAGGGCCGCAACGCGGTCCCGGCCAGCAAGCCCGAACTGACCGACACGATCAGCCCGTCCTCCGCGCGCGGCGTGCACTTCCCCGCGGTGAAACCGGATCTGGCCGCGCCGGGCGAGACCATCGCCTCGGCGGCCAGTGGCACCGGCAGCGGCGTCTCGGTGCAGACCGGCACCTCGATGGCCGCCCCGCACGTGGCCGGCCTGGCCGCGCTGCTGCGGCAGCGGCGGCCGGACTGGACCCCGGCGGAGGTCAAGGCGGCGCTGATGAACACCGCGGGCGCGGACATCCGGCACCAGGCCGCGGTGACCGGCCCTCGGCGCAGTGGCGCGGGCCGGGCGCAGGCCGTGGCCGCACTGGAGACCGACCTGCTCGCCTACGCCGCCGAGGCACCCGAGGCGGTCAGCGTCACCTTCGGGGCGGTGCAGGCGGAAGCGCCGGTCTCGTTGTCCCGCAACGTGATCATCCGCAGCAAGGGCGGTGCGCGCACGGTGCGCACCGGCTACGCCGCGGCCACCACCATGCCCGGCGCGCGGATCCGGGTGGAACCGGCCGCGGTGACCGTCCCGGCGGGCGGCTCGGCGCAGGTCAAGATCACCCTGGACGTCGAGCCCTCGGTGCTGCGGCGCACCCCGGACCCGACCGTCGCGCTCACCGAGGACGGCCTGCCCCGGCAGTTCCTGCCCGATGTCTCCGGCCGCCTGCTGCTCACCCCGGACACCGGCCCCGCCCTGCGGGTGCCGGTGCACGCCGCGCCGAAACCGGTGGCGCACAACGGCCTCGAACTACTGCGCAGCGGCGACCGGCGGCTGCTGCGGTTCACCGGCGACGGGCTGAACCAGGGCGCGGGCAGCCTCGGCTACCGCTCGCTGGCCAGCGTGTTCGAGCTGCACGGCAGCTCCGACGGCGAACTGCGGCACGTCGGCGCCACCAGCACCGCGCCACTGGAAGGCGCCCGCGGGATGCTCGGCTTCGGCCTGGCCGCCAAACGGGACTGGGCCCTGCTCGGCGGCACGGTCACGCCGTACGTGGAGATCAGCACCACCGGTGACGCCCGGCCCGAGTTCCGGGTCCTGGCCACCCGGGTGCCCGGCACCGACCTGCTGGTCGCCCGCACCGACGACCTGACCCTGCCCGAGGGCCCGCTGACCGTGGACGTGCAACCGCTGAACGGACTCGGCGGCGACACCGACGCGAACCTCTACGACAGCAACGTGATTGTGCTGCCGGTGTCCCTGCTCGCCCTCAACATCGCGCCCGAGGCCAACTCCGCGCCGCTGAGCTACGTCGCGGGCGTGCAGGGGCCGTGGGGCGACGGCGAGATCAGCACCCCGATGGCCTTCGACCCGTTGCAGCCCAAGGTGTTCACCAAGGGCTCCGGCCAGCCCTCGCTGGTCTACGCGGCCCAGCCGGGCAACAGCCTGATCCTGCAACAGCACGGCGTCGGCTGGCCGGACCTGCTGGTGCTGCACCACCACAACGGCAGTGGCGCGCGGGCGCGGGTGCTGCCGTCAGCCTGAGCGGTGCGGTCGGATGTCCACCGCGCGCATGCCTGCCCGCCCGGCCGCGTACAGCCCGCTCTCGGTGTCCTCGAACACCAGGCAGCGGGCGGGCACCGCGCCGAGCACGGTGGCGGCCAGCAGGAACAGGTCGGGAGCCGGTTTGCCGCGCATGACCTGCTCCCTGGTGATCAGCACGTCGAACAGCCCGCGCAGGCCGGTGGCCAGCAGGATGGCCTGCGCGGTGCCCCGGCTGCTGCTGGTGGTCACCGCGGTGGGCACCCGGCCCTGTGCCCAGCGGGCCATCGCGACCACCCTGGGCACCTCACGCACCTGCGCCAGCCTGCCCAGCACCGCGCGCTGGATCTCCTGTTGCAGCTCGCGCATGGGCAGGTCCCTGGGCAGCACACCCCGGTGCACCAGCCGGGCCGCCCAGTCGGTGAACGCGATTCCCTCCGGTTCCCCTGCGGTGGCGGGCACACTCAACCCGTGCCGAGCGAAGACCTCCCGCAACGCGGCCCGGTGCACCGCGTGCGAGTCGACCAGCGTGCCGTCCAGATCGAAGACCACTGCGTCGAACGAGCGGTGCCCCGGTAGTAGCGGTGGCACATCCATGTGGAACACGGCAGCCGCCCCCTGTTCCTCCCCAGGAAATTTTCTGTTAATTGTTGTCCAGTTTGCCACTCAACCGGAAAACTATCTACAACTCCAGCCATCGAATCGAGCGGGTGACGATGAACTTCCTCGGCGTGGACACCGGCGCGACCACCACCCGGGCGTTGCTGATCTCCGACACCGGCGCGCACCTGGGCACCGGGCGGGCCGAGGGCGGCAACCCCAACGCGCACCCACCGGGAGTGGCCGCGGCCCGGGTGGCCCAGGCCGTCGGCCAAGCCCTCGGCGGCAGCGATCCGGCCGGGGTGGGCGGCCTGGTGGTGGGCATCGCCGGGGTGGCCAAGATGGCCGACCCCGCGGTCCGCGCGCTGTTCGACGCCGCACTCCGCGCCACCGGGCTGACCTGCGAGATCCGCGTGGTGGCCGACTGCGAGGCGGCCTTCGCCACCGCCGCGTGCACCGGCGAGGGCACCGTGCTGGTCGCGGGCACCGGTTCGATCGCGGCCCGGATCTCCGGCCATCAGATGGTGGCCACCGCGGGCGGGTTCGGCTGGCTGCTCGGCGATGAGGGCTCGGCCTACTGGCTGGGCCGGGAGGCGGTGCGGGCCACCCTGCGCCGGGTGGAGGCGCACGAGGACCTCGGCCCGCTCGGCGAAGCGGTGTTCGCGCACGCCGGGCTGACCCCGGATCCGGACCAGGTGCGGGCCCGGCGGGCGCTGATCACCGCGGTGAACGCGGAATCACCGATCCGGCTGGCCGGGTTCGCCCCGACGGTCACCAGCACCGCCAGGGATGACCAGGCCGCCGCGGACATCGTGGAACGCGGCGCCCAGCACCTCACCATGATCGCGCTGGCCACCCGCACCGCCGAGGACACCAGCCCGGTGGTGCTCACCGGCAGCCTGGTCACCGCGGACACCCCGGTCGGCGACCGGGTCCGGGCCGAGCTGACCCGGCGCGCGGGCGGTCCGGTGCACGTGGCCGCGGACGGCACCATCGGCGCGGCCTGGCTGGCCGCACTGGCGGTGATCACCGACCCGGCGGCCGCGCAGGCCCTGCACCACAAGCTCAGCCAGGCGTGACCTGCTGCTCCGGCGTCCGGGGGTGCCGGATGCCGGGGTGGCCCGCGGGCAGCACCCGGAACAGCACCCAGCCGCTGACCGCCACGCACAGCGCCACCAGCGGCCAGCTCAGCGCCACCCTGGACACCCCGAGCGCGATCACCGCGTCGATCCACCACAGCGAGCTGAACACCACGATCCGCACCAGGTACTGGCCGACCCAGACCCAGCTGGCCAGCCGGTAGGCGCGCAGCAGCTCCGGGTCGCGGCGCCAGCGGGTGCGCTGGCCCAGCGCGGTGCCGACCACCACACCCAGCAGCGGCCAGCCGATCACGATGCTGACCAGCCAGGCCAGCGCGCTCGCCACGTTGGAGAGCAGCTGGACCAGGAAGAAGTCCGCGGCCCGGCCGGTGTAGAGGGCGACCAGCGCGGCCGCGCACACCCCGAGCATGCCCAGCAGCACCGCGCGCGGCCGGTCGCCCTTGCTCAGCCGGTAGCCGGCGATGGCCAGCCCGACGACCAGCGCGACCGCCGAGCCGATCCAGATCGATTCGTCGGAGAGCAGCCAGCCCACCACGAACGCCAGTGGCGGCAGGGTGGCGTCGACCGCGCCGCCCCGGCCGCCGAGCAGGGCGCCGAGGGACTCCTGGCCTGCGACCGGGCGGGAATCGGCGGAGGGTTCCACGGGTACCAGCCTGCCTCATCCCGCGCCCAGATCCCACCAAGAAGTGAGGCGAACCTAAGCCGGTGCAGGTGGAAGTGGATGTTGCCGATTTCGGTAAGGAACGTTACAAACGGATGCCAACCGTTGACCGGGGTGAGGGCGGTCACTACGGTGACCCGAAATCGTCTGGAAAGTTAACAGACAGGAGGGTCATGCGAGCCGGTAGCCCGCGACTGCTGCGTGAGATCAACGATCGCGCGGCCATTGACGCGTTGCTGCGGCACGGCGCCCTCACCCGGTCCGAGCTGGAGGCCCAGATCCGGCTGTCGAAACCGGCTACCGCGGCACTGCTGACAAGACTGGAGACCGAGGGCGCCGTGGTGCGCGCCGGACTCCGCGGCGGCGGCCGGGGGCCACGGGCCCAGCTGTGGACGGTCAACGGCACGCTGGCCAGCGTGGCCGCGGTGGACCTCACCCCGCGCGGGGTGGACATCGCCATCGCCGACATCACCGGCCTGCTGCTGGCCGAGCACCACACCGCGCTGCCGCGGGGCGGTCACGAGGCGGTGCTGATCTCCTTCCAGCGCGCGCTGGCCGCCGCGGCGAACCGGGCCGGGGTGGACCCGAACGGGCTGTGCCAGGTGGTCATCGGCGCGCCCGGCGGGGTCAACCCGGTCACCGGGCACCTCGGCTTCGCGCCGCACCTGCGCACCTGGGAGGGCTTCGACGTGCCGGGCACGCTCACCGAGCTGCTCGCGGTGCCGGTGACGGTGGAGAACGACGTGAACCTGGTGGCGCTGGAGGAGATGACCTCCGGCCGGGCCGGGGACGTGCAGGACTTCGTGCTGATCTGGATCAGCGCCGGACTCGGCTCCGCGGTGGTGATCAACCGGCGCCTGCTGCGCGGGGCCACCGGTGGCGCCGGTGAGATCGACTCCATGCGGGTGCCGGACCGGGCCGCCGCGGACACCGGTGTGGACCGCGGCGGCATCCGGCTCGGCGACCTGCTGGCCACCGGCTCGGTGGTCAAACTGGCCAGGGCACACGGTTTCAGCGCCCGCAGCGGCGCGATCGCGCTGCGCAAAGCGGTGGACGCGGGCCCGGACGGCCAGGCGTTCCTGCTCGACCTGGCCCGCCGCATCGCCACCGGGGTGGCCGGGGTGGTGAGCGTGGTCGACCCGCAGCTGGTGCTGCTGGCCGGCGAGACGGCGCAGGCGGGCGGCGAGGCGTTCAGCGCCATGGTCGCCACCGAACTGCATCAACTGGTCACCCCACGAACTCCGGTGCGCACCTCGCTGGTCACCGGGAAACCGGTGCGCTCCGGCGCACTGCACGCGGCGCTCGCCCTGGCGCGGGAAGAGGTATTCGGACTCGTCGCCGCCACAGCCGATCCGTTTCGCGGGCTGAAAAAGCCCGCCGGTGCAGCTCCGGGCCCCCGACGGCCTCCGCTGCGCGCTCGACACATTTCCCCGACCGCACACTGAAAATCCAGGAGTTCGCATGCGCAAGACCTCTCGCGCGGTCCTGCTCAGCGCCACGGCCGCGGCAGCCGCGCTGCTCGTCTCGGCCTGTTCCGGCGGAGGCGGCACCCAGGGCGCGCCCGGCGGCGCGCCCGGCAAGGACGACAAGCTCTCCCTCACCGTCTACAGCAACTTCGAGGGCCGCGAGTACAAGGCGGTCACCGAGGCGCTGAACCGGATCAAGACCCGGTTCCCCAACTTCGAGGTCAAGCACGAGGGCACCCAGGACGACGAGAAGATCACCGGCGCGATCCGCGGCGGCAACCCGCCGGACGTGGCGATCTCCTTCTTCACCGACAACCTGGGCCAGTTCTGCTCCTCGGGCAGCTTCCAGAACCTGCAGCCCTACATCGACCGGGACAAGGCCGACCTCAACGTCATCCCGAAGGCCGTCCGGGACTACACCGAGTACAAGGGCAACCGGTGCTCGATGCCGATGCTCACCGACATCTACGGCTTCTACTTCAACAAGGACATGTTCGCCAAGGCGGGCATCACCGAGCCGCCCAAGACCACCGACGCGCTGCTGGAAGCGACCAAGAAGCTGACCGAGTTCAACCCGGACGGCTCGATCAAGGTCGCCGGCTTCATGCCGCTGATCCCGCACTACCGCAACCAGGCGCAGAACTGGACGCCGATGTTCGGCGCCCGCTACCTGGGCACGGACGGCAAGTCCAACCTGGCGGCCAGCCCGGAGTGGAAGGAACTGTTCGAGTTCCAGAAGAAGCTGGTCGACTTCTACGGCTACGACAAGATCGAGAAGTTCCGGGCAGGGCTCGGCCAGGAGTACTCGGCCGACCACGCCTTCCAGAAGGGCAAGCTGGCCATGATGATCGACGGTGAGTACCGCACCGCGTTCCTGGCCAACGAGGCCAAGGAGATCAGCTACGGCACCGCGCCCGCGCCGGTCTCGCCGAGCAAGCCGGAGCTGTACGGCGGCGGTTTCGCCACCGGCACCATCATCGGCATCCCCAAGGGCGTGAAGAACCCGGGCGCCTCCTGGGAGCTGGTCAAGCAGATGTCGCTGGACACCGACACCCTGGTGCAGCTGTCCAACGCGATCAAGAACATCCCCACCACCGAGGCATCCATGAAGGACCCGAAGCTGGAGATGACCCCGCAGTTCAAGACCTTCATCGACATCTTCGGCTCCGGCAAGCTGTGGTCCAACCCGGCCACCCCGATCGGTGACGCGCACCTCAAGGCGGTCAACGACTTCGCGGAGAAGTGGCAGGCGGGCAAGGTCACCGATCTGCCGGGTGAGCTGAAGAAGGTCGACGCCCAGGTGGACGACGCCCTGGCGCAGAAGGCCGGTAAGTAGTTCCATGACCGCCACGCTTGAGCGCGCGAGCGCCGCGCGACCCGCCCCCAGCCAGGGGCGGGTCGCGCGGCGGCGCCGGAACTTCCTGACCGTCCTGGGCTTCATGGCCCCGGCGATCATCGGGTTCGCGGTGTTCTTCGGCTACCCGCTGATCGCCACCATCTACTTCTCCTTCACCAGCTACGACCTGATCAACGCACCGGAGTGGCTGGGTTTCGGCAACTACATCCGGATGTTCACCAGCGAGCCGCTGGTGCTCACCGCGATGTACAACACGGCGTGGCTGGTGGTCGTGCTGACCACCTGCCGGGTGTTGTTCGCCCTCGGCGTGGCCATGGTGATCTCGCGGCTCAAGAGCGGGGTCGGCCTGGTCCGGACGCTCTGCTACCTGCCCTCGCTGGCCCCGCCGGTGGCGGCCACGATCACCTTCGCCTTCCTGTTCAACCCGGAATTCGGGCCGGTCAACAAGTTCCTGCGGTTCCTGGGCATCGACGGCGGACTGTGGTTCTCCGACCCGGAGATGGCCAAGCCCGCGCTGACCATCCTGGCCCTGTGGGGCTCCGGCGAGCTGATGATCATCCTGCTGGCCGCGCTGCTGGACGTGCCGCAGGAGCAGTACGAGGCGGCCGAGATCGACGGCGCCGGGCCGGTGCGCAAGTTCCTGCACATCACGCTGCCGACGATCGCGCCGGTGCTGATGTTCAGCATCGTCAACTCGGTGATCTTCGCGCTGCAGTTCTTCACCCAGGCCGTGGTGGCCGGTTCGGTGGCCTCCGGTTCGGCCGAGGTCGCGGGCAACGCCAAGGACATCGGCTTCCCGCAGAACTCCACCCTGACCTTCCCGGTCTGGCTTTACGTCCAGGGCTTCCGCTACTTCAACATGGGTTACGCGGCGGCCATGGCGGTCCTGTTGTTCATCGTCTCCTTCGCCTTCACCGCACTGCTGGTGCGGCAGATGCGTCGAGCCTCGCACGTCGAGGAGGGCTCATGACCACCGCGACCGCCACCCGACCGGCGCGCCGCAGGGGGCGCAGGCCAGTCAGGAAGAACCCCACCGGGTCCTGGCAGAAAACGCTGTACTGGATCGCCACGCACAGCATCGGCCTCGCGCTGGCACTGGCCTTCTCGATGCCGATCCTGTTCGTCTTCCTGACCGCGGTGATGTCGGACAGCCAGGCGCTGTCCTCCAGCCTGTGGCCGGAGTCCTGGCATTTCGAGAACTTCTTCCGGGTCTTCGACAAGGTGCCGCTGCTGCAGTACACGGTCAACAGCCTGATGTACTCGCTGCTGGCCACCGCGGGCATGCTGATCTCGGCGATCCCGGCCGCCTACGCGCTGGCCCGGCTGAAGTGGAAGGGCCGCAACGCGGTCTTCCTGCTGGTGGTGGCCGCGATGATGCTGCCGCCGCAGGTGGTGGCGGTGCCGCTGTACGACATGTGGGTCAAGGCCGGGCTGACCGGCACGCTGTGGCCGCTGATCGTGCCGTACTTCCTCTTCGACGCCTTCAGCGTGTTCCTGCTGCGCCAGTTCTTCCTCACCATCCCGCAGGACTACATCGACGCGGCCAAGATCGACGGCTGCAACGAGTTCACCGCGGTGTGGCGGGTGCTCATCCCCATGTCCCGGCCGGGCATCGCGGCCACCGGGCTGTTCTGCTTCCTCTACACCTGGAACGACTTCTTCGGCCCGCTGATCTACACCGGCGAGAACAAGGACAACTGGCCGTTGTCCCTCTCGCTCGCCTCGTTCCGGGGCCAGCACGCCGTGGAGTGGAACCTGATGATGGCCGCCACCGCGATGATCATGATCCCGGCCATCGTGCTGTTCCTGTTCGCGCAGAAGTCCTTCGTCCGAGGGATCACCTTCACCGGAGTTAAGGGTTAACGATGAAGCTCACCGTCGTCGGAGGCGGCTCCACCTACACCCCTGAGCTGATCGACGGCATCGCCGGGCGCAGAACGAGCCTGGCGGTGGACGAGATCGTGCTGGTCGACCCGGACGAGCACCGGCTCTCGGTCATCGGCGAGTTCAGCCAGCGGTTGCTCGACCACGCGGGTCACCCGGCCCGGGTCCGCACCACCACGGACCTGGAGTCCGGGGCCGAGGGCGCGGCGGCGGTGCTGCTGCAGCTGCGCGTCGGCGGGCAGGCGGCCCGCCGCTCGGATGAGACCTTCCCGCTGGAATGCGGCTGCGTCGGTCAGGAGACCACCGGCGCCGGTGGGCTGGCCAAGGCGCTGCGCACGGTGCCGGTGGTGCTCGACATCGCCGAGCGGGTGCGGAAGGTGACCGGTCCGGACACCTGGATCGTCAACTTCACCAACCCGGTCGGCATCGTCACCAGGGCACTGGTGCAGGCCGGTTTCCGGGCGGTGGGCCTGTGCAACGTGGCCATCGGCTTCCAGCGCTACGTCGGCAAGCTGCTCGGCGCGGCCCCGGAGCAGGTGCGGCTGGGCCACGTCGGCCTCAACCACCTGACCTGGGAGCGCGAGGTGCTGGTGGACGGCGTGGACGTGCTGCCGCGGCTGCTCTCGGAGTTCGGCGAGGACGTGGCCGAGCACATCGGGCTGCCAGCCGAGCTGATGCGCAGGCTGGGCGTGGTGCCCTCGTACTACCTGAAGTACTTCTACAGCCACGACGAGGTGGTGGCGACCCAGCGCACCGAACCGCCACGGGCGGAGGTGGTGAGCCTGGTGGAGAAGGAACTCATGGGTGTCTACGCCGACCCGGCCGTGGTCACCAAGCCCGAGGCGCTCGCCCAGCGCGGCGGCGCCTACTACTCCGAGGCCGCCGTCCAGCTCGTGCACGCCCTCACCGGCGGCGGGCAGGGCGAGGAGCACGTGGTCAACGTGCAGAACAACGGCACGCTGCCGTTCCTGCCCGACGACGCGGTGATCGAGGTTCCGTCCATTGTGGACACCAATGGGGCGGTCCCGCTGCCGGTGGCCCCGGTGGAACCGGCCTTCGCCGGCCTGATCAGCCACGTCACCGGCTACGAGTACCTGGCACTGGAGGCCGCGCTGCACGGTGGCCGGGACCGGGTGGCCAACGCGCTGCTGGCACACCCGCTGATCGGGCAGTGGAGCATCGCGGAGAAGCTGGCCGACCAGCTCGTCGCGGAGAACGCGGACCTGCTGCCGTGGGCGAAGGCATGAGCGACAGACCCGAGATCAGTGATCTCGTCCTGGCCATCGACGGTGGCAACAGCAAGACCGACGTGATGCTGGTGACCCGGGACGGCCAGGTGCTGTCCCGGGTCCGCGGGCCCGGCTCACCGCCGCAGACCGTGGGCATGCAACGCGGTCTGGACACCTTCGAGCGCCTGATCGTGGAGGCCGCCCGGCAGGCGGGCTACAGCGGCCAGGCGCCCTTCGCCGCGCACACCTCGGCCTACCTGGCAGGCGCCGACCTGCCCAAGGAAGAGCAGTTCCTGCAGGAGGCGATCACCGCGCGGGGCTGGTCGGCCACCACCATGGTGGCCAACGACACCTTCGCGCTGCTGCGCGCGGGCAGCCCCACCGGCGCGGGCGTGGCGGTGGTCTGCGGCGCCGGCATCAACGGCGTCGGGGTGGCCCCGGACGGCCGGGTGCACCGCTTCCCGGCGCTGGGCCGCATCTCCGGTGACTGGGGCGGCGGCGCGCACCTGGGCAGCGAGGCGTTGTGGCTGGCGGTCCGGGCCGAGGACGGCCGGGGCAAGCCGACCGAACTGCTGCCCGCGGTGCTACAGCACTTCGCGGTCGGCAGCATGCTGGAGCTGATCGAGCGGCTGCACTTCGGCGAACTCTCCGAGGACGTGCTGCACGAGCTGTGCCCGCTGCTGTTCCGGGTGGCCGCCGCGGGTGACGCGGTGGCCGCGGAGGTGGTCGACCGCCTCGCCGAGGAGGTCAGCCTGCTGGCCACGGTCAGCCTGCAAAGCCTTGGCCTGACCGGGGAACCGGTGGACGTGGTGCTCGGCGGCGGGGTGCTCACCGGCGTGGGCGCCACCGTGATCGACGAGGTGGCCCGCCGCTGCAAGGCGGTGGCCCCACTGGCCACGGTCAGCGTGGTCGAGGTCATCCCGGTGGTCGGCGCGGCACTGGCCGGCCTGGACGCGCTGGGCGCCGACCGCGCCGCGGAAATCCGCTTACGCGAGTCCTTCCTGGCCCCAGCCACGGATGAGAGCGCTCCAATCGCCGACGGCGACGCCGGGGAACCGGCCGCCGTGTGACCCCGGGTGGTCCCGTCCTGCCCTGGCCGGGACCACCCGGTTCCATCAACGCCGCACGACTCGCGCATAACCGCCGGCGTTCTCATCGTCGGTGCCCAGCAACAGCTCGGCGCACGAGCTGTTCGCACAGGTCACCGCCTCGATCTTGTGCCCAGGATAGGTCCCCAGCCCGCGCGGCTGCTTGACCTCCAGCCGAACTCCGTTGTCCCCAACGGAAACCCGCCCCGCCGAGTACAACGCGGAGTCGAACGGCCCGTCATCCCCGGGATCGGACGCCGAGGAAATGAGCAGCTCCCCGTTCGGGAGCACCTCCAGATCCGACACGTGCCGCACCTTCGACTTCGGATAGGGCACCCGGATCTCGGCACTGCGCTTGGGCCCGAAAGTCAGCTTGTCCAGGCTGAACTCGGCCGCGTACAGCGTGCCGGGCCGACTGTCCTGCCCACGATCAGCCCACAGCGCGACAGTCCGCCCGCCAACCGAGGCGAGCTGGAAGCTCTCATAGTCATCCCCAGCCAGCCCCGTGGGCACCTGGAAGGTCCGCAGCACCACGGCTTCACCACCGCTGACCCGGATCTGAAAGCCCTTGCCCGCACTACCCAGCACCAGGAACTCACCACGCCGACCCGGCACCGGCTCGATCGATTCCAGGTCAACGGGCAGCTCGCCCCGCCACTCCAGCGGCTGCACCCTGGGCGCCTTGCCCGCGCTCTGCCGCACCCTGGCGATCCGGTTCTGCCCCGGCTTCTTGTTGTCCCGCACGATCAACGAGTCAATCCGGCCATCCTCGCGGTCAACGACAACCGCCCCGCTGACCCCGGACAGAATGTCCGCCCCGACCCGCTGCCACGGATCGCCCGGCGCCGCCTGCGCGGCCGGAACCGCCGTGAGCACCCCAAGAACCGCCAACGCCCCAACCACAACCTGACGCATGCGCCGAAGTCTCACCAGACCCCGCCCCGCCAGGTTCATCCCTTCAGCCCGACCACCCACAAAACCGGGTATGTTACCAACCGGTAACTGACGCTACCGTAACTGACGGTAGCGTAGGTCGGCCTCGGCTTGTCATGCTGCCAGGATGCACACGCCGCGAGAAGGGGAGGCCGCACCGCGCCTCTGGGGGTCCTACGTCGCCTTGGGCGACAGCTTCACCGAGGGCATGGACGACCCATGGCCCGACGGCAGTTTCCGTGGCTGGGCAGACCGTTTGGCCGCGCACCTGGCCCGCGCCCGCCCCCAGCTCCGCTACGCGAACCTCGCGATCCGGGGCAAACTGCTCGGCCAGATCATCGACGAACAACTCCCCGCCGCGATAGACCTCAGTCCGGACCTGGTCACGTTCTGTGCAGGCGGCAACGACATCCTCCGCCCCAGCAGCGACCCAGACGCCCTAGCCGCCCAGTTCGAGCAGGCAACCGCCGAACTCCGCGCCACCGGCGCCGACGTAGTCATCTGCACCGGCTTCGACACCAAAGAAGTCCCCATAATGCGCCGCGTAAGAGGCAAAGTAGCCACCTACAACGCCCACCTGCGGGCAATCGCCGACAAACACAACTGCCACGTAGTCGACCTCTGGTCCATGACAGTCCTCCAACACCCCCAAGCCTGGAGCGAAGACCGCCTACACCTCTCCCCCGAGGGCCACGAACGAGTAGCCCTACGAGCCTGCGTAGAGCTAGGCATCCCAGTAACCGCAGACTGGTCAGAACCCTGGCCGATCACCGACCCCCCGGACTGGCTAACCCTCCGCCGAGCAGACCTCCGCTGGGCCAAACAACACTTCGTCCCCTGGCTAGGCCGCCGCCTGACCGGCAAGTCCTCCGCAGACGGCATAGAACCAAAACGCCCCCAGCTCGCAGAACTCTGCGAGAAGCCCTAACCAGCGACAACTTGTTGCGAAACAGGCGTGGCGCGCAGCGACACGGCGGGCCCTTAACCAGCGGCGGGGTACCGATTTTTCGCGTTGCCTTGTCGTGGTCTCGACGCATCCGAAGCTTGCTTCGCGTGCGGCGAGGCCACGACGAGGCGACTTAGAAGCGAAAAATCCAGCGTGCGGAGCACGCCAATAAAACACAGCACACCCGGCATCCGGGGACGCGGATGCCGGGTGTGACGAGTGGGCGGTGAACCTCCCCCAGAAGGCTCCCCCAGTACCGCCGTGCCGGTGGTGCAGCGCGAACCAACCACCGACATGACTAAGGTTTCATGGTCCGCTTGACGGAGCCTAACCGCGAACTAAACGAGATCAGCGGGGCTTGGCGGGTAGCCTCCAGTGTGCCTTCTGAGACGCCCGTGTACCAGGCTTTTGTCGTAGATGGCGACAAAAGGACTCAGCCGAGCTGGGCGAGCCGGTCCCGCAGCACTTCCAGTTCGGGCAGCCGGAGCACCTCGTACAGCTCCAGCGAGCGCTGCCAGACCACTCTGGCGCCGGTGGGGTCGCCGCGGGAGATGAGCACCTCGCCGAATTCCATCAGCATCCGGGCTTCCTGGGGTTTGGATCCGGCGGCTTCGGCGGCGGCCACCGCGTCCCGGTAGTACCGCTCGGCCTCGTCCAGCCGACCCAGGTCGCGGCTGACATCGCCCATGCCGCCGAGCACGATGGCCATCCGGTCGTTGTTGTTGGAGTCGCGGTAGATGTCCAGGGCTTCCCGCAGGTGCACCAGGGCCTGTTCGTGGTCCTGGTGCCGGATGGCGATCTCGGCCATGTTGGTCAGCGCGATCGGCAGCACGAAGAAGTTCCCGATCCGCCTGCTCAGTTCGATGGCCCGGCGGCAGGATTCGACCGCCTCGTCCTTGCGCCCGGTCTCGTAGAGGTACTGGGTCATGTTGCTGGACAACAACGCCAGCGAGGCCAGGTCGCCGATCTCCTCGGCGATCCGGTACGCGGTGGAGTCGTGGTGCAGGGACAGTTCGGGCAGTCCGCGCCGCCCGTGGATCATGCCGAGCGCGGTGTGGATGCGCACCTCGCCCCACCGGTTGCCGAGCAGCCGGGCGGCTTCCAGGCCGATCAGGTTGACCTTGACCGCGTCCTCCCACGGGAACCGCGCGTCCAGGTACGGGTTGAGCATGGTGGGCAGCTGCCAGGCGGCCTCGTGCTGGCCGGATTCGTCGGCGAGCACGATCACCGAGGTCAGGTTGGCCCATTCGGCGTCGAAGAAGCCCAGGGCCTGCTGGCGGTCGTTCAGCGTGGGCTGACGCACGTGCGGCCGGGTCAGGCCGGGGCGCAGGTCGTCCAGGATGGGCCGCATCAGCCGCCGGGCCCGGTCGGCCACGACCAGGTAGTAGTCAAGCAGCCCGCGCAGCGCGCTCTCGCGTTCCTTGTCCTCGGTCTCGTTGCGGAACAAGGCCCGCGCGTACAGGCGCATCAGGTCGTGCATGGAGAACCGGTCGACCTCGTGTTCGATCACCAGGTGCGCGGCGGCCAGCGCGCGCAGCGACCGGCGGGCCTGGGCCACGCCGACCTCGGCCATGGTGGCCATCAGGTAGGGCGAGACGTCCCGGCCGGGGTGTCCGCCGAGCAGCCGGAACACGGTGGCGTGCGGGGGCGGCAGGTCCCGGTAGGACAGGTCGAAGGCGCCGCGCACCGAGGTGTCGGTCTCCTCCACGTCCAGCGCGGCCAGCCGTTCGTGCTCGTCGGCGAGTTCCTCGACCAGGTCGCCGACCTCGCGTTCGGGGTTGACCGCGAGCCGGGCAGCGGCGATGCGCAGGGCCAGCGGCAGGTTGCCGCAGAGTTCGGCCAGCCTGCGCACCTGGGCCAGGTCGTGTTCGGAGTGCCGTTCGCCGGCCACCCGGTTGATCAGTTGCACGGTGTCGGCCATGGACAGGGTGTCCAGCGGCAGCACCCTGGCCCCGTTGGTCACCACCAGCCCGTCCAGCCGCCGTCTGCTGGTGACCACGGTGAACGCGCCGCTGGTCGGCAGCAGCGGGCGGACCTGGTCGGAGTCGTGCGCGTCGTCGAGCAGCACCAGCATCCGCCGTCCGGCGATGGTGGAGCGGTACAGCGCCAGCCGCTCGTCGAACTCCGCAGGCACCGATTCCGGCCGCACGCCGAGGGCGACCAGGAAGTGCCGCAGCACCTCGGCCGGGTCCACCGGGGCGTGTTCGGGGTCGAAGCCGCGCAGCGAGGCGTAGAGCTGGCCGTCCGGGAACTCGGCCGCGGCCCGCTGCGCCCAGGTCAGCGCGAGCGCGCTCTTGCCGACGCCCGCGGTGCCCGCGAGCACCGCGATGCGTGGGCCGTCGGCCATCCCGACTAGGCGGTTCAGCCAGGCCAGTTCGGCGTTGCGCCCGGTGAATCCGGCGGGCGCCGGCGGCAGCTGCACGGGCACGCTGGGCAGTGCGGAGGGCGGGGCGAGCGCGCGCTGCTGGCTGGCCGGGTCGGGGGCGAGTTCGTCGGTGAGCACCTGGCGGTGCAGTTCCTGCAGGGTCGGGCCGGGGTCGATGCCCAGCTCGTCGACCAGCCGGACCCGGAAGGACTGGTAGGCGCCGAGCGCGTCGGCCCGCCGCCCGCTGCGGTAGAGCGCGAGCACCAGCTGACCGACCAGCCGTTCCCGGAATGGCTGTTCGGCGACCAGGCGTTGCAGTTCCACCACGACCTCGCCGTGCCTGCCGAGGTCGAGTTCGGCCTGGATCCACTCCTCCACCGCGACCAGCCGCAGTTCTTCCAGTTCGGGCGCGACATCGCGCAGCACCTGGGAGGAGGGCACGTCGGAGAGCACCGGTCCGCGCCAGAGCCGGACCGCCTCGCTGAGCAGTTCCCGCCGGTGCGCGGCTGGTTCGCCGCGGGCGGCGGTGATCAGCGCGCGGGCCCGGTGCAGGTCCACCAGCCGGGGATCGGCGCGCAGCAGGTAGCCGGAGGCGTGCGTGATCAGGGTGACCGAACCGCCGGGGTCGGCCTCGGTGAGCACCCGGCGCAGCCGGGAGACGTGCCCGTGCACCACGGTGCGCGCGGTCGGCGGCGGCTCGTCCTCCCACAGCGTGGCTTGGATCCGGTCGTGCCCGACGACCTGGTTGACCTCCAGCGCGAGCAGTGCCAGCAGACAGCGCGCACCGGCCCTGCCCATCGGCAGCGGGGTGCCGCCAACCACCAGTTCGACCGGCCCGAGCACGCGGAACTCCAGCGGCGGCAACGATTCCTGGATCACGGGCCGGCCTCCAGCGCGGCCAGCCGGGCCCGCACGGTCTCGGCCTCACCGCGGTCGAAGGCGTCCAGGATCTCCAGTGCCCGCCGCCACTGCGCGGCCGCGGCCGGGCCGTCCCCGGTGGCGCCGGCGACATCGCCGAGGCCGCGCCGGGCGAAGGCTTCGGTGCGGTTCATGCCGTGGCTGATGGCCAGCGCGAGCGCACGCCGGTTGGCCGCGGCCGCGCCCGCCACCTCGCCACGCGCCAGCAGCGCCCGCGCCAGGTTGTTCAGCGCGGTGGCCAGGAAGTTGTCGTCACCGATCTCCTCGTCGATGGCCACCGCGCGCTGGAAGTAGGTCTCGGCCCGTTCCGGTCTGCCGGAGTCCAGGGCCAGCACGCCCAGGGTGTTGTTGATCGCGGACTCGGCGTGCCGGTCGCCGATCTCCTGGTTGTGCCGGATCGCCTCGGCGGCGGCGATCTCGGCCTCGGCGCCACGGCGCAGCCAGGCCAGCGCACCGGCCACGTTGGTGGCGGCGCGGGCGGCGGCGTGCCGGTCCCCGGCCCGGGTGGCCGCGGCCAGCGAATCCCGGTAGTAGCGCAGGGACTCCTCCCGGCGGCCGAGCCGGTGGGTGGCCGCGCCGAGGCCGTTGAGCATCATCGCCACTCCGGCGCCCTCGCCCGCCGCGGTGGCCGCGGCCAGGCCCAGCTCGTTCACGCTGATCCAGTCCTCCACGCGGTTGCGCACCGCCAGGTAGATGGAAACGGGTCGGGCCAGCAGCCAGGTCTCCCTGGGGAAGTCTTCCTCCCTGGCCAGCCGGATGACCGCGACGGCGTTGGCGCGCTCGGTCTCGAACCAGCGCAGGGCCTCCTCCGCGCTCCAGTCCGGCACGGGATCGTCCTCGCCGCCCGGTGGCAGGCCAAAACCGTGGGTAGAAGGACTGAACTTCACCGCGGCGTGCGCGCACCAGCGCCAGTAGTAGTGAATGAGCCTGCGCTGGGCCGCCCGCCGGGTGGTTTCACCCAGTTCGGTGCGGGCCAGTTCGCGGGCGTGCAGCCGGATCAGGTCGTGCAGGGCGAAGCGGTCCCGGCGTGGTTCGGCCAGCAGGTGCGCGGCGGTGAGCCCGCGCAGTGCCCGCCGGGCCGCGGCCGGGGTGGTGCCTGCCAGCGCGGCGACCAGGTCCGGGGTGAGGCTGGGGCCGGGGTGCAGGCCGAGCAGCCGGAACACCGCGGCGGGTTCGGGCGCGAGGTCCCGGTAGGAGATGTCGAAGGCGCCGCGCACCGAGGAGCCGTCCTCCTCCAGCCCGGCCAGCCGGTGCTGCTCATCGCGCAGTTCGGCGGCCAGCTTGCCGGGGTTGCCAGCCGCGGCCAGCCGGGCGGCGACCACCCGCAGCGCCAGTGGCAGGTCCCCGCACAGCGCGGCCAGCTCGTCCAGCACCGCGGGATCGGCCGTGCGGGCCTCGCTGGCCAGCAGCGCGACACCGACCGCGCGGGGCAGCGTGCCCAGGGTGTGGATGCCCGCGCCGTGGCTGACCACCAGGCCGTCCAGCCGCCGCCTGCTGGTGATCAGGGCCAGCGAGCCGCCGCCGGGCGGCAGCAGCGGGCGGACCTGTTCGGAGTCGCGGGCGTCGTCCAGCAGCACCAGCACCCGCCGTCCGGCCAGCATCGAGCGGTACAGCGCCAGCCGTTCGTCGAAGGGCACCGGCACCGCGTCCGCGGCCAGCCCCAGCTCCAGCAGGAACTGCCGGAGCAGCTCGGCCGGGTCGGCTGGCGGGTGTTCGGGGTCGAAGCCGCGCAGCGCGCCGAAGAGCACCCCGTCGGCGAAGTGCCCGGCGGAGCGGCGGGCCCAGGTCAGCGCGAGCGCGCTCTTGCCGATGCCGCCCGCCCCGGCCAGCACCCCGACCGCGGACTCGCCTGCCTGTTCGGCCCTGGTCAGCAACCCGTCCAGCCAGGCCTGTTCCGCGGTCCGGCCGGTGAACCCGGCGGCGGGGGCAGGCAGTTCGGTGGGCGCGGGCGGCGCGCTGGCCTCGGTCTCCGGCTGGCCTGCGCACAGCGCCGGATCGTCGGTGCGCACCCGGTCGATGAGTTCACGCAGCTCCGGCCGAGGGTCAAGGCCGAGCTTGGCGGAGAGGCGTTCCCGGTAGTCCTCGTAGGTGCGCAGCGCCTCGGTGCGGCGGCCGCAGCGGTAGAGCGCGAGCACCGCGTACTCGGCCAGCCGCTCCCGGAACGGCTCGTCGGCGTGCAGCAGCTGGATCCGCGGCAGCAGCTCCTCGTGCTTGCCGAGGGCGAGCTGGGCGGCGAAGTACTCCTCGGTGACAGTGAGTCGCAGCTCGGTCAGCTCCGGCCGCACCTCCCGTTCCAGCACCGGCGAGCCCAGTCCGCTCAGCGGCTCGCCCCGCCACAGCTCCAGCACCTGGCCGAGCAGTTCGGCGCGCGGGCCGGGCGGCAGGTCGCGGGCGGCCGCGGCCAGCCGGCGCGCCCGGTGCGCGTCGACGAGATCGGGATCCATCCGGAGCAGGTAGCCGGGCGCCCGGGTGTCCAAGGACACAGGCAGCGCCAGCTCGGTGAAGAGTTTGCGGAGCCGGGAGACGTAGCCCTGGACGATGGTGCGCGCGGTCGCCGGGGGCCGTCCGGCCCACAGCACCTCGGTGATTCGTTCCGCGCTGACCACCTGTCCCGGTTCCGTCACCAGCGCCGCGAGCAGGCAGCGCACGCCTGCGCCGCCCACCGGAACCGGTTCCCCGTCCACCACGAGTTCCACCGGCCCGAGCAGCCGGAACCCGACGCGGTTGATCGTCGACCCTGGCAACCAGGTCTCCGCCACCTTGTCTTCGCGCCGCACGGTGGGCACGTTACGACCTTTCGTCATCCCCTGGGTAAGTAGCGGTACCGCATTCCGTAGTAGTACGGACGACCCAGACGGGGGATCGCTCGTTAGGGTTTCCACAGAGACATTCACCAGAGTCATCCACCCGAGGACGCCGGAGGCGAAGTGCCCGCAGATCCGACGGCGCTCCTGGACCGGGGTGCTGGCTGCCTGCTCGGCGGCGCGGTCGGCGACGCCCTCGGCGCTCCGGTGGAGTTCCTGGCCCGGCCGGAGATCCGCCGCGAGTTCGGCCCCACCGGCATCACCGACCCGCCGCGACCGGCCCTGATCACCGACGACACCCAGTTGACCCTGTTCACCGCCGAGGGCTACCTGCACGCTTGGGTGCGCGGCAAGCACCGCGGTGTGTGGGGGCCGACCGAGACGGTGTGGCAGAGCTATCGCCGCTGGCTGACCACCCAGCAGCTGGACGGTCCTGCCCCGCTGGCCCGCGGCCTGCTCGCGGACAAGCGGATGTACGCCAGCCGGGCGCCGGGGGTGACCTGCCTGCGGGTGCTGCAGTCGGCCACCCTGCCCAACACCACCAGCGACTCCCGCGGCTGCGGCGGCGTGGCCCGGGCCGCGCCCGCCGGGTTCGCGCCCACCCCGCAGACCGCCTACCAGCTGGGCTGCGAGTTCGCCGCGCTCACCCACGGTCACCCCTCGGGCTGGGCGCCCGCGGGTGCGCTGGCCCTGATCGTGCACCTGGTGGCGGTGCGTCAACGCCCATTGGGGGACGCGGTGGATCAGGCCACCGGCCGGGCGCTGCGCGATGACCAGGAGACCGGCCTGGCACTGGCCGCCGCGGCCGCGCTGGCCGCCGCCGACTCCTCCGCCGCCCGCCGGGTGCGCGAGGCCCGCGCCTTCGGCAGGCCGGTGCCCGCCGGTGGTCCGTCGGCGAACTCGGTGGAGAGCCTGGGCGCGGGCTGGGTGGGGCCGGAGGCGCTGGCCATCGCGGTCTACGCCGCGCTGACCCACCGCCGCGCCGAGCAGTTCCCGGACGCGCTGCGGCTGGCCGCCAACCACTCCGGCGACAGCGATTCCACCGCGGCGATCACCGGCAACATCCTGGGCGCGCTGCACGGCACCGCGGTGCTGCCCAGGGAGTGGCTGGGCATGCTGGAGCTGTCCGACGTGATCGAGCAGACCGGCCGCGATCTGGCCGCCTCCTGTGCCGGGCTGCCCTTCGACGAGGAGCACTACCTCTTACCGGAGTGAGTCACCTCTTCCGCGGCGGCACCTTGACCTCGCGCAGCTTGTCGTACTGGGTCACGCAGGCATCGGCTGGCACGTAGGGCGAGCAGCGGCCGTCCGGCATCCGGTTGACCTGGGCCACCCAGGCCAGGAAGCCGACCGATTCGTCGTTGCGCGGCATGTGCCGGTCCGCGATGGCCGATCCGGCCGAGCCGAGCAGCAGCAGCATCGCGGCCAGCAGGCCGATCCGGGCGGGTAGGCCGACCTTGCCGGAGAGGGCGAACCGCGGCCGGGGCACACCGAAGCGCTCCACGGCCAGGAAGACCGCGTATCCGGTGAGCACCAGCAGGCAGTACAGGATCTCGGCCACCGTGCGCGGGTAGAGCTGGACGGCGTTCTCGGCGTACATCCGGCTGGCGAAGTAGAAGCGCAGCAACCAGGTGCCTGCCAGGCAGGCCACCACCGCGATCACCACGGTCCGGCGCAGCCCGAGGCCCAGCGCCACCGCGAGGCCGATGACCAGCACGATGGTGAACAGGCCGACGCCGCCGAGTTCGCCAAGCGGCGGCCAGACCCCGACCGGGCCCGGCAGGTCGGTGCGCCACATGGAGAAGTAGGCCGGGTCGGTGAAGACGTCGAAGTAGAAGTACTGGTCCTTGGTGCTGCCCGCGCCGCGCAGCAGCCCGTACAGGTGCCTGATGCTGACCAGCGCGAACACCGCGGTGGTGACCGCGACCAGGGCCACGCCCTTGCGCGGGGCGGCCTTCCATGGAAAGACCAGCAGCAGCGCGAGCACCGCGCCCGGCGCGGACCAGACGTACCAGCCGGAGTAGAGCAGGAACAGCAGCCCGAATCCGACGCCGAAGGCCGCGCCGCCGAGCAGCAGGGTCCGGTAGTTCGCCCGGTCGGCCCGGCGGACCGTCTGCAGGAAGCGGACCAGCACCGGGATGAACACGACCAGCGCCAGGTTGGCGTAGGGCTTGTGCGGGTCGATCAGCGGCAGCGTGGAGACCACGCCGATGCCCAGTGCCCAGCCGGGTCGCAGCACCAGCCGCCAGGCCAGGTAGGCCAGCGGCGCGAACAGCGCGACGCCGATGATCTGCACGTCCTGCAACGCGAATCCGGCGGGCTCGCCGGTCAGCCAGGTCCAGGCGGCCAGGGCGTAGACCGACAGCGGCGGGTAGTTGCTGGGCATCGACTCGCCGCGAAGCAGGCCCTCGGCCCAGCGGATCAGCACCCCGGAGTCGCCGTGGTTGGCGTGCAGGGCCCAGGAGGTGCCGCGCAGCGCGACCAGCACCCCGCCCGCGACCAGTCCACCGGCCAGGCCGGAGATGGCGGCCGTGGCCAGCCGCCCGGCCAGGGCCACCCCGGCGCCCTGGCGGATCCGCGCGGCCAGCAGCACCACGGCGATGAGCACCAGGCCGAGCAGCACGAACCGGAACTGGAGTCCGGCCAGGCCGCTGACCTGGCCGAGCCGATCCAGCGGATCGACGTCGATGGTGCCGCTCCAGGCCAGGAAAATCGTCAGCGCGACAAAGGCGACGACAATCTCCAGTAGCGGCGCTATCCACCTGGAAGTGGTGCGATTACTGGGTGTCACCGGAGCGCTTTCGAGCGTGACGGTCTGGTCGTCGAGCGGTCGCTCGACCGTATGGCTGGACACAGCTTTCCCCCAAAGAAAGTCCAGGCCAGACTACAGGACCATTGTGGTTAACCACCACTGATGAATGGGAAACCACAACTCGGGAAAAAGTTGCCTCGGAAATCTGATCGTTATAGATCGAGAATGTCGTTGCCCAGTTCGGTGTAACCCCACGGCCCCTGACCGGGTGAACCCTGCCAGCCATGCCGGATGCGCCCGTTGTCGGCCCGCACGAAGAACACCGACCGGCCCACGTGGTCCAGGTGCACACCCGGATCGCCGGTGAGGTCCCCGCTCAGCTCGGCCTGGTCCCACGGGCCGAGGCCGGGCCGGGTCTGCCAGCCGTGCAGCAGCGTGCCGTTGTCCCGGCGGACGAAGTAGGTGAGCCTGCCCGCCACGTCCAGCAGCACCGCCGGATCGCCCGCGACCGCCGAGCCGAGCTGGGTGAACTCCCACGGTCCGTTGCCAGGGGTGCGCTGCCAGCCGTGCAGCAGCTGACCGTCCGCGCGGCGGGCCAGGAAACAGAGCTTTCCGCTGGTGTCCAAGGCGATGCCGGGATCGCCAGCCACGTCATTGCCCATCTCGGCGAAGTCCCAGGACCCGCCGACCAGGGCCGCGGTCCGCCAGCCGTGCAGCAGTTTTCCGTTGCTGCGCCTGGCGAAGAAGACCAGCCTGCCCTGCACGTCCAGGGTGAGCGCGGCATCCCCGGCCACCGCCGCGTTGCCCACCTCGCTCAGCTCGAACGGCCCGCCGGAGCCCGCGAGGCGTTCGCGGCCGAAGAGCAGGCCGCCGTTGCTGCGCCGGGCCAGGAAGCAGAGCCGCCCGGCCGCGTCCAGCACCATGCCGGGCGAGCCGGTGAGCCCGCTGCCGAGTTCGTCGTACTCCCACGGTCCGGTGCCGGGGCTGTACTGGCGGCCGTGTTCCAGGGTGCCGTTGCGGGTGCGGGCCAGGTAGCGCAGCCGCCCGTTGATGTCCCGGACGGTGATCGGGTTGCCGACCACCCCGCCGCCCTTGACCCCGCCGACGGTGTCCCGCCGCCACGGCCCGTTGCCGGGGGTGTACTGCCAGCCGTGCTCGATCTTCCCGTCCACCCTGGTGGCGAAGAAGGTCATCTTCTCGTAGCCGTCCCTGGCCACGCCCGGTCCGGGACCGGTGGGCAGGGCGGGCACGTGCCGGTAGCCGGGCGCCCGGCCCAGGCCGTAGACGGCGCCGCGCAGATCGGTCCAGCGCGCCTGCGGCCTTGGCGAGCCCCAGGCCAGCTGGCCCACGGCGCGGTAGGTCTCGAACAATCCGGCCGCGGTGGCCTCGTTGCTCTCGTGCAGCTCGATGGGCGGGTCGTTGAACTGGGAAAGCCGGATGCCGAGCAGCTTGGGGTGGTCATCCGGCAGGTCCTCGGCGCCCTGGAAATCGCCCACTCGCAGGGTTTCGTAGATCCGCCGGGCATCGGACTTGGGCCGCTGCGTGCCATCGGGGTTGCGGCCGCCGACGTGGTACAGGAAGTCGTCGTGGCAGTTGACCAGGCCGTGCCCTCGCGCGGCGAACTGGCTGACCGTGACCGAGGCGGTGTGGGTGGAGTTCCAGTGCTCCACCACGATCTCCGGGTCCAGCTTGACCACCTTGGGGAAGGTGCGCTGCATGTCGTTCCAGACCCGCATCTTCTTGCCGTGCCGACGAATCACCTCATAGGCGTCCATGACGAACCCGGTGAAGGTGTCCCAGCCGTTGGCCTGCGGGCCGTGCCTGCGGCGGCCGTACTCGGCCAGCTGCGGGTAGTCGTCGATCGGGCCCCAGTGCGGGTATTCGTCCGCGCCCAGGTGCCACCACGGGCCGTCGAAGAGTCCGATGTGGTCCTCGATCAGGCCGAGCGCCCAGGCGCGGGCCGCGTCGTTGCTGAGGTCGAGGGCGTTGGGCCGCCGGTTGCCGTTCTGCTCGCGCAGCTGGAACTCCGGGCGGGCGGGCAGCACCTGGTCCATGTGCCCCGGCATGTTGAGCTGCGGCACGATCGTGACGTGGTACCGCTGCCCCAGCTCATTGATCTTGATCAGCTCGTCGCGGGTGGTGCCGACGCCGTCGACGTAGATCAGCAGCTCGTTGAACTTCTGGTAGGACAGATCGCGGATCTGGTTCTCCCACCAGGACAACCCGAAATGCTTGGTGGCATTGTTGATCAGCATCGCGCGCATCGGGTACCGCGGCCAGTCCCGCACCCGCCCACCGGGCAGGTTGGCGGATCCGCGTAACAGCTGCACGGCGGTCCGCCCGCCCCAGTACACCCCGGCCGGTTGCGGCGCGCTGATCCGCAGCACCGCGCCGACGGTGAGTTCGTAGCCCTCCGCGCCCAGCCGGGGATCGCCGCCGCCCAGGGTGAGCAGCAGGTCGCCGGGCACCGCGTTCTGCGGTGGCCCTTGGTGCACCCCGATCTCGGGCACCAGCAGCGCCGCGGTCAGATCAGCGGCGAGGGTGCGCGCGTCGGCCAGCAGGCGATCGGCGTGCGCGGCATCCACCACGATCCGGCTACCGGACCGGAAGCTGTAGGCGTCACCGCCCGCCGACCATTCCTGTACTCCGGGAAGCGTGACCACCATGTCGTTTTCCCCCCGACCCCAGATCGGCTTTTGGCCGAACCTAGTGGGCCGGGCGGCCAGGAGAATCCGCCGTCAGAGCGAGATCGCGCCGGAGAATGACCGCCGATGGTCGGCGATCATGTCCCCGGCGTGATCAATGGTCAGCTGTCGGAGGATCCGGCCCACAGGTTGATCCCGGAGTCCACCGCATACTTGTCGATCTCCACCAGCTCGTCCGCGCTGAAGTCCAGGTTCCGGGTGGCGGCCAGGTTCTGCTCCAGCTGCGGGACCGAGCTGGCCCCGATCAGCGCCGAGGTGACCCGGCTGTCCCGCAACGTCCAGGAGATCGCCAGCTGGGCCAGGGACTGCCCGCGCCGCCGCGCGATCTCGTTGAGCGAGCGCACCCGGCCGAGGTTCTCCTCGGTGAGCAGGTCGGTGGACAGCGAACCTGCCCGGCTGGCCCTGGATCCCTCGGGCACGCCGCCGAGGTACCGGTCGGTCAGCATGCCCTGCCCCAGCGGCGAGAACGCGATGCAACCCGCGCCGACCTCTTCCAGCACGTCGAGCAGTTCCGGCTCGATCCACCGGTTGAGCATCGAGTAGGAGGGCTGGTGGATCAGCAACGGCACCCCCATCTCACGCAGCAGCGCGGCGGCGGCGCGGGTGCGCTCGGCCGAGTAGGAGGAGATGCCGGCGTAGAGCGCCCGGCCGCTGTTCACCGCGGCCGCCAGCGCGCCCATGGTCTCTTCCAGCGGGGTCTCCGGGTCGACGCGGTGGGAGTAGAAGATGTCGACGTAGTCCAGGCCCATCCGGTCCAGCGACTGATCCAGCGAGGCGAGCAGGTACTTGCGCGAGCCCCAGTTGCCGTAGGGCCCCGGCCACATGTCGTACCCGGCCTTGGTGGAGATGACCAGCTCGTCCCGGTAGGGGTGCAGGTCGTCGGCGAGCATCCGCCCGAAGTTCTCCTCGGCCGCGCCGTAGGGCGGGCCGTAGTTGTTGGCCAGGTCGAAGTGGGTCACGCCGAGGTCGAAGGCCCGGCGCACGATGGCCCGCCCGCTCTCGTACGGGCGGTCACCGCCGAAGTTCTGCCACAGCCCCAGCGAGACCGCGGGCAGCTGGAGGCCACTGCGCCCGGAGCGCCGGTAGCTGATCTGGTCGTAACGCGCGGAGTCGGCCAGGTAGGACACGCTGCTCCCGGTGGTGTGCGTCGCTGCCACGCGGTCGACGGCCCGCGCAGAGATAGGTTGGACGCCAAACTAAACCATGCTCAGCCATCCGGAGCAGCCCCTCGGGTGCGGGCGGGCCCGGACCGAACCGGAGGACCTGCCCGTCCGGGCGCTCTTTAGTGACCCGTCTCCAATTTTTTCCATAACGACCTGGCACCCTGCCATTGACTTACCGGAAAATTACCAAGGGTCAACGCATACCAATCCGCAGGTGGACTGGAGACGCACCACAGGTGCACTCGACGGAGAGTAACGACACACTCAGAGATTACCGACCGCATGCTCACAGTGGGTAACCTGAGCTGGCCGCGAGGTCGCATTTGAGACACAGATGGAGCACAAGCTACTGCCGGGTCGGCACCGTCAGTGCAGCTCAGCCACCGTCAATCGGGTGGCCGCTCCCGGCCATCCAGGGCTGCCTATCTCAATAAGACCTTAAAACTTCAGGACGTCCAACTGCTTACAGTGAATGCCTCGCACCAGTCTTCCGAGGTAAACGGGCGGCGCCCGGACACAAACAGTGACCGCACAGGTCGAAGCCCTCGCCCGTCAGGTTGACTACATCGCGGAAAATCAGAGACACTGGTGTCACCTACAACTGGGGTGTTGCAGGTCACAAACGGTGACGGTAATTGTTCCGGTCACAAAGGTGTGCGGAGCCGGCCAGTGGTGCAACACCGGCCGACTCCGCACGGGAATGGATCAGTGACTGTGGTCCGCTTGCAGAGCGACCAGCCACAGCCCGATCCGGAGCACGGTGAGAAGCGTCTGGATCGCCAACCAGCGGCTCAGGCGCTTCTCACATGCTCGGCACCCGAGATCGCCGCTGATCGCCGATCGGCCCTCGCCGAACAGGTGGACCCGAATGCGGTCCCCGAGTTCGGCAAGGAAGCTGCCGAGACGACGCCAGGCTCCTCGTTTGAAGTTGTCCATCGGGCGGTTTCTCCTGATGGTCGTGGCCCGGTCTGTTCCGGACTCCCGCTTGAGGGGAACCCTGGAGTCTCGGAACGCCTGCCCACCGGCTCATCCAGATAGTCCCCCATCTCTGGATCGATCACCAAACCGCCACGGGGCAACCAAAGCCGATTTAGCTCACACTCCGAACCGGAACTTTCACCGAACGAAGTTCCGGCAGCTCAGGACCGCCATTGGTCGACTGTCAGACCAATGAGACCCCGGATCGAAACAGGTCAGCCTAACCTGACCTATTGCCGCCGCACCGATATTTGCGAGCAGCACTGCCGGGAATGTTGTTCAGCGCAAAACAATTCCGCGGCCCCTATTGGTCTGGACAATTCGCGCACCGGCCACGGCCCGGCTCGTCCCCTTCGGGCAGTCGGCGCACCTGGATGGCGGTAGCACCTGGTCAGCCGGATCCGGACCCTGTGTGCACCTCTTGTTCGGGGAGGACACATGGTCGATCCAGCCACCCATGAACCCCGGTTCACCGTGGTCTCCCGGGGCACGATGCACCGATTCGTCTTCGTGGTGCCGCCAGGGCGGTCCGCGGTGGGCCGGACCGGGGACATCGCGCTGCCCAGTGACGCGATCAGCCGCAGGCACGCCAGCCTGGACCGCTCCGGGGACGAGGTGTTCGTCAGCGATCTCGGCTCCACCAACGGCACCTGGCTCAACGGCCAGCGGCTGCACGGCCCGCGCCCGCTGCGCGACGGCGACCTGCTCCGCCTTGGCGGGCTGGAGCTGCGGTACTCCGCGCCCAGCGGCCCCAGTCAGTACTACCCACAAGACAGCTACCGGGTGCAGGACGTACGCGGCGGGGCGATCAACATCGGGCCCGGCGAGCAGCACGTGGCCGGGCGGGACCAGTACGACAACCGCTCCTACGACCACCGGCGCTACGACCAGCGCCGGTACGAGGAAGCGCACATCAACATCGACACCGACCCGATGACCGCGCTCACCGAGGGCGCGGGCGTGGGCAGGCTGATCATGGCGGTGGGCCTGCTGATCGCGCTGGCCGGCTTCGCGCTGTTCGCCTGGACGATCTTCTCCGGCATGTCCGGGATCTCCGGCGGGCGGCCGATCGACCCGTTCGGGATGAAGTTCTACGGCCTGCCCGCGGTCCCGCTGGGCTTCGGCGCCTTCGCAGCCGGCGGCATCATCGCCTCCATCGGCGGCGCCATGGCCAAATCCGCCCGCCGCCGCCGGGATCGCGCCGAACGCCGCCGCAACCGCTACTGATCCGGAGGGACCATGCGCGACAGCTACGACATCAGGGGTGTGCACGGCACCAACGTCAACATCGGCCCCGGCCAGCAGTACGTGGCAGGCCGTGACCAGCACATCGGCCCCAGTCACGAACTCCTGACCGAGATCCAGTCCCTGCGCCGGGCCCTGGACGACCTCCGGCTGACCGGCGCCGAACGCCGCGAGGCCGACCGCGCGCTGGATGAGGTGGCCCAGGAACTCCAGTCCCCGCAACCGGATCGCAGCCGCATCGCCACCCAGACCAACCGACTGACCACGCTGCTGCAACGCGCGGGCGCGCTGGCCACCGCGGGCGCTGCCCTGCTCACGCCATTGGGAGCGCTGACGGCCTGGCTGGGGTTCTGAAGAACGGGGAGCCGGTGACGGGACTTGAACCCGTAACCTTCCGCTTACAAGGCGGGTGCTCTGCCAATTGAGCTACACCGGCGTGGCGCTCTGCGGAGCGCCGGAGAACATCGTAAGCGGCGATGCGTGAACCGCATAACAACCGCCCGATTGCGCACTGTGACAGCCGTTACGCCAACAGGTAGCTCTCGGAGGTTGTGGATAACCTCGGGTCACGGATCCCTGTCGACTTGAGGAGGCGGACCCGGTGGGTACCACGATGGACTCGACGGCTGACTTCATCGTGATCGCCAACCGCCTACCCGTTGACCTGGAGCGGCTGGAGGACGGTACCGAGCGCTGGAAACGCAGTCCCGGTGGACTGGTGTCCTCCCTGGAACCCTTCCTGCGCTCGCGCAGCGGCGCCTGGGTCGGCTGGCCCGGGGTGGCCGACGCCCAGGTCGAGCCGTTCGAGGAGACCGGGGTGCAGTTGCATCCGGTGCAGTTGAGCGCGCAGGAGGTGCGCGACTACTACGAGGGCTTCTCCAACGGGACGTTGTGGCCGCTCTACCACGATGTGGTCGCCCCGCCCGCCTACCACCGCAAGTGGTGGGACGCCTACGTCAAGGTCAACCAGCGTTTCGCCGACGCCACCGCGAAGATCGCCGCCGAGGGCGCGACCGTGTGGGTGCAGGACTACCAGCTGCAGCTGGTGCCCGCGATGCTGCGGGAGCAGCGGCCCGACCTCCGGATCGGGTTCTTCCTGCACATCCCGTTCCCGCCGGTGGAACTGTTCATGCAGCTGCCCTGGCGCGGGGAGATCATCCGCGGGCTGCTCGGCGCGGACCTGGTCGGATTCCACCGACCGGGTGGCGCGCAGAACTTCCTCTGGCTGGCCCGCAGGCTGCTCGGACTGGAGCCGACCAGGGGCGCGGTGGGGGTGCGCACCCGGCCCGGCCTGGTGCCGGTGGGTGACCGGCTGGTGCGGGTGGGCGCGTTCCCGATCTCCATCGACTCCGCCGGGCTGGACACCCTCGCACGCACCAGAGAGGTGCAGGCGCGGGCCGCGGAGATCCGCCGTGAGCTGGGCAATCCGCAGAAGATCCTGCTCGGCGTCGACCGGCTGGACTACACCAAGGGCATCGACGTCCGGTTGCGCGCGCTGCACGAGCTGCTGGCCGAGGAACGGATCAACTCACAGGACGTGACCATGATCCAGCTGGCCACCCCCAGCCGGGAGCGGGTCGAGCACTACCAGCAGATGCGTGAGGACATCGAACGCGGTGTCGGGCGGATCAACGGCGAGTTCGCCAGGGTGGGTCACCCGGCCGTGCACTATTTGCACCAGTCGGTGGACCGGAAGGAGCTGGCCGCCTTCTTCTGTGCCGCTGATGTGATGGTGGTGACACCGGTTCGAGATGGTATGAACCTCGTCTGCAAGGAGTATGTGGCCTGCCGACACGACCTCGGTGGAACACTTGTCCTGAGTGAGTTCGCCGGAGCCGCCGCCGAACTCACAAGCGCTTTTCTCGTCAATCCGCACGATCTGGACGGCGTGAAGAACGCTTTGCAGGCTGCCCTCACCGTTGATCCGGCCGAGGGCCGCCGTAGGATGCGCGCGCTGCGCCGCCAGGTCCTCACCCACGACGTCGACCGCTGGGCTCGATCGTTCCTGGAAGCCCTGGGCACGCAGAGCAACGCAACATAGGTGGCGCCCATCTCCCGGGGCGCGCCCACATAGTTCTCAACCGCCCCGAACGCCACGTAGGAGGAAGGCGTTGACCGCCGAGACCCTCCCCATCGAGTTGCGGCGCGCGATCATTCAGCTGGCTCGGACTCCGAGGCTGCTGGTCGCCTGCGACTACGACGGGACCCTGGCCCCGATCGTCGCCGATCCCGAACGTGCCCGGCCGTTGCCGGAATCGGTGAACGCGCTGCGATCGCTGGCCGCCCTGCCCGCCACCACGATCGCGGTCATCTCCGGACGCGCGCTGCGCGACCTTGCCACCCTGTCCAGACTGCCTGCCGAGGTCCACCTGGTGGGCTCGCACGGCTCCGAGTTCGACGTCGGCTTCGTGCACGAACTCGACGCCGCGGCCAAGGACCGGCTCACCCGGGTCCGCCGCGCGATCGAGGAGATCGTCACCGACGCCCCCGGCGTGCACCTGGAGTTCAAGCCCGCCTCGGTGGCGGTGCACTCCCGGCGCGCCGAGCCCGAGGTTGGCGAGCGCGTGTTCGCCGCGGTCCGCCAGGGCCCGTGCACCTGGGCGGACATCCAGGTCACCGAGGGCAAGGCGGTGATCGAGCTGGCGGTGATCCAGACCGACAAGGGCCACGCCCTGGACGTGCTGCGGCACCAGGTCGCCGCCTCGGCCGCGTTCTTCATCGGCGACGACGTCACCGACGAGAAGGCCTTCGTCCGGCTCACCGGCCCCGACCTGGGCATCAAGGTGGGTGAGGGGGAGACCGCCGCTCAGTACCGGATCCCGGACACCGCCGAGGTCGCCCTGGTGCTGGCCTTCCTGCTGGAGGAGCGCAGGCACTGGCTCTACGGCGAGCAGGCGGTGCCGATCGAGCGGCTGACCATGCTGGCCAACGAACGCTCGGTCGCCCTGGTCACCCCGGACGCCCGGCTGACCTGGCTGTGCCACCCCGAGCCGGACTCCTCCGCGGTCTTCGCCGACCTGCTCGGCGGCCCGTCCGCCGGCCACTTCTCGATCAAGCCCGAGCGCAACGGCCTGCCGCTGGGCCAGCGTTACGTGCCCGGCACCATGACCGTGGAAACCCGCTGGTCCAAGCTGCTGGTCACCGACTACCTGGACCACTACGCGCCTGCCCAGCGCACCGACCTGGTGCGGGTGATCTCGGGCAACACCACCGCGCTGGTCACCTTCGCGCCGCGGCCGGAGTTCGGCCAGGTCCCGGTGTCGCTGGTGGCCGAGGACGACGGGCTGCGGGTGCTGGGCACCTCAGACCCGATCGTGCTGCGTTCCCCCGGCGTGCACTGGCAGATCACCAGCGACGGCCAGCACGACACCGCGCAGGCCATCGTCGCGGTGCACCCCGGCTCGCCGGTGGTGCTCGAACTCCGCTGCGGCACCGACGACCTCGAGGCCGCGACGACCCCGGAGGCCGAGCGGCGCGGCCGCGCGGACGCCTACTGGACCGAGTGGCTGGCCGGACTGGACCTGCCCGGCACCCAGCGCGACCTGGTCGCCCGCTCCGCCCTGACGCTGCGCGGTCTGCAGCACGGCGAGACCGGCGCGTTCCTGGCCGCGGCCACCTCCTCGCTGCCGGAGGAGATCGGCGGGGTGCGCAACTGGGACTACCGCTACTGCTGGGTGCGCGACGCGGCGCTGTCCGCGCAGGCGCTGGTGTCGGTGGGCTCGCTGGCCGAGGCCGAGGCCTACCTGGGCTGGCTGCACACCGTGCTGGGCACGCTGGCCAGCCCGGAACGGCTGCACCCGCTCTACACCCTGCACGGCACCACCCTCGGCCCGGAAGCCGTGCTGGACACCCTGCCCGGCTACGCGGGCTCGCGCCCGGTGCGGGTGGGCAACCTGGCCAACCAGCAGGTCCAGCTCGACGTGTTCGGACCGGTGGTCGACCTGGTCAAGAAGCTGACCGAGGCCAGGGGCAAGCTCACCGACGAGGACTGGCGCATGGTGGGGGCGATGGCCGAGGCGGTCACCCGCCGCTGGCACGAGCCCGACCACGGCATCTGGGAGGAGCGGGCCGCACCACGGCACCGCGTCTACTCCAAGGTCATGTGCTGGGTCACCCTGGACCGGGCGCTCGCCCTCGGCGAGAGCTTCGGCCGCGAGGTCGACCCGGAATGGGCCACCCTGCGCGAGACCATCGCCGCGGACGTGCTCGAACACGGCTGGAACGACGAGGTCCAGTCCTTCACCACGGCCTACGACGGCACCGACCTGGACGCGGCCACCCTGCACATCGGGTTGTCCGGCCTGATCGACCCGACGGATGAGCGCTTCCAGGCCACGGTCACCGCGACCGAGGCCGAACTGCGCTCCGGCGTCACCGTCTACCGCTACCACCGCGACGACGGCCTGCCCGGCACCGAGGGCGGCTGGCACCTGTGCGCCGCCTGGATGATCGAGGCCTACCTGCTCACCGGCCGCCGGACGGAGGCCGAGGAGCTGTTCCAGCAGATGGTGGACTGTGCCGGGCCGACCGGTCTGCTGCCGGAGGAGTACGACCCGGTGGCCGAGCGCTCGCTGGGCAACCACCCGCAGGCGTACTCGCACCTGGGCCTGATCCGCTGCGCCCAGCTGCTCGACGCCTGAGCCGGAAAGCACCAACGAACGGGCCGTCGCGCGAAGTGCGCGACGGCCCGTAGTTTCTGGCACATGCGTACCAGCCGTGCCGCGTTCGTGGCATCCCTGACGGCGCTCCTGGCGCTTTCCCTGTCCCCGCCGCTGACCGCGGCGCCACAGAGTCCACAGTGGACGGACTGCGACGGGAACCCCGCCACCCCGCTGGACTGCGCCACCCTGCGTGCCCCGCTGGACTACCGGGCGCCGGGCGGGCAGACCGTGGAACTGGCGATCTCCCGGATCAAGGCCGCGGATCCGGCCAAGCGGCACGGGGTGCTGCTGGTCAACCCGGGTGGGCCGGGCGGCAGTGGCCTGGACATGCCGCTGGGGGTGGCGCAGACCTTCCCCAAGGACGTGCTCGACCGGTTCGACCTGATCGGGTTCGACCCTCGGTTCGTCGGCAAGAGCAGTCCGTTGTCCTGCGGGTTCACCGGGACCGTGTTCGACGCGCTGTGGCCGCGGCTGCCGGGACCGGGCGGGTTCGCGGCCGAGGCGCGGGAGGCCAGGAAGGTCGCGCGGCAGTGCGAGCGCGCGGCCGGGGACCTGTTGCCCTTCGCCTCCACCCGCAACGCCGCCCGGGACCTGGACGTCATCAGGGCCGGGCTCGGCGAGCGGCGGATCAGCTTCTACGGCGGGTCCTACGGCACCTACCTCGGCGCGGTCTACGGCCAGCTGTTCCCGGACCGGGTGGACCGGATGGTGCTGGACGGGGCGATCGACCCGGCCAAGGTCTGGCACGGGATGAACCGGGGCTGGGGTCCGGCCGCGGAGACCGCGTTCGGCGACTGGGTGGACTGGGCGGCGGGCCAGGACGCCACCTACCACTTCGGCGCGACCGCGGCGGCGGTGCGCGCGCACTACGCGAAGCTGGGGCTGGCCCTGGACAAGCGGCCGGTCCAGTACGGGCAACTGCGGCTGGACGGCAACACCTTGCGCGAGGTCAGCAGGCTGGTGCTGTACAACGACCGCAGCGATCCGGTGCTCGCCGGGCTGGTCGCCGATCTGGCCGACGGGCAGCTGAGTGATCCGGCGGTGCGCGGTTTCCTGGACGCGGTGCTGGCCACCTTCCCCGCGGACAACTTCGTCTCGGTCTTCCTCGCCGTGCAGTGCACCGACGCGGACTGGGACCGGAACCCGGCCCGGTACGCCGCGGAGTCGGCCCTGGACGCCAAGCGGTACCCGTTCTTCGGCGCGGCGGCGGCCGGGATCGGACCGTGCGCGTACTGGCCGCACCGGCCGCTGGAGCCGGCCACCCGGATCAAGGCCGCGCAGCACAGCGCGCTGGTGGTCGGGGCCACCGGGGACTCGGCCACCCCGTACACCGGGGCGGTCAGCATGCGCCGGATGCTCGGCGAGCAGACCCGGCTGGTGACCCTGACCGATGCCCGCATGCACGGCCTCTACGCCCGCTACGGCAACGCCTGCGTGGACAGCGCGGTGACCGGCTACCTGCTCGGCGGCACCCTGCCCGCCAAGGACCTCACCTGTCGGAAGTAGGGCCGAGCACCAGGTCCAGCCCGGCCTCGAACAGCTCCTCGTCGTCGAGGCCGGGCAGCACCGACAGCACCGCGTGCAGGGCCGGATGCGTCTCCGGTGAGAACTCCGCCGCGCTGGGCAGCACCACCGGGTTGGTGGCCGCCTTGGCGGTGCTGTTGGTGACACTGCCCAGGGTCAGCCAGCTCGCCGCCGAGGCACGCAGCAACGCCTCGCGTGGAGCCAGCCCGAGGTGCAGCAGCACGCCGAAGGCGGCCTCGTTCAGCCGCAGGTTGTACTCGGTCGGCCGGTCCAGCCGCACCACCAGCGGCAGCACACAGGGGTGGGCCAGCATGACCGCCCGGTGCGCCCGCAGGTTCTGCTTGAGCCCGGCGATCCCGTCCTCGATCACCGGCAGCGGGATGGCCGCGACCAGCTCGGCATAGGCCGCGGTGAGCAGCTCGTCCTTGCCGGCGAAGTAGGTGTAGATCGCCATCGGCTTGGCGCCCAGCGCGGTGGCCAGGGCGCGGATGGTGAGCCCGTCCAGACCCTCGGCGTCCATCAGCTCGATCGCCTTGGTCAGCACCAGCGACCGGTTCAGCCTGCCCCGTGTGCGCGGCGCCTGAGTCATAGTGGCAAGGATAACCGGCGGGATTTACGAAGGCGCACGTTGACAATTCGACAGCGTGGCCGAATTGTGAGTTCATTCTCTCGGCCGTCCGGGTGGAAAAACATCCTTCACCAGGAGGAACGGCAGATCCGGAGAGACAATCTGGACATGGAGCCCTGGCTGTGGATCGGCGGTGGCGCGGCGGGTCTGGTGACCGCGGTCGTGCTGCTGATCGTGCGCGCCCGGCGAGCGGACAAGGACAAGCAGAGCGTCATGCTCGGCGCCACCATCGCCGGTGCGATCGGCGTGCTCGGGCTGGCCGTCGGCTGGCTGCTGGGCTCCGATCCCGGCGCGGGCCGGGCCGAGGCGCTCAAGACCGGCGGGGTGGCCTCGGGTGCGCTGATCGCGCTGTACGCGTTGTGGCTCAACGACCGGCGGCGGCGGACCGAGGAGGAACGGCGGGAGATCGAGCGCGACCGGCAGACCGTGGAGGTCGCCCGCCAGGAACTGGAAGGCGTGCGCGCCTTGCACGACCGGGAGCGGGTGGCCGACGAGCGGTTCGCCCGCTCGGTGGAGCTGCTCGGGCACGAGGCGGACCAGGTTCGGGTGGGCGCGCTGCACGCGCTGGTGGGCCTGGCGCGGGCGCATCCGCAGCGCACCCAGACCGTGGTGGACGTGCTGTGCTCCTATCTGCGCCGCCCGTTCCAGCACAAGCGCTACGCGGCCCTGCGGGACCAGCTCGCCGGCGATGACATCCAGCCGCTCAAGGAGCCCAAGAAACTGCCCGGCGCCGAGGACGAGCAGACCAGGGCGGATGACCGGGAACGCCAGGTCCGGCTGGCCGCGCAGCGGCTGATCGCGGAGATCCTGCGCAACGCCCCGGACGAGGTGGTGTGCAGCCTGGACCTCACCGGCGCGGTGCTGGAGAACTTCGCGCTGACCACCTGCCGGGTGGAGACCTTCAGTGCCACCGACGCGGAGATGTACGCCGGATTCACCCTGGACGCGGTCACCTTCACCGGCACCGTCGAGCTGACCGGCAGCCTGTTCTACGGAAAGGCGAGTTTCAGCACTTCGGAGTTCCACGGCGAGGTCCAGGCCGCGGAAACGGAATTCCATGATGACGCGATCTTCAGCTTCATCAAGGCGTTCAAATACGTCAACCTGGAAAGCGCGGTGTTCAAACGCGCCGCCCTGTTCGACGAATCGACCATCGAGACGCTGAACCTGGACCTGGCCGACATCGGCGAGGTGCTGGGCATGCAGAACGTCGAGCTGACCAACCCCGAGGACCGGCTTCGGCTGCCCAGGGGCTGGCGCGCGGTGCTGGACCGCAAAGGCAAGGTGCTCGAGGTCAGGGGCCGTACCACTGCTGAGCGGCTGGCTTAGGCGCGCCCGAGCTGGTGCCCACGATCAGTTCGGTGTCCAGGGTGACCGTGCGCGGCCTGCCGGGGTCCGCGGTGTCCAGCAGCAACCGGCCCGCGGCCCGGCCCTTCTCCAGCACCGGCTGGCGGACCGTGGTCAGCCCGAGGCGCTCGGCCTCCGGGATGCCGTCGAAACCGGTCACGGTCAGATCCTGCGGCACCCGCAGCCCGCGCCGCTGGGCCTCGGCCATCGCGCCAAGGCCCAGGATGTCGGAGGTGCAGATGATCGCGGTGATCTCCGGATCGCGGTCGAGCAGCTGGGCCGCCGCGGTGGAGCCGGAGGCGATGGTGTGGTCGAAACGCTCCACCACCGGCACGCCGGTCCAGTCCACGCCCGCCGAGGTGAACTCGGTGGCCAGCGCCTCCAGCCGGGCCCGCTGCACGTGGAAGTGCGCCTCGTGCTGGCGGTGCACCGGCACGAAGCTGTCGTTGCGGTCCCTGGCCAGCCGCATGCAGATCACGCCGATCCGGCGGTGGCCCAGTTCGATCAGGTGCCGGGCCATCCGGCCCATCGCGCCGCGGTCGTCGATGCCGACCCGGTCCACGGTGCCGATCTCCGGCTGATCGCAGACCACGGTGGGCACCGGACGCTCCAGCACCGCGGCCAGGTGCGGGTCGTCATCGGGCACCGAGTAGACGACAAAACCGTCCACCCCGGCCCGGTGCACCGCGGCCACGTCCTCGCGTTCGGGGCTGGCCGGCACCAGCATCAGGCCGGTCCCGGCGTCCTCGCAGGCCAGCGCCAGTCCTTCCAGGAAGGCGATGGCCGCTGGGTCGCGGAAGGCGTAGGAGAGGTTCTCGGTGAGCAGCAGCCCGACCGCGCCCGCCTTGCGGGTGCGCAGTGAGCGCGCCACCGGGTCCGGCCCCGGATAGCCCAGCCTGCGGGCTGTTTCCAGGACTCTGCGCCGCAGTTCCGGCGAGAGCTGGTCCGGCCGGTTGTAGGCGTTGGAGACCGTTGTGCGGGAGACCCCGAGTTCTGCTGCCAGCGACGCCAGTGTCGCGGGGCGCCGCGCGTTCAAAGACCGCGCCATGAAGTGACCGTAACGGTTCAGAACCACCTAGTGAAGCCTGGGTGACCAAGCTGTGTTCAGAGCCAGGAAAGACCAGCTCATTCGAGTGACCCCTGATCAGATTGGTTTAGACCATCTCAGAGGTCAGGACGGCGGCGCGGTCGACTCCCTGACCACCAGCTTCGGCCGGAACACCCGGCTGTAACTGCCGCCGCCGCGCCGGGCGGCCGGATTGAGCCGCTGGACCAATTCGTCCACCGCGGCCCTGGCCATCTCCTCGATCGGCTGGGCGAGCGTGGTCAGCGCGGGTGAGCAGTAGGCGGCCAGGGGGATGTCGTCGAAGCCGACGATGGACAGCTCCGCCGGCACGCTGAGTCCGCGCCGGTGCGCCTCACGCATGGCGCCCAGGGCCATGTGGTCGGAGGAGCAGATCACCGCGCTCGGCCGAGGGCCGGCCAGCAGGGCGCTCATCGCGGTGGCGCCGCCCGCCGCGCCGTAGGGGGCGTGTGCGATCAGGCCGGGGTCGGCGGGCAGCCCGGCCTCTTCCAGCGCCGCGGACCAGCCCGCCCGCTTGAGCCGGGAGGGCAGCGAGCGGGCCGGGCCGCAGACGAAGCCGATCCGCCGGTGCCCGAGTTCGACCAGGTGCCGGGTGGCCAGGTAGCCGGCGACCTGTTCGTCCACGGTCACATCGGGCACGTCCAGCGCGGGCGCGCCGCCGTTGACGAAGACCATCTGCACGCCGTCGGCCAGCAGTTTCCCGTAGTAGCCCGCGCCGCCGTCCTCGGCGTTGGTGATCTCAGGGGAGACGAAGACCATGCCCTCGACGCCGCGGGCGAGCAGCATCCGGACATATTCCTCCTCGACCAGCTCCCGGCTCTCGCCGTTGTGGTCGGCGCCGTCGGCGCGCAGGCTGGCCAAGCGGGTGTTGCACAGCAGCGAGCCGTAGCCGGCCCGCGCCGCCCTGGTTTCGAGGGCCTCGGCGAAGGCGGGGAAGACCGGGTTGGACAGCTCGGGCACGAGCAGGCCGATGACGCCGGTGCGTTGCAGCGCGCCGAGTCCGCGCGGGGTGTAGGGCAGGTCCGCGAGCACGCCGAGCACCCGTTGCCTGGTGGCCTCGTTGACCCCGGCCCGCCGGTTCAGGACCCGGCTGACCGTGGAGATGCTGACCCCGGCCGCACGCGCGATATCGGCAAGTCCCGTCACGAGCCGACAGCCTGCCCCGTACAGCAAGTTTTTGCAATCACTGGGCCAACTGGAGCCGTCAGACACCCCCGTTACGGCTTGGTTACGCGCCAGACCTTGACCAAACCCGGGCATTGGGTATGAAATCCGCGTCAGCCTCAACGCAAAAGCTTGCAAAGATGCAGCGGGTACCGGAGGGAACGACAGCAACGATGCGACGCACTTCCCGAGGACAGGTTTCGAAGCTCGTCCAGGTCGCCACCCTTGGCCTGGCCGGCGCGCTGGCCCTCACCGCCTGCGGTGGCGGCGGCGCGGCTGGCGATCCCAACAAGGTCGTCTACTGGGACACCAGCGGTCCCAACGAGTCCCCCGTGTTCAAGAAGATCGCGGAGGGCTGTGCCAGCAAGGACGGCTACCAGGTCGCGGTGGAGACGGTGGCCTTCGACCAGGCCCGCAACAACTTCAAGACCAGCGCGCAGGGCGGCCAGGGCGCCGACGTGTTCCGGGCCGAGGTGGCCTGGGTGCCGGAGCTGGCCAGCAACAGCCTGGTGGTCGACCTGACCGACACCGCGCTCGGCAAGGACACCGCGGACTTCCTTGAAGTGCCGCTGGGCTCGACCAAGTTCAACGGCAAGACCTACGGCGTCCCGCAGGTCACCGACGCGCTGGCGCTCTACTACAACAAGAAGGCGCTGGCCGACGCCGGAGTCGCGGTGCCGACCACCTGGGATCAGGTCAAGGCCGCGGGCGCCAAGCTCGGCGAGAAGGCGTTGTTCATCAACAACGACGGCTACTACGCGCTGCCGTTCATCTACGGCCAGGGCGGTGACCTGGTGGACACCGCGAGCAAGAAGATCCTGGTCAACTCGCCGGAGTCGGTGCGGGGCCTGGAAACGGCCAAGGGCCTGCTCGACGCCAAGGCCGCGCAGACCGCGCTGGACCCGACCAACTCCAACACCAACATGAAGGCCGCCTTCTCCACCGGCGGGGTGGCCATGGTCATCGACGGCCCGTGGGCCGCGGTGGACCTGCTCAAGGGCGATGCGTTCAAGGACGCGGCCAACCTGGGCATCGCGCCGGTCCCCGGCGGTCCGGCAGGCAGCAGCTCCCCGGTGGGCGGGCACGACTACGTGGTGCGCCAGGGCAGCAAGGCCAAGGACAACGCGATCAAGCTGGTGCAGTGCATGTCCAGCACCGCCTCCCAGGTGACCGTGGCCAAGGAGCTGGGCCTGCTGCCCACCCGCAAGTCGGCCTACGAATCCGCCGAGGTCAAGGCGCAGCCGGTGATCGCGGGCTTCACCCCGGTGGTGCAGAAGGCGCACCCCCGGCCGTGGATCCCGCAGGGCGGCGAGCTGTTCGACCCGCTCAAGGTGGCCTACGCGGACGTGCTCTCCGGCAAGAAGACGGCCAAGGCGGCGCTGGACGAGGTCGCCAAGGTCTATAAGGACCAGGTCGTCAAGGACTACTCCTGAGTCGGGTGGTCGGGTCGAGACCTGGCGCAGGCCCCGACCCGACCACCCCCTGTCCCCGGAGAGATGAGTTAGTCGTGCGGAACTTCTTCGCCAGGCACTGGTACGCCTACGCGATGGTGCTGCCGGTCGTGGTGGTGATCGGGGTGCTCGTCCTGCTGCCCTTGGTGCAGGGCGTCTACTACAGCTTCACCAACATCAACGAAGCCACGATCGCCAACCCGATCCTGGACCGGCCCGCCAGCTATGAATGGGTCGGGCTGACCAACTACCTCAACGTGCTCTCCGGGGACCCCTCCTACGGGGACTTCTGGGCCGTGCTGGTGCGCACGCTGATCTGGACCTTCGCCAGCGTGTTCTTCCATTACGTGATCGGCCTCGGCCTGGCGGTGCTGCTCAACCGGCGCATCGCCGGGCGCGGGCTGTACCGGGTGCTGCTGATCCTGCCCTGGGCGGTGCCCGCCTTCATCAGCGCGTTCGCCTGGAAGTACATGTTCAACGCGCAGTACGGGATCATCAACCAGCTGCTCGGCGCGGTCGGGCTGCCGCAGCCGGTGTGGCTGGGCCAGTCCGATCTGGCGCTGGTCGCGGTGATCATCGTGAACATCTGGCTGGGTGTGCCGTTCATGATGGTGGCCCTGCTCGGCGGGTTGCAGTCCATCCCCGGCGAGCTGTACGAGGCGGCCGAGATCGACGGCGCCACCGCCTGGCAGCGCTTCCGCAACATCACCTTGCCCGGCCTGCGCTCGGTGTCCAGCACGGTGGTGCTGCTGGGCACCATCTGGACCTTCAACATGTTCGCGGTGATCTACCTGGTCACCGGCGGGATCAACCCGAACACCCGCATCCTGGTCATCTACGCCTTCGAGCGGTTCTTCTCGGGCGCCTCCCGGGACTACGCGATCGCCTCGACCTACGGCGTGCTGATCCTCTCGCTGCTGCTGGTGTTCGCCTCGGCGTACCGCAGGGCGCTGCGCAAGCAAGGCGAGGTCTGGTGATGTCGACAAAACTGAAGCGCGGAACGCGCTCCCCCCTGGCCAGTTTCGGACTGCACGCCACCCTGGTGCTCGCCTCGGTGATCGCGGTGTTCCCGGTGTTCTGGGTGCTGGTCACCTCGTTCAAACCGGACTCGCGCGCGGTGGAGCCCACCCCGAAGCTGATCAACGAGTTCACCACCGGCAACTACACCGACGTGCTCACCGGGGCCAAGGGCGACTTCCTGTCCTGGTTCGGCAACTCGGTGCTGATCGCCGCGCTGACCACGGTGATCGCGGTGTTCCTCTCCGCGACCACCGGGTACGCGGTCAGCCGGTTCCGCTTCCCCGGCTACCGGGCCACCATGCTGAGCTTCCTGCTCATCCAGATGTTCCCGTTCGCGGTGCTGATCGTGCCGCTCTACAACATCATGCTCAGCCTGGGCCTGCAGGGCAGCAGCTTCGGCCTGGTGCTGATCTACTGCACCACCGCGATCCCGTTCTGCGCCTACATGCTCAAGAGCTACTTCGACACCATCCCGGCCGATATCGACGAGGCCGGGCGGATCGACGGACTTTCGCACTTCGGCGTGTTCTGGCGACTGGTCATGCCGCTTGCCCGGCCGGGCCTGGCGGTGACCGCCTTCTACGCCTTCCTCACCGCCTGGGGCGAGGTCGCCTTCGCCTCCGCGTTCCTCTCCGCGGCCGATCAGAGCAAGACGCTGGCGGTCGGCCTGCAGGTGTTCGTGCAGCAGAACCGCACCGAGTGGGGCCATCTGGCCGCTGCATCGATCCTGGTCGCGATCCCCGCGGTGATCGTGTTCTACCTCGTGCAGCGGTTCCTGGTAACCGGGCTCTCCGCGGGCGCGGTAAAGGGGTGAAACGGGCAGCGCATCCTGCAACTGTCTGTGGTCTTTACCAATTAGTGTCGCCCAGGGGGCTGACGTGAGACCGCTCACCAGCTAGTTTGGCGTCACCTGCATCACATCGAAAGGGACCACACATGGCCGAGGTCGCCTACGTCAACGCCTCGCGGGTCTACGCGGGCACTCCCCCGGTGCGAGCTGTGGACCAGCTCCAGCTGGACATTGCCGATGGCGAGTTCCTCGTGCTCGTGGGCCCCTCCGGCTCCGGCAAGTCCACCGCGCTGCGCATGCTCGCCGGACTGGAGGACGTCGATGAGGGCGCGATCCAGATCGGCGGCAAGGACGTCACCAACGTGCCGCCGAAGGGCCGCGACATCGCCATGGTGTTCCAGTCCTACGCGCTCTACCCGCACATGACCGTCGGGGAGAACATGGGCTTCGCGCTCAAGCTCCGCGGCGTGCCGAAGCCGCAGATCAAGGAGAAGGTGCTTGAGGCGGCCAAGATGCTCGACCTCGAGAAGTACCTCGAACGTAAGCCGAAAGCGCTTTCCGGTGGTCAGCGCCAGCGGGTCGCGATGGGCCGGGCGATCGTGCGCGAGCCCAGCGTCTTCCTGATGGACGAGCCGCTGTCCAACCTGGACGCCAAGCTGCGGGTGGAGACCAGGGCGAACATCGCCACTCTCCAGCAGCGGCTGGGCACCACCACTATTTACGTGACCCACGACCAGGTCGAGGCGATGACCATGGGCCACCGGGTCGCGGTGCTCAAGGACGGTCTGCTGCAGCAGTGCGACACCCCGCGCGCGCTGTATGAGACCCCGGCCAACGCCTTCGTCGCCGGCTTCATCGGCTCGCCCGCGATGAACCTCAAGACGGTGCCGCTGACCAGCGGTGGAGCCCAGATCGACGGCTTCGAGGTGCCGCTGCCGCGGACCGTGCTGGACAAGGTCGGCTCGGCAGGCCTGACCGAGGTCACCTTCGGGGTCCGGCCGGAGTCGCTCAAGCTGGTCCCGTCCGAGGACGAGGGCATGACCATGGTGGTCGAGCTGGTCGAGGAGCTGGGCGCGGACGCGATCCTCTACGGCAGCGTGCGCATCGGCGACCGCCCGGAGCGGTTCACCGTGCGTGTCGACGGCCGTACTCCCCCGGCGCTGGGCCAGACCGTGAAGGTCGGCCTGCGCGACCAGGGCGAGATCCACCTGTTCCACCCGGAGAGCGGCGACCGCCTCACGGCGACCACCGTCTGATCTGGTCTTCTACCGCCGAGCGGCGTGGTCGCGATCTATTCGTGACCACGCCGTTCCGCTTATGAGCCACACCACCTCACCGGCACTTGCTCCGGCGGGTTACGCTGAACTCGACAACGGTTTCCATTCTTATGAGTGCAGCCACCCCGTTCGGAGGAGGATCCGATGACTCCGCGTAACACCCGGCAGACGGCTGCGGTCGCCGCCCTCGCCGCGGCCGCGCTCACCCTGACCGCCTGTGGCGGCACGCCCGCGAGCAGCGGCGGCACTCCTGCCCCGGACGGCAAGCTGGCCGTGGTGGCCTCCACCAACGTCTGGGCCGATGTGGCCCGCGCGGTCGGCGGGGACGCGGTGTCGGTCAAGGCCGTCGTGGGCGCGACCGGGGACCCGCACTCCTACGAATCCACCGCGGCCGACGCGGCCACCGTGCGCGGCGCCGCGCTGGTGGTGTTCAACGGCGGCCACTACGACGACTTCATGCCGCAGATCATCAAGGGCGAGACCGGCAAGCCCGTGGTGGAGGCGATGAAGGTCGCAAGCCAGGACGAGCACGCCAAGCCGGAGACCGCCGAGGCCGGGCACGAGCACGCCAACGAGCACCTCTGGTACGACCTGGACGTGGTCGAGGACGTGGCCAAGGCCATCGCCGCCAAGCTGGGCGAGCTGAAGGCCGACGCCAAGGACAGGTTCACCGCCAACGCGCAGGCGTTCACCGCCAAGATCGACGCGCTGGAGCAGAAGGTGGACGCGATCAAGGCCGCGCACACCGGTGTGAAGGTCACCGCCACCGAGCCGATCGCGCACTACCTGCTCGATGAGGCCGGACTCGCCGATGTCACCCCGGCCCAGTTCAGCAAGGCGGTCGAGGAGGAGAATGACCCGCCGGCAGCCGCCATCGCGGAGATCCAGAAGCTGGTGACCGAGCGGACGGCCCGGGTGCTGGTGTACAACCCGCAGACCGAGTCACCGGTCACCAAGCAGGTCAAGGAGAACGCGGTCAAGGCGAACGTCGCGGTGGTCGAACTCACCGAGACGCTCCCGGAGGGCAAGGACTACACCCAGTGGATGGGCGCGCAGATCGACGCACTGGCCGCGGCGCTGAAGAAGTGACCGCCGCGGTCCGCCTCCGGCAGGCCCGGCTCGCCTACGGCGACCGGGTGCTGTGGGACGGGCTGGACCTGGACGTGGCGCCGGGTGAGTTCCTGGCCGTGCTCGGCCCCAACGGCTCCGGCAAGACCAGCCTGCTGCGGGTGCTGCTGGGCATGCACCCGCTCTCCGGCGGCACCGCCGAGGTGGGTGGCGAGCCGGTCCGCAGGGGCAGCACCAAGATCGGCTACATCCCGCAGCAGCGTGCCGTGGACACCTCGCTCGCCCTGCGCGGCCGGGACCTGGTCGGACTCGGCCTGGACGGCCACCGCTGGGGCCCGTTCGGGCTGCGCGGGCGGGCCGCCCGCCGGGACCGGATCGACGCCGCGCTGACCTCGGTGGGCGCGGCCGGGTACGCCAAGGCCCCGGTCGGACTGCTCTCCGGTGGCGAGCAGCAGCGGCTGCGGGTGGCCCAGGCCCTGGTCGGCGAGCCCGCGGTGCTGCTCTGCGACGAACCGCTGCTGTCCCTGGACCTGGCGCATCAGCGGGTGGTCAGCGCGCTGATCGGCGAGCGGGCCCGGCAGAGCGGGGCCGCGGTGCTGTTCGTGACGCACGAGATCAACCCGGTGCTGGACCAGGTCGACCGGGTGTTGTACCTGGTGGAGGGCCGGTTCCGGATCGGTCCGCCTGCCGAGGTGATGACCAGCGAGACGCTCAGCGAGCTGTACCGGACCCGGGTCGAGGTGCTCCGGCTGCGGGACCGGATCGTGGTGGTCGGCGCGGACGCCGAGACCGCCGCCGAGGACTGCAGGCACGTGCGCGAGCCCGCGGAGGAACTGCGATGAGCCTGGAGTCCTTCTTCGCCAAGCTGTTCGACCTCCAGCTCACCCTGAACCTGCTCAACGAGGACTTCGTCCAGAACGCGCTGCTCACCGGCCTGGTGCTGGGTCTGGTGTCCGGGGTGCTGGCGCCGATGGTGGTGGCGCGGAAGATGTCCTTCGCCGTGCACGGCACCGCCGAGCTGGCCTTCACCGGCGCGGCCGCGGCCCTGCTGCTGGGCCTGAGCGTGGGCACCGGGGCGCTGCTCGGCTCGGTGGTGGCCGCGCTGATGCTGGGCCTGCTCGGACAGAAGGACACCGAGCGGGATTCGGTGATCGGCGCGGTGCTGTCCTTCGGACTGGGCCTCGGGGTGCTGCTGCTGGCGGTGAATCCGACCAGGACGAACAACAAATTCAGCCTGCTGATCGGGCAGATCGTGACCGTGGACCCTGGCGAACTCACCCTGTTCGCGCTCACCGCCGCGGTGGTGCTGCTGGTCTTCGCGCTGATCTACCGGCCACTGCTGTTCGCCAGCGCCGACGAGCAGGTCGCGGCCGCCAGGGGTGTCCCGGTGCGACTGCTGACCCCGCTGTTCGCGGTGCTCGTCGGCGTGGCGACCGCGCTGGGCGTGCAGACCGTGGGCGCGTTGCTGGTACTGGCCCTGATGGTCACCCCCGGCGCGGCCGCCGCCCGGATCACCGCCCGGCCCGGCCTGGCGATCCTGCTCTCGGTGATCTTCGCCGAGGTCGCGGCCATCGGCGGCATCCTGTTGTCACTGGCCCCCGGCGTCCCGGTCAGCGCGTTCATCACCGCGCTGAGCTTCCTGATCTACCTGATCTGCCGGGGAGTCGGCGGTTACCGGCTGAACCGGGCGAAGTCCGCCACGGTCTGAACCGCGGCCAGCCGCGCCGAGGTGTTGTGGTCGACCGCGCCGAGGTCGGTCAACGGCGCCCCGATCCGCTCGGCGCAGCCCTGGCTGTGCCGGATCGCGATGTCCTTGTCCCCGGTGGCCGCGAACAACTTCACCGGCACCAGTGGCCGCCACGCGCAGCTCTGGCTCTCCCGGTTCAGCGCGGCCCGCAGCGCCGGGTCCGGGTTGGCCAGCCGGTCCAGGAACTCCGGCGTGAAGAACTCCGCCGGGTGCTTCGGCAGCCGGGGGAACAGCTCCTGGTTGGGGGTGAACCCGTCGAAGAGCGGCGCCAGTTCCGGCCGCTGGAACACCTTGGCCGGATCGTCGTAGAGGTGGTGCACCCGCTGCCAGGAGGTCACCATGAACCCGAGGTAGGGCACCGCGTTCCCGGCCTTGCCCGCCACCGCGTCCGCCACCGCCGAGGAGAAGTCGTACGGCGCGCTGATCGCCGAGACCGCCCGCACCCCCAGCCCCGGTTCCCGCCCCTGTTGCAGGGCCTTGCCCAGCGCCATCGCCCCGGACCCGCCCTGGGAGAACCCGGCCACCAGCAACCGCCGCTGCACCCGGATCCCCTGCCGCGCGACGAAGGTCCGCGCCGCCCGCACCGCGTCCGCCGAGGCGGTCACCAGCGAGTCGTGGTGCATGTACGGGTGGAAACCGGCCCCCTGCCCCAGCCCGAGATAGTCCGGCGCGACCACCAGTTTCCCCGCTGAGGCAAAGAGATAGCTGGTCGCCCGGTCCCCGCTCTCCGCCCGCACCGAGGCCTGATCGCCCCGGTAGACCTGGGTGCCGTGCAACCAGGTGACCGCGCTCAGCTCCCGCTCCGCCGCCCTCGGCACCGCCACCAGCCCGGTCGCCGTGGTGGGTTTCCCGTGCGCGTCAATGGTTTTGTACTCGATCCGGAACCCGTCCACCGCCCGCGTGGCCAGTGGCGAGGACAGGTTGAACCTGGCGAGATACCCCGGCATCTCCGCCGCCTCGACCGCACCGACCGAGGTCGCCGACAACAGCGTGCCCCGCCCCGATTCCGTTGCCTGCGCCACAACCGGCAGCCCGGCCAGCACGACCGCCGCGCTGACCGCGGCGACCGCCTTCACCCCAGTGATCTTCATGCGCCCAGCCTGCCGGGACCCGCGAACCCGCACACCAGGTCTGGACCCCCGAACCAAGTGGGGACTTTCCCCTACCTGGGCCGGGGTTTCGCCGCCAGTTCCTTGCCGAATGCCTCGATGAACTCGTTGCTGAGGAAGCCCGCGGTGCCGCTGGTGAGGTTGCGCTCGACGGCCTCGAAGACAACCACGTCGTTGTTGGCCGCGGTCTTGCCGGAGGCCACCGGATCGGCCACCGCGTAGCCGTAGTGCTGCACGGTGAACCCGGACATGGCCGCGGGCAGGTAGCGGCTGATGGACACCAGGAACGAGTCGCCGAAGACCACCACCTGGCCCGGCAGCATGCCCGGCAGCTGGCTGGTGGTCACCGGGATCGGCGTGCTGAAGGTGGCGTTCATGCCCTTGGCCCGGTTCTCCGTGCCGTTGGGCTTGACCTCGTAGTGGAAACCGGCGTTCTGCCCGGACTGGCCGATCATGCCCGCCAGGTCGGCCGGGCTGCTGTAGGACTCCCCGAGCGAGACCGACCAGGGCGCGGTCACCCCTGGCTGCAGGCGTTCGGCCAGCTCGCGCACGGCGGCCACCGCGCCCTCGTCGCCCCAGTGCGTGTCCTGCTTGTGGTAGACGGGTTTGCCGAGCCGCTTCTTGGTCTCGGCGAGAATCGGCCGCACGTCGACCACGCCGGGCTCGACGGAGAACTTGTTCCAGAACTCGGTGGCCGCCGGGGCGGCGCACTCCTTGCCGCCGTAGCTCGCCGGGAGCTGGCCGGGTTCCACGGTGCTCTTGTCCGGCGGCACCAGCAGCAGGAAGCCCCGGCCGGATGCCTCGACCACCTGCTTGAGCCTGCGGATGCGGCTGAGCGTGTCGTCGATGGTCTTGTCCGGCTTGCACTTGGCCTGGAAGTCCAGTCCGAAGAACAGCCAGTCGTCCTTGCCCGCGACCACCCTGGTGAACCCGGGCAGCGCCTGCTGCTGGTCCACCGGCACCTGCTGCTTGGGCACATCCGGGGTACTGGTCTGCACGCCGCCGACCGGGCCTTGCTGCTGACCGCGGTCCAGCGGGGCGGGTTCGCCGAAGAGCCCCTTGCTGATCCCGTCCGCCGCGCGCACCGCGTCCTGCCGGAACACCAGGTGATCGGTGGCCCACTGGGAGAACCCGGTGAAGAACCCCCAGCCCTGGCTGAGGCTGGGGAACTCGGCCAGCGGCCGGTTCTCGAAGGACTCCACCCGCGCGCCCAGCGTCCAGGACAGCACCGGGGTCACGAAGAAGACGCAGGCGGCGATCAGCGCGCCGAGCTGCTTGCTGCCGTGCCGGGGCCGGTGCAGGGCGTGCTCCCGGGGGAGCAGCGACTCGTGCACGGCGGGCAGCCGGGTGCGATGCGGTGGGTGGCCCTGGGCGGTCACCCGCTCACGGTAGCCTCCGCCACGCGGCCTGTCGGCCGAACGGACGAAAGCGGAGTGGCCGGTGGCGGAGGACACGCAGCGGGAGCTGTGGCAGGCCAGGGCGTTGCGGCTGCTCGCGGTGCTGCCGCTGATCGGAATGCTCATCGAGGTGGCCCGTGCGCCCCGGATGCACTTCCTGGACTACTGGACCTTCCTGGTGCAGGCGGCCAAGCCGGACGGCTCGCTGGACCTCGGCGGGCTGCTCGCCTACCACAACGGGCACCCGATGATCATTCCTCGGCTGCTGTTCTGGCTGGACGCGAAGTACCTCGGCGGCTCCAACCAGGTCTTCGGCCTGCTCACCGTGCTGCTCTCGGCGATCACCGTGCTGGTGCTGCACCGGCTGCTGCCAGCCGGGCTGAGCCGGGTCCGCCGGGCCGCGCTGCTGGCCGCGTTCTCGTTCCTGTTCTTCGCGCCGAGCATGCTCGACCTGTACGGCATCGGGATGAGCGGGGTGAGCTGGCTGCCCGCGCTGCTGGCCGGAGTGCTCGCGCTGGTCGCCGCACGGGCCGGACGGACCTGGGTGGCGCTGGCGCTGGGCCTGCTGGCCTGCCTGTGCCACGGCACCGCGTTCGCGCTCTGGCCAGCGCTGGCGCTGGTGGCCTGGCTGCGCGGGGACCGCCGGTGGCGCACCGTGCTGCCGCTGGTCATCGGCGTTGCGGTGGTGGTGTTCTGGCTGGTCACCGCCGAATCCGACGCCAGTCCGCCGGCCGCGTCGCGGATCGGCCCTGACAGCTACGTCGGGGTGTTCGCCAGCCTGCTCGGCCAGCTCTGGTCCCCGCACGTGGACGGGCTGGCCTACCTCACCGGCGCGCTCACCGCGGCCGGGCTGGTGCTGGTGCTGGTCACCGCGATCCGCACCCGCCGGGAACCCGGCGCCGATCCGGCGCTGCCCGCGCTGGCCCTGTTCACCCTGCTGGTCGCGGTGATGATCGCCTACACCCGGACCAGCGCGGGTAACACGATCGGGTTGTCACCGCGGTACGCCGGGATCTCCGCGCTGGCCATCTGCGTGCTGCTCGCGGTGCTGCTGCCCCGGTTGCTGCCGGGCGCGCTGACCGCGGTGTGCCTGACCGTGGCGCTGGTGACCTACGCGGTCGCACCGGGCAAGGCCACCCAGATCCGCGATTCCTACACCGAGCAGGCGGTGCTGGCGGTGGCGATGCGGGTGGGCGCGGTGCAGACCTACGAGTCCAGCCAGTCGGTGCCGCGCGCGGTGCTGCCCCGGCTGACCGCGCTGGGCACCTACCCGTTCAGCCCGGACTTCACCCTGGGCTGCGGCCTGCCGGTCGAGCTGGGCAGCACGGTCGATCTGGCCACGATCCCGGTGCTGCCCGGCCCGCCGGGCGCCGGTGGTTCGGCAGGCAACGTGGAGACGCCGATCCGCGGGGACACCGTGATCAGTGGCTGGGCGGTGGTCCAGGGGCGGCGCGCGGACTGCGTGCTGGTGGCCGACCGGGACGGCCGGATCGTCGGCGGCGGCGCGGTCGGCATCGGGCGACCGGACCTGCTGACCACGCTGCGGGTGCCCGAGGCACGGGGCGGCTGGCACGCGGTGGCCAAACCGGACCTGACCGAGGGCCGGATCCTGGTGGTGGCCAGGGGCAAGCTCCACCAGGTGCCGGGCGGCGGAAAATAGGAGGCCGGTCCGCCCCTGCGGAGTTAGCCTCGGCGAATGCTGCGTGGCGAGAAGGTCGTGCTCCGGCCCTGCACCAAGGACGACGTCGCGGTGCTCTTCGCCGAGCAACGCGCGGACGTGCCCGGTTTCATGCTCAGTTCCTCCGCCCCCTGGTTCCCGGTGCCGATGGAGACCGTGCTGGCCAGCTGGGAGCCGGTGGACGATCACTACTCCAAGCCGATGCCCAAGAGCGCGACGTTCGCGATCGAGGAGAACGGGGAGCTGGCCGGGTCGGTCACGTTGTGGGCGATCGACTACCACCATCGCAACGCCGAGATCGGTATCGGGCTGCGGTCGGACTTCCGCGGGCGCGGGCTGTCCACCGACGCGCTGCGGGTGATCTGCCACTACGCCTTCTTCGTGCTCGGGCTGCACCGGGTCCGGCTGGTCACCGGGGCACGCAATGTGCCGATGCAGAAGGCGGCGCTGGCGGCGGGGTTCACCGAGGAGGGACGGCACCGCGAGGCGTGGTGGGAAGGGGACGGTTTCGCCGACGACGTGCACTACGGTCTGCTTGACCGAGAATGGCGGACCCTTCTTGCCCAACAACGAGTTCGGTGACTTCCAGACCCCGCTGACGCTGGCTCGCGCGGTGCTGGCCACGCTGCCGCCGCGGGACTACCGCAAGGTGCTGGAACCCACCTGCGGCACCGGCAGTTTCCTGGCCGCCGCGGCCGAACTGGGTGTGCCGCAACGGATCGGGGTGGAGATCCAGCCCGCGCACGCCGAACTCGCCAGGGCGCACGGCGACATCCGCGAGCAGTGCGTGTTCGGCCTGGATCTGGGCGCCGACCTGCCATGGGCGGCCGAGGGTGAACTGCTGGTGCTGGGCAATCCGCCGTGGGTGACCATGGCCGATCTGACCCGGTTCGGCTCGGCGAACGTGCCGGTCAAGGCCAACACCCGCAACCGGCCGGGGATGGCCGCGCGCACCGGTGAGTCCAATTTCGATGTGGCCGAGTACATCTGGCAGAAGCTGCTCAGCGAACTGCGCGGGCACCGGCCGACCATCGCACTGCTGTGCAAGACCCAGGTGGCCCGCAACATCCTCGGGCACTGCGCGGAGCAGCGGATCCCGGTCGAGGCGGCCACCCTGCGGCTGATCGACTCGCACCGCTGGTTCGGGGCCAACGTGGACGCCGGGCTGCTCACCCTCCGGCTCGGCGACACCCTGTGCGAGTACACCTGCGCGCTCTACGATTCCCTTGACGCGGCAACGCCTTCCCGGCATTTCGGCCTGGTCCGTGGCCGGCTGGTGGCCGATGTCGAAGCCTATGACCGGACCGCGGCGGCGGACGGGGCCTGCCAGCTGGAGTGGCGGCAGGGGGTCAAGCACGACGCCACCGCGGTGATGGAGCTGACCGGTCCGGCGCCGATCGAGGACGAGCACCTCTACCCGCTGCTCAAGAGTTCGGACCTGGTGCACGGCAACACCACCACCGCCCGGCGCAGGCTGGTGCTGCCGCAGCGCAGCCTCGGCGAGGACACCGCCGCGCTGGCCCGCACCGCGCCGAAACTGTGGCGCTACCTGCTCGCGCACGCCGAGGCGCTGGACAACCGGCGCTCGGCGATCTACCGCGCCCGGCCCCGGTTCAGCGTGTTCGGCATCGGCGAGTACACCTTCGCGCCGTACAAGGTGGCGATCTCCGGGATGTACAAGAAGGTGGAGTTCCGGCTGGTCGCGCCGATCCAGGACCGGCCGGTGCTGCTCGATGACACCTGCTACTTCCTCTCCTGCGCCGACCTCGCCGAGGCCGCGGTGCTGACCGCGTTGCTGCGCGACCGGACCACCGCGACCCTGTTGTCCGCGCTGGTGTTCTGGGATGCCAAGCGCCCGATCACCAAGAAACTGCTGCAGCGGATCGACCTGGCCACCCTGCTCGGCACCGCCGGGCACCGGGCGCTGGCCGAGGCCGCGGCCAAGCTGACCATCGACCTGCCCGAGCAGGTGACCCCGGCCGCCGCCCAGCGGGCCATCGAGGCGATGACGGCCCGCTGGGACGCGCTCAGCCGGTAGCGACGGTCACCGAGTCGATCAGCATCGGGCGGCCGGAGGCGGTGGCGGCGTTGGGGTCCCCGGCCAGGCGGCCGCCGATGGCCACGTTGAGGATGAGGAAGAACCCGTGGTCGGTGGCCTGCCGCCAGGCCTGCTCGCCCACTCGCTCGCGGCTGATCGCGAAGGTCTGCCGCCCGTCCAGGTACCAGCGGATCTCGCCCTTGCCCTGGTCCAGTTCGATCGCGTACCGGTGGAAGTCCCGCTGACAGCCCGCGCACGGGATTTCCCCGCTGCCCAGGCCGATCGGCTCCTGGCACGGACCGCCGGGCAGCGCGCCGCAGTGGAAGGTGCCGAAGACCGACTCGCGGCCGTTGAGCGATTCCAGCACGTCGATCTCGCCGACGCCCGGCCAGCCGGTGTTGTCCCGCCGCACCGCGTCGCCGAGTAGCCAGAACGCGGGCCAGTACCCGGCGCCGTCGGCCTGGCCCACCTCGGGCAGCTTGATCTCCGCCTCCACCCGGAGCAGCCCGCCGGCGGGAGCGCGGAAGTCGGTGCGCGCGGATTCCAGCCGGCCCGAGGTCCACTGGCCGTTGGCCCGGATCGGGGTGATGGCCAGCTGTCCCTTGCCGTTGTGCCGCACGTTGCCGGTCGAGTCGGTCATGGTCTCGATCTCGCCGGTGCCCCACCGCGGGGCCGGGCAGCCCGGGTAGCAGGTGCCGGTGGCGTGCTGCCAGCGCCGTGGATCGGGTGCGGAGCCATCCGGTCCGTCGAAGTCCTCGCGGAAGACCTGCTGCCACACCGGTGGCAGCAGTCCCTGCCGCTCCAGGGTTTTCTCCACCCTGCGGCCGAGCAGCGCGACCGCGGTGGCGGTCAGGTGCGAGTCGTCCCGGTAGAGCAGCACGCCCTGGCGCACCGCCGGGCAGCTCTCGCCGGGACACAGCACCGCGTTCATGTCCACTGTGGACAGTCCGGCGCGGTTGACCAGTGGATCTGGCCGCAGGGCCTGGCTACGCGGGAAGTCACACGCCGCCGGGTCCGCGGATACGCAGGACGGGATGTCCTTGCCCGGCAACGGCGTGTCCCGCAGGTAGACCAGCGGCGCGCCGGTGGCGGCCAACCGGTCCAGGCTGCGCTGCCAGGCCGCGGCGAGCAGGTCCTGGTCCGCGGTGTACTGGTTGAGCGAGGCCAGGAAGACCAGTTTCGGCCTGGTCCCGGCGACCTGATCCAGGGTCTGCTGCCGCCAGGTGTCGCATTCGGTGTAGGCCCGGCCCAGGGTCGGGTTGTACACGGTCAGCTCGGGCAGCGGGCAGCCCTGTTTGACCCGCACCCGGACCGCCCAGCCACGCCGTTCGGCCAGCTGCCGGACGGCGGGAAACCATTGGCTGGCATGGGAATCGCCGATCAGCAGCACCTGCGGCGCGGCCGGATCGCCGAAGAGGCACTCCGGCCCGGTCAGCTCGGCCGGGAACAGCTCGCAACCCGGCACCGGCGGCACGTCGGCGCGGGCCCGGTGCACCGGTGGGGTCAGCCCTGGGGCCGGGCTGGTGAGCAGGTCCGGGCCGTCGGCTGCGGCTAGTGGCAGAGTGGCAGACAGTTCGGTGATGCCGCCGCCCATCATCCGCTGGGCCGCGCTGCCGGTGACCAGTCCGGCGGCGACCGGCAGCAGCACCGCGGTCACCCCGATGGCCAGTCCGCGCACCGGCAGTGCCGAGATGGTCGGCGAGAACCGCACCGGCTGCTCCACCAGTTTCGCGGTCAGCCAGGCCGGTCCGGCCGCGGCCAGCACCAGCGCCAGCTTCACCGGCCAGGCCAGCTGCCCGGAGACCGCCTCGGCGAAGACCAGCACCGGCCAGTGCCACAGGTACCAGGAGAAGGACAGCCGTCCCATCGCGCGCATCGGCCTGGTGCTCAGGAAGCCGCCGATCCCGTTGCCCTGGGCCAGGATCACCGCGACCGTGCCCAGCACCGGCAGCAATGCCGCGGAACCAGGGAAGGCGGTCGCCGAGCTGAACAACACGGTGGCCGCCCCGATCGCGCCCGCGCCCAGCAGGCCGAGCACCCAGCGCGCCAGGCCGGGCAACCGCAGCCAGGGCAGCGCGATCGCGGCCAGCGCGCCGAGGCCGAACTCCCAGGCGCGGGTCGGCGAGCCCAGGTAGGCAAGGGGTTCCGAACTCGCCGTCCAGCGCACCGACAGCAGGAACGAGCCAACCGTGAGCAGCCCGATCGCCCCGGCGATCACCGGCACCGCGGGCCGCCCCAGCTTGCGGGCCAGCACGGCCAGGCCGAGCAACAGCGGCGCCCAGACCAGGTAGAACTGCTCCTCCACGCCCAGCGACCAGAAGTGCAGCACCGGACTGTGCTCACGGGCCGCGGCCAGGTAGTCGGTCTGGTTGGCCACGAACCGCCAGTTGGCCAGGTTCAGCGCGCCGAAGAGCACGTCGTAGGCGACGTCCTTGGCCCGCAACGGCGGCAGCAGCAGCCAGCTCAGCACCGCCACCACGACCAGCACCACACCGGCCGCCGGCAGGATCCGCCGGGCCCGGCGCGCGTAGAACTCCTTGAGCGAGAAGCCTCCCGCGCTGCTGATGTCGGCCAGCAGCAATCCAGTGATCAAGAAACCAGAGATGACGAAGAAGACGTCCACGCCGACGAACCCGCCGCCGAAGAACGGCACGCTCGCGTGGAAACCCAGCACGGTCAGCACGGCCACCGCGCGCAGACCCTCGATATCGGCCCGGCGGCCCGGGTGGTAATCCGTCATCACAGGATCCCGTCCACCAGGCCGGAGGCGAGCAGCCCGAACAGGCCCAGCGCCACCGTGATCGCCAGCAGCTCCGGCCAGCTCCGGTGCGCGGCCGTTGCCGCCCAACGGTTCCCGGACCCGATCGACTGCCGATCCGGCCGCCACAGCGAGTTGGCCAGGTCCACCAGCAACGGCACACTTAGGTAGCCCTGCACCAGCAGATACCCGGCCAGCGCCCAGTAATTGCCGATTCCGTAGGCGAAAACCCCTGCGGCAAAGCCGATCCAGCCCGCCAGAGTGGTGATTCCCATCCAGGCAAAGGCGATCAGGCTCACCCGCCGCGCCAGTCCGCCGCGCCCCTGGCTCACTCCGGTCGGCACCCAGCTCGCGCCGCGCCCGCGCAGCGTGTGCCAGACCGCGGCCGCGCTGGCGAATCCGACCAGCTGATGCGCCCGGATCACCTGCATGCTCCACCGGGTGCGGGAGACCGCCGGGATCAGCACCAGCCAGGTCCACACCGGCAGCAGGAACGGCAACATGTGCCAGGGCCGGACCTCCCCAGGGCTGAGGGCCAGCATGATCAGCGGCGGCAGTGGCGCGGCGAAGACGTTCACCGCGGTCAGCAGGTAGCTGACCACGCCGTTCCAGTACGACAGCAGCAACCGGCGACCGGCTCCGATCCGCACCACCTCGCGTGCGGTGAGCAGGTGCAGGTTGCCCATGGCCCAGCGGTACTGCTGACTGACGAAGGCGGGCACGGTGTCCGGCGACAACCCCTTGGCCAGCAACAACGGCAGGTACTGGGTCCGGTAGCCGCGGCCGAGCAGGGCCAGTCCGGTGTACATGTCCTCGCTGTGGTCCAGCTTGGCGAACCCGCCGACCTCCTCGATCGCGGCCCGCCGGTACATCGCGTTGCTGCCACAGCAGATCGCCGCGTCATTGGCGTCCCGCGAAGGCTGGATCCAGCGGAAGAACCACTCCTGCGCCGCACCCGCGGCCCGCTGCAGCCAGTTCATCGACGCGTCGGTGGCAAAGCACTGCGGGGTCTGCACGATGCCGACCCCGGCATCCTCGAAGTAGGGCGCCAGGTGCACCAGCAGATCCGGGCGCGGGCAGAAATCCGCGTCCAGGATGACGATCAGCTCACCGGCCGAGACGGTCAGCGCGTGGTTGAGGTTCCCGGCCTTCTTCAGGTGCCCGCGATCCGGCCGCACCACGTAGTCGAACCCGAACTCCGCGGCCAGCTCGCGCACCTCCCGGCGCGCCCCGTCATCAAGCACCCAGATCCGCAGCCGCCCATCCCAGCCCAGCCGCGACACGTGCTGATAGGCGTTGCGCAGCACCGGGATCGGCTCACCACAGGTCGGCAGGTACACATCCACGCTCGGCAGCACCTCCGGCCGCCACACCCGGACCAGCAGATCGTGCTGTGCCCGGCTGACCCGCCGCGGATTGCCGTTGTCCAGCAACGACATCACCACCCCGGCCACGTTGAGCACGAGCACCCCGAGGAAGAGCCACAGCCAGGGCGTGCGCACCGAGAACTGGAACAACGCGACCGCGGTGAAGACGAACGAGAGCGAGGACAGCACCAGCACCCAGCGCCGTTGCGGCCCGAAGTACCAGTACACCTCCTCGTCACCGGGTGGCCGCGGTAGCAACGCGGCGGGGTCGGCTGGAATGTCGGCGGCCGTGGGCGGAACGGGGACGAGCGTGCTGTGCGACATGGTCTCTTCCGAAGCGGCGGCGGCGGGTCCGGTGGGACCCAGCTCCAAATGGTATAGACCATTGAACGATTCAGGAGACTTGCCAACGTTGCTCGTGGCAGAGGTCACCGAGGCTCTGACCTGCACTCACCCAATCGGCGCAGGTAACGGGCCGGTCCCGGACAGCTCGCGGTGTTCTCGCTCACCACGACGGGCGCGGGACCGGGCCGGGCTCAGAACTGGTAGTACAGGAACGGGGAGAAGGTGCCGGTGGCGACCAGGATCGCGGAGTAGGCCAGGCCGACGGTCAGCACCGTGATGCGCAGCGCGGTGGCCTGTGGCGAGCGCACCGACTCCAGGTACGGGCCCAGCGGGCGGGCCGGCAGGAAGACGATCACCATGGCCAGCAGCAGGAGCAGCAGGCGCTGGTTGGTCAGGGCGGCGTCGACGCTGTCGGTGAGGCCGGTGAAGTCCGGCAGGAACATGTTGCCCAGCATGGTGAACGCGGCGCCCAGGGTGGTGGACTTGAAGAAGATCCAGCCGATGATCACCAGCAGCAGGGTGAGCGCGCGGCGGCCGAGCTGGCGGCCGACGGTGGCAGGGGGGCGGTCCCAGCGGCGGGCGCGTTCGATCACCAGCAGGATGCCGTGGTAGACGCCCCAGACCAGGTAGGTCCAGTTCGCGCCGTGCCAGAAACCGGTCAGCACGAACACGATCGCCAGGTTCCGGTAGGTGTGCGCGGTGCCGTGCCGGTTGCCGCCGAGCGGGATGTAGACATAGTCACGGAACCAGCGGGACAGCGACATGTGCCAGCGCCGCCAGAACTCGGTGACGGTGACCGAGGAGTACGGGCGGGCGAAGTTCTCCGGCAGCCGGAAGCCGAGCATCCGGCCAAGGCCGATGGCCATGTCCGAGTAGCCGGAGAAGTCGAAGTAGAGCTGCAGGGTGAAACCCAGCGCGCCGAGCCAGGCGACCGCGAAGGTCATCTTGTCCGGCGGGGTTGCGAAGCAGGCGTCCACCATCGGCGCCAGCGTGTCCGCGATCACGACCTTCTTGGTCAGGCCGAGGGCGAAGCGCGGGAAGCCGCTGGCGATGTCGTCCAGCCGGTGCGTGCGCAGCTGCGGGAGCTGGTCGGAGATCTCCCGGTAGCGCACGATCGGACCGGCCGCGAGCTGCGGGAACATCGCGATGTAGGTGACGAAGGAGACCGGGTTGCGCAGGGCAGGGCGCTCACCGCGGTAGATGTCCACCACGTAGGAGATGTGGTGGAAGGTGAAGAAGGAGATGCCGATGACCAGCGTCAGGTGGGTCACCGGGAAGTCGCCGCCGAACAGCTTGGCCAGCCCGGCCAGCTGCTCGGTGGCGAAGCCCAGGTACTTCCACACCAGCAGGATCGCCACGTCGAAGCCGATCACGCCGATCAGCACGTACCGGCGCTGCCTGGCGGCCTGCTCCGGCTCGTGCTCCTTCGGCTCCAGCCGCGGTCCGGCCAGGAAGTTGACCACGATGCAGGCCAGCAGCAACAGCGTGGACGAGCCGGACCCGGTGGCGTAGAAGACCAGGCTGGCCACCGCGATCACGCCGTTGCGCCAGGTCCTGGGCAGCACAAGCAACGCCACCAGGGTGAGCGGCATGAAGTACCACAGGAACAGCGGGCTGACGAAAGACATCTCTACCTCGGGTCACAGTGCAGCCCGCTGACCCTATCGGAGCAACCAGGTCCGGATGGTCAGATCCGCCCGGCCGCCCGGCGGCGACGGGCGACCTCGGCCAGCAGCACACCGGCGGCCACCGAGGCGTTGAGCGACTCCACCCCCGGCGCCATCGGAATGCCGATGGTGGCGTCGCAGTGCTTCTTCACCAGCTGGGACAGGCCCCGGCCCTCGGAGCCGACCACGACCACCAGCGGACCGGTGGCCAGTTCCAGCTCGTCGATGTTCATGCTGGCGTCGGCGTCCAGGCCGACCACCATCAGACCCGCGGTGGCCCAGTCCTTGAGCGTGCGGTTGAGGTTGACCGCGATGGCCACCGGCAACCGGGCCGCGGTGCCCGCGCTGGTCCGCCAGGCCACCGCCGTCATGCTCGCGCTGCGCCGCTGCGGCACCACCACGCCGTGCGCGCCGAAGGCGGCCGCGGAGCGGATCACCGCACCCAGGTTGCGCGGGTCGGTCACCCCGTCCAGGGCCACCAGCAGCGGCGCCACGCCGGAGTCGCGGGCGATCTGCAGCAGGTCGTCCGGGTGGCTGTAGCTGAACGGCGGGACCTGCAACGACAGGCCCTGGTGCATGGCGCCGTTGGTGAGCTTGTCCAGCTCCGGCCGGGAGACCTCCAGCACCGAGATGCCCCGGTCGGCGGCCATCCGCACCGCCTCGGTCACCCGCTCGTCGGTCTCGATGCCCAGCGCCACGTACAGCGCCTGGGCAGGCACGCCCGCACGCAGGCACTCCACCACCGGGTTGCGCCCGGCCACGTACTCGGAGTTGGTCGACTCGCCCTTGCGCCGTGCCCTGGCCTGCTCGGCCTTGGTCGCCGCGGCGGCCTTGCGCCCGGCGGGGTGGTGCTCGCGTTCGGTGGCTCGCGGCGTGGGTCCCTTGCCCTGCAAGCCCTTCTTCCGCTGGCCACCGGAGCCGACAACGGCGCCCTTCTTCGAACCAGGGTTGCGCATGGCACCCTTGCGCCTGGAGTTACCGGCCATGTTCTCAGCAGTCCTTCAATGTCCATAGTGGACCGGAGGCGGTGTCCTCTACCGCCACTCCGGCCGCGAGCAGTCGGTCGCGCAGCAGGTCCGCCGTGGCGAAATCCTTGCCTGCCCGTGCCTTCTGCCGCTCTTCCAACAGTCCCTCGACCAGCGTGGTCAGCGCGACCCGGGAGCCTTCGTCCACAGTGGACGCGACCTCCCACTGCTCCGACAACGGGTCAAGGCCAAGCAGCCCGGTCATCGCGCGCACCGAGGCGGCGATCTCGCGGGCCTTCTCATCGTCACCGGCGTCGAGCGCGGCGTTGCCGTCCCGCACGCTGGTGTGCACCACGGCGATGGCCGCCGGGGTGCCGAGGTCCTCGTCCATGGCCGCCACGAAATCGCCGGGCAGCCCTTCCTCGCCGACGCAGCCGGTGCGCTGCACCACCCGCCGCAGGAAGCCCTCGATCCGCCGGTACCCAGCCACCGCGTCGTGCAGGGCGTGCTCGGAGTACTCGATGGTGGACCGGTAGTGCGGGGTGACCAGGTAGTAGCGCAGCTCGGGCGCGCGCACCCGCTGCAGCATCTCCGGGATGGTCACCGTGTTGCCGAGCGACTTCGACATCTTCTCGCCGCTCATGGTCACCCAGGCGTTGTGCATCCAGTACTGGGCGAAGCCGTCCCCGGCCGCCCGCGACTGGGCCTGCTCGTTCTCGTGGTGCGGGAAGACCAGGTCCACCCCGCCGCCGTGGATGTCGAACGCGGGCCCGAGGTAGGCGGTGACCATGGCCGAGCACTCCAGGTGCCAGCCGGGACGCCCACGGCCCCACGGCGTCGGCCAGGACGGCTCGCCGGGCTTGGCCGCCTTCCACAGCGTGAAGTCACGCGGGTCGCGCTTGCCGGTGGCCGCGGACTCGCCCTGCTGCACCTCGTCCAGCTTCTGCCCGGACAGCGCGCCGTACTCAGGGAAGGAGGCGACCGCGAAGTACACGTCGCCCCCGGCCGCGTAGGCGTGGCCGCGCTCGATCAGCCGGTCCATCAGCTCGATCATCTGCGGCACGTGCCCGGTGGCCCTCGGCTCGACCGAGGCCGGCAGGCAGCCCAGCGCGTCGTAGGCGGAGATGAAGGCGCGCTCGTGCGTGGCCGCCCACTCCCACCACGGCCTGCCGTGCTCGGCGGCCTTGGCCAGGATCTTGTCGTCGATGTCGGTGACGTTGCGCACCAGCGTGACGTCGTCGCCAGCGCGCGCCAGCCAGCGGCGCAGCACGTCGAAGTTCAGCCCGCTGCGCACGTGTCCGATGTGCGGCACGCCCTGCACGGTGGCCCCACAGACATAGATCGACGCAGCCCCAGACCGGAGCGGGTGGAATTCCCGCATGCTCCTGGTAGCGGTGTCATGAAGTCGGAGAGCCACCCGACAAGGGTACGGGTTCGACGGACGTGCTAATGACCAGCCCACCCACCGGGATTTCAGTTTCCACCACTCGGCGCTGTGGCCTACGCCGGAAGTAGGCCGTGTGTCCGCAGGACGGCCCGCAGCGCGTCCGGGCGTTGCGCCGTGGGCAGCGGCGGCACCAGCGCGAAGGCGCAGCCGATCGCCTCGGCCCCGCCGTCGGCCTCCTGGCTGTCGCCGATCATGAGCACCTCGGCGGGGTCCAGGCCGATCCGCGCGCAACCGGTGCGGAACAGCTCCGGGTCCGGCTTGACCCGCCCCTCCACATAGGAGAGCACGTACTCATCGGGCAGGGCGGCCACGCCGTGCCGGTCGAAGACGGTGCGGATATCCCAGGCGATGTTGCTCAGCACGCCGACCGGGTAACCGGCGGCCTTGAGTTCGGCCAGCACCGCGGCGGTGTCCGGGTAGGCCTGCCAGGAGGCGGGCTCCAGCAGCCGGTCGTAGACCTTGCCCGCCAGCGCGGCGTCCGGCACCCCGATGTTGGCCAGCGCGGCCAGGTGCACCTCGCGGTGCAGGTCAGGGTCCAGATCCCGGCGGTCCCACGCCTCGTGCAGCGCCGGCGGCAGGCCCTCCAGCCGTCCGGTGGGCGCGGTGAGCTGCCGCAGCAGGTCGGCGGCCGCGGCGTCGTCCATCAGGCCGTCCAGCCAGTTGTCGCCCAGTTCGAGCCGGAACAACGTGCCGGAGAAGTCGAAGAGCACCCCGCGAATGGTCACGGGCCCGACGTTAACCCAGAGACCCAACCGTGATCACACCTTCGTGGCGAAACGAACAGCGGCGCTGCGCGATCTCACGACCGAACCCAAGGAGGCCAACGGATGAACACCGTCCACAATGGACTACGCAGGCAGCTGCTCGCGCTCGCCCTCGGCGCACTGCTGGCCGCGGGCGCCAGCCTGGCCTACCCGGTCACCGCCGAACCCGCGCCGACCCCCGTGGCCGAACCGCTCAGCCGGTGAGTTCGACGTCCCTGGTCTCCGGCAGGCCCAGCACGCACAGCAGGCTCAGCACCGCGGCCGCGGCCACGTAGATCCCGACCGCCCCCGGCCCGAAGTCCGCGGCCAGCGCGGCCGCCACCGTCGGCGCGAGCGCGCCACCGGCCACCCCACCGAGGTTGTAGGCGAAGGACGATGCGGAGTAGCGGAATCTGGTGTCGAACAGCTCGGGCAGGAACGCGCCGAGCGGACCGTAGACCAGGCCCATGGCCCCCAGCGCCAGTGCCAGCGCCACGCCGGCCAGGACCACACTCCCGCTGCCCAGCAGCGGGAAGAGCGCCAGCCCCGCCAGCACCGAGAACGCGGTCCCGAAGATCAGCACCGGTTTGCGCCCGTAGGCGTCGGCCGCCCTGGCGGAGACGATCGTGCCCGCGGCGAGGGCCCAGATGGTGATGATGGACAGGATCAGCATGGTGTTGCGCGAGTACCCCAGCACGGTCGTGCCGTAGGAGAGGCAGAACGTGGTCGCGGTGTAGAAGAGCACGTAACAGATGACGATCACGCCGCCACCCAGCACCAGCCGCCGCGGCGCCCGCCGGAACATCTCCACCAGCGGCATCGACGCCCGCTCCCGCTTGTCCACCAGCTCGGTGAACACCGGCGTCTCAGCGATCCGCAACCGCACGAACAGCCCGACCACCACCAGCACCGCCGAGGCCAGAAACGGCACCCGCCAGCCCCACTCCTGGAACTCCGCGTCGTCCAGCACCGCCGAGAGCAGCAGGAACGACCCGCTCGCCGCGAAGAACCCGACCGAGGGCCCGAGCTGCGGGAACGCCGCGTACCAGCCCCGCTTGCCCTTGGGCGCGTGCTCGGTGGCCAGCAACGCCGCCCCACCCCACTCGCCGCCAAGGCCCAGCCCCTGCAGGAACCGGAACACCACCAGCAGCACCGGCGCCAGCACCCCGATCTGCGCCGCCCCCGGCAGCAACCCGATCGCCACCGTGGCCAGCCCCATCGTCAGCAACGAGGCGACCAGCATCGACTTCCGCCCCACCCGGTCCCCGAAGTGCCCGAACAGCAGCGAGCCCAGCGGCCGCGCGATGAAGGCCACCGCGAAGGTGGAGAACGCGGCCAGCGTGCCGACCACCGGGGAGAGGTCGGGGAAGAAGGTGGAGTTGAGCACCAGCGCGGCCGCGGTGCCGTAGATGTAGAAGTCGTAGAACTCGATCGCGGTGCCGATGAAGCTGGCCAGAGCGATCCGGGTCGTCCCGTTTGACCTGGTCACGCGGGCAGCGTGCGGCACCACGCGGTGATCGTCAATCCTTCGATCGACCGGCGGGTCGCGACATGGTGGTTGCCGTCACGACCCGCCTACCCGCACCGGAACGACTCAGATGCGGGACGCCTTGACCGGGAACCGCTCGATCTGCGCGAGCACGGTGTCCGGGTCGTCCGGGAGCACCAGGTCCACCGGGCTCAGTTGCCGGAGGTAGGCCCCCTTGGGCGGGAAGTTGTAGATGGTGCCGACCAGGATCTGCGGCTCCTTCGTAGTCAGCACCAAAGGTTCATAAATCCGGCCAGCGCCACTTCCGGACATACGCCGGAAATCGTCCGGCTGGTCGATCGTCATGGTGAAGGACAACGAGAGGCGCAAGCTGAACGCGTTCGTGCTGCGGTCGGTGAGCGTCAATGTGCTCTTGGCATCAACATCATTCTGCTCAATGGTGACTGTTCCGCCGCTCTGCCTGGCGTAGTCGCCAATGTCCGGCAACTCCGCGGTGACACGGTGACCGATCACTTTCAGGCGTCTTGAATTCTCCGGGTTGGCCGGATTCGCCAGGACCCGAACCCTCATCCCACCCCTGAAGTCCAGGTTTACCTGTGCGGTCCTGATCGCCGTCGGAGCGTCCAGTGCAAGGAGGCCGATGGGGATCTCGGCTCCGACCGCAGGCAGCCCGCGCTGGTCCTGGGCCTGACCCTCCGGCACTCCGCCGATCAGGCCCGCGGAGCCCAGGACCACCCCGATGGCCGCGACCGCGACGCGCGCACGGAGCCTGCCTCGGTTCCGGCCACCGCGAGCGCGGCCGGACCGGTTTCCTGTCGGCACTGTCATGGGGGCCTCCGAAACTGTTCCGGGACTTGCTGTCCAGCTGAACCTAAACGCCGTTTTCCGGTCCTGACAGATCCCGCGCCGCGGCCAACCCACTCGTGTGGACAACCCGCTCCAATGCAGGCCAATGAATCCCAGCAGAAGCCCGGCGCTGAGCACAGAGACAGCGAAATGAACCTAGGCAAGACCCGTACGTATGAAACAAACCATCAGAACAAGAAAAGTTCCAGCCAGACCGGTAAGCCGGGCCGCCGGCGAATGTGATGCCCTGGTCTTCGTCGATCACCTGACGAACAGGCAGAACGGGTGGCCCACCGGGTCGAAGTAGACGCGGACGTGGTCCTGCGGCTGGAACTCGGCCGGGGTGGCGCCACAGGACTCGGCGTGCGCGCAGGCGGCGAGCAGGTCGGCGACCTGGAAGTCCAGGTGGATCATCATGCCCGGCGCGGACGGGCTGGTGGGCCAGGTGGGGCGCTGGTAGTTCGGCTCGGTCTGGAAGGACAGGCCGGGCCCGCCGCCGGGTGGGCTGATCTTGACCCAGTCCGCCTCGTCCTGGACCACTTCCCAGCCGAGCAGGCGGCGGTAGAACGTGGCCAGGCTGCGTGGGTCCGGGGCGTCCAGGACAACGCCGGACAGGATCAGGTCTGGCTGCGCGGACATCGGGCCTCCCGTGACGGTGAACACGCTCCGTGGTGAGCAGAGTGCCCGTCACTTGACCTGATGAACATCCAGACTTACCGGTCGGTAAGGGCTAATCACACGGACAGTAGTTCGATCAACACGGTGTGCCGATGGACACACCGAGAGAGCTAACAGTCCGATAAAGCCTTTGGATACATCCTTCCCTGTTCAATCACGGAGCGAGACCGTCGATATCAGGGATGCTCCGAAAGAGTGGTGTGATCGGGGAAGGGGCGCGACATGGTGAACGCTCTGCTACCACTTTTCGTGATTCTGCCTGTCCTGCTGAGCGTGGTGGATCTCGTGTGGCACTCGAAGAAGCTGCGCGCGAACCTGGCCCGGCGGCAGGCGCGGAAGGCCACGCGGGAGATCAGGGAGCGTCGGCTACCGGCGCCGCGCGCGTGCCGTGCGGCGGCGACCGCCCGGCGGATCCAGCAGGCCCGGCTGCCAGTCACCCGGTCCGGGGCCATCCTGATCACCACGCGCACCGCGTCCGGGGTGTCCGCCGGGCTGTAGCGCGTTGAGAAAGCTCACATCAGGAGGAACACCCGGGGACGCCGGGTCGTTCCTTTTCCGCTGTCCGGATGCGGACAGCCGGGACCGGACGGCGCGAGCGGGTCAGGCGCGGTAGATCAGGGCGGTGGCGACCGCGGCGATGCCCTCGCCGCGACCGGTCAGGCCAAGGCCGTCCGTGGTGGTGCCGGAGACCGCGACGTCGCCGCCTGCCGCCTCGGAGAGCACCTTCTGCGCCTCGTCCCGGCGCTTGCCGATCCGCGGGGCGTTGCCGATCACCTGCACCACCGCGTTGCCCACCTGCCAGCCGTCCTCGGCCAGCAGGTCGCGTACGTGCGCGAGCAGTTCCACGCCGTGCGCGCCGGACCAGCGGGGGTCGCCGGTGCCGAAAACGGCGCCCAGATCGCCCTTGCCTGCGGCGGAGAGCAGGGCGTCGCACAGGGCGTGTGCGGCCACGTCGCCGTCGGAGTGACCGGCGCAGCCGTCCACGCCCTCCCACAGCAGGCCGGCCATCCAGCAGTCGCGGCCGGGCTCGATCGGGTGCACATCGGTGCCTACTCCGACACGCGGCGGGATCACGCCTGGCCCTCCACAAGTTGGGTGCGCGCGGCCAGCAGGGCGTTGGCCACGGTGAGGTCGAACGGGGTGGTGACCTTCATCGCATCGGCGTGGCCGGGCACGGTGTGCACCGGGATGCCGATCCGCTCGACCAGGCCCGCGTCGTCGGTGGCGGCCACACCGTCGGCCAGCGCGGCCTCATGGGCGCGGCGCAGCACGTCGACGGCGAAGCCTTGCGGGGTCTGCACGGCACGCAGGGTGGTCCGGTCGGGCGTGGCGCGAACCACACCGTCGGCGTCCACCTGCTTGATCGTGTCGGCCACCGGAAGGGCCGGGATGACCGCCTGGGCACCCGCTCGCACGGCCTCGACCACCGCGGCGGTCAGTTCCGGCGGGGTGAAGGCGCGGGCCGCGTCGTGCACGAGCACGACCTCGGCGTCCGGGACGATCTCCAGCGCGGCGTCCAGGGCCAGCTTGACTGATTCGGAACGCTCGGCGCCTCCGACAACGACGTGCACCGCCGCACCGACCGAAGCCAGTGCGGCGGTCACGACGTCCATCTCGGAGCGTGGCGCGGCGACAACGACCTGCTGGACACAGCCCGATCGCCACAGACCACGTACCGCGTGTACCAATAACGGCTCGCCGCCGACTTCGACGAGGGCCTTCGGCACACCGGCACCGAGCCGCTCACCTCGCCCGGCAGCGGGCACGAGCGCGACAACACTCATGGCAGCGGCGGTGTCTTCTCTCGACTTGTCAGGAGGCGGTGGCGAGGACTTCGTCGAGGAGAACCTCGGCCTTGTCCTCGTCAGTGCCTTCGGCCAGGGCCAGCTCGCTCACCAGTATTTGCCGAGCCTTGGCCAACATGCGCTTCTCACCAGCGGACAGGCCGCGGTCCTTCTCCCGTCGCCAGAGATCGCGCACCACTTCGGCAACCTTGTTCACATCGCCGGAGGCGAGCTTCTCAAGGTTGGCCTTGTACCGCCGAGACCAGTTGGTGGGTTCTTCGGTGTGCGGAGCACGCAGCACCTCGAAGACCCGATCCAGACCTTCCTGACCGACAACGTCCCGCACACCGACGATCTCGGCGTTGTCCGCGGGCACCCGGACGGTGAGGTCTCCTTGCGCGACCTTGAGGACGAGGTACTTCTTCTCCTCGCCCTTGATCACGCGGGTCTCAATTGCTTCGATGAGAGCGGCACCGTGGTGCGGGTAGACGACGGTCTCTCCGACCTTGAAAACCATGTGTCCTCTGCCCCTTTCGCTGCCCCCATCCTAACACGTCCGGCCATCTCCGCTCGACCCCCGTGCGATCTGTAAGCGCAGGTCAGCGGCCACGGGAGGGGTTGACAAACCAGAGCGGGACATGCTTCCCCCGGTCAGCGCAGGACAACGCCGGGTCCACAGTGGACTTTTGATCTCCGTGAAACTCCGGGGCACGGCGAAATGGCCTACGCCGTATTGCGCGAACAGGTGATCATCAATACCCGCCACCTGGCACGGCCACCAGGTGCCACCCACGCGGGCGCGGGTGGTTAGGCTGCGGCCGAGGAGTTCACCAGGTACTCCAGGGAAGGATCGGCGCGCTGTGAGCCGTGTAGAGCAGAAGGCAGTCCGTGCCCGCCTGGTCCCGGCGGCGCTGGGTCTGGGTATCGCGCTGGCCGTGACCGGCTGTGGCGCCGGCATGAACTCGCAGACCTCGGTCCAGGTCGCCGCGGTGAACGGGGCGAGCGGCAAGGTCGGGGCCATCGAACTGCGTGATGGCCAGCTCGCCTTCCCCTCGAACAACCCCAAGAAGTTCTACCCGGCCAAGAGCAACGCCTCCCTGGGCATCTCCCTGATCAACAGCGGGGCCAGCGACGACAAGCTGGTCTCGGTCAGCTCCGAGGGCGCGGGCTCGGTCGAACTCAAGGGCGACGGCGCCGTCCCGGCCGGTTTCGCGGTGCGCGCCGAGCTGAACGAGCCCGAGCACGCCACCACCAGCGCGGCCACCACGAGCGCGGCGCCGACCAGCACCTCCGGCGCGGCAGGCTCGACCTCCGGCCGCCCCACCGGCTCCTCGGCCACCTCGACCTCGGCGGCCACCCCGGCCAGCTCCGCGGTGGACAGCAAGCTCAAGGTCGGCACCGTGGTGATCACCGTGGTCGGCCTCAAGCACGACCTGTGGCCGGGCAAAACCATCCCGGTGGTGTTCACCTTCGCCAAGGCCGGTCAGGTCACCCTGCAGGTGCCGATCGCCGCGGATGAGGAACACCGTGAGGACCTGCCCAAGACCGGCGGGCACGGCGGCGGTGGCGGTCACTGATCCGGTGACTGTCGGACCGACCCCCTAGGTTCACCGGCGTGGCGAAGAACGTGCGGGTGACCCGTCCCGGTTACCGCTGTGCCGAATGCGGCAACGAGGTGGCCAAGTGGGTCGGCCGCTGCCCGGAATGCCAGGCCTGGGGCACGGTCGAGGAGAAGGGCGCGGTCAAGCCCGCGCTGGCCAGGATCACCGCGAGTGCGGTCTCCGCGCCCGCCCGGCCGATCGGCGAGGTCGACATCGAGGCCGCCCGCGCGGTCTCCACCGGCGTCGGCGAACTGGACCGGGTGCTGGGCGGCGGGGTCGTGCCGGGCGCGGTGATCCTGCTCGCGGGTGAGCCGGGGGTCGGCAAGTCCACGCTGTTGCTGGAGGTCGCGCACCGCTGGGCCGCCTCCGTCGGCAACGGGCGCTCGCTCTACATCACCGGCGAGGAGTCCGCGGGCCAGGTGCGGCTGCGCGCGGAGCGGACCGGGAACCTGCACGGCGAGATGTACCTGGCCGCCGAGGGCGAGCTGGGCGCGATCCTGGGCCACATCGAGGCGGTGCGGCCGGGACTGCTGATCGTGGACTCGGTGCAGACCATCCAGTCCGCCATGATCGACGGCGCGCCGGGCGGGGTCACCCAGGTGCGCGCGGTGGCCTCGGCGCTGATCGCGGTGGCCAAGGAGAACAACCTGCCGGTGCTGCTGGTCGGGCACGTCACCAAGGACGGTTCGATCGCCGGGCCGCGGATGCTGGAGCACCTGGTGGACGTGGTGCTGCACTTCGAGGGCGACCGGCATTCCACCCTGCGGCTGATCCGCGGGGTGAAGAACCGCTACGGCCCGGCGGATGAGGTGGGTTGTTTCGAGCTGCGCGACGACGGCATCGTCGGGGTGGCCGACCCGTCCGGGCTCTTCCTCAACCAGCGCGACGTCGGCGTGCCCGGCACCGCGATCACGGTGATCGTGGAGGGCAAGCGGCCGCTGCTGGGCGAGGTGCAGGCACTGGTGGCCGCGACCAACCTGCCAGCGCCCCGGCGCGCGGTGAGCGGGCTGGACTCGGCCAGGGTGGCGATGGTGCTCGCGGTGCTGGAACGCCGCGGCCGGGTGCGCCTTGGCGACAAGGACGTGTTCACCGCGACCGTGGGCGGCATGCGGGTGCTGGAGCCCGCGGCGGACCTGGCGGTGGCGCTGGCGGTGGCCTCGGCCGCGCGGGATGTCGCGTTGCCCCCCACCATGATCGCGCTTGGTGAGGTCGGGCTGGCCGGTGAGGTGCGGCGGGTGGCCGGGGCCGGGCGGCGGCTGGCCGAGGCGGCCCGGATGGGCTTCACGCACGCGCTGGTGCCGCCGGACTCGGGCACGTTGCCGCCGGAGATCAAGGCCACCGTGGTGCCGGATCTTGGCTCCGCACTGCGGGAACTGCGCGCCGAGGACTGAGACGTGGAAAGGCCCGCACACCCCCGAGGGCGGGTTCACGTGGTCGTTGCAACACCTCGATCTGAGGGGTTGCAACGACCATGTCGTTTTCGGAGGACCTTCACCAGCACCGTGACACGCTGCTGAGGATGATCGACGCTGGCGTGCCAGTGGC